>NZ_CP012371.1:0-321011 GCF_000619905.2 Nitrosospira briensis C-128 | reverse complement strand
CCCCGCGCGAGCGCCGGTATCCAAGGGGTAGCCAAGATCCTGGAGCGCTTCCAGGGTACTTTGGCCTTGAGTCACCACTAAAATTCTTATGCTTGCTTTCACTCGTCACTTGCTCTTTTTATAGCAGGCTACCAACTTCTGCCGACGTCCATTATAGGTACGATGCTGACAGAACCTCCAGTAGTTGGATTTGCCAGGCCGACTAATTGGAGGTGATTCTCGGTTGGAGTCAATTTGACCATAAGATCAACTGAGGCTGTTGCCCCTTCCAGGACATGAAAGGTATATGGAAAAGTATCACCCACGAAGCTTACGATATCAGCATTGGCTTCAGGGGTGCCGATGTTTGGATTGCTGATGTTCATCGTATTGTTAATACTCAGACTTGTGTGATAGGTAAAATTTTTGCTTGTGTCGTCAAAGTTGAGCGGGATATCCAACCTGATTTCGGTAACGTCTGTTCCTGAAATCGTTACGCCGTTATGATAGGTTAATGTTCCTAATTTGAAAATCTCTCCTGCCGAAGGAGAAAAACTATCTCCAACAAAGGTCAGGTTACCTTGTGAACCAAGAAGACCAGGCATAGGCTTACCCCAATTGAAAGAATTCCTTTCTACCCCGCTACAAGTTGCAGGAGGGCATGATGGTATCGGGTCGAGAAAAATCCCGACCGAGGTTCCAGCATCGGTCGCGTGTCCGTAAGCCGGCGCAAGCGCTACCACAATGATGAGATTTAGTCCCATTGATTTGCAACGATGCGACTTAGCAAGTTTGAGATTCATTATTCCTCCCCGTTTTTTTGACTCTAAACCATGGACCTATAGGTATACGACATGGAATTTAGGAGAAAAATGCTTTGTTGTGAATTGAACCTGGATAATTCATTAGTCCTAATGGATTATCCGGGTTGAAATGACTTACATTGTTTATAGCTAAAAAAACGGGAAAGACAAGAAATCTTTCCGCTCGACACGAACCAGCCGATCAGGCCGTTCATTTACCACGAGCGGAAGGCACTGGAATGTGTCTCATAAACCAGCATCAGCGCGGATGGGTTTTTAGTCGCGGGAAGTTCAAGTTCGGGGTGAAAGCATAAGAGCATTAGTCAATTTAACATAATATACATTATGCGCAAATTAAAATTATCTTCGCGGGTGCGGTCTGTAAATAAATTATTCACTTATGTGCGGTTGGGAACAGAGTGATTAAAGCCGATTGAGCAAACTATCATCAGGCGTCTACTTTTTTCTCCCTCTTGTAGTAGGCGTCTCTGGCCCGGCAAGGCCAACTACTCTTTGCCGGGCCTTTTTCTGGGCAACGCTTCAGCATGAGGGTTCTCATTCTTGAATATTCAGACTTGCAATGTAAAAGTTGGCTGGATCGACAAGTATTTAGCGCGATTTTAAGCCAGGGAATAACTGCGACCAAGAGCTATTCCCAATCGTTGAGTGGAATCTCATATGCAAAAACATGCTCCGGAGCGGCTGGTCTGGCTGACGAGGCTGTCAACCGGTAAGTGAGGTGGTTTTTCTGTTCTATTCCTCAATTTGATTTCGGTTCTGAATTGGTAGCCTCCATGAACCAGGCGATTGGACAACCATTAAGGATGGTTACCCAGACTGGGCTGTAAGTTCCACGCTTGAAATTAACTAAAAAGGAGAATAAGGTGGCTACCGCTCATGAAAATTTTGTATTTTTTGATATAAATGGCCTGAAAGCTTTTAGTTTTACAGAAACAAGCCACTCGATAACATCGGGGCAGCCATATCACGGCGTTACATCCGGCATAAAAAAGGAGGATGGCCATGATCAAGCCTACATCATGGTTAATGCTGGGAGAAAGAAAACGACTGCCGTTGCAAACTGGTTTAAATCAGCAACCGGTAATGGCCAGACTGTAGTATGCGATAGCGCTGGGACTTATCCCAATGAACTGAATTTTGCCGTGCAAGGCACCATGAAGATCACGAATCAGTCCAACCAGGTGATAGTTGTTGAAAATTTTATTGTCGCCCAGGGACATTTTATTTTGACCAATAACTGGTGGATCTCAAGCCCCACTATGCAAGGTATTCATGTATCCATCTCAGGGGCGGCCACGCAAGTGTGTTCCATGGAAGGTAGTGTTATACCGGTAATAGTGACTTTTAGTCCAAAGACGCCCTGCGTCAATCATTTCAGCATTGGCATATAGAAACCAAGACGACTTTTCGGAGCGCAGGTCAATTCCGCGATCCTGAGTTTTCACATATATGTTCTCTTCCCTCTTGCCGTTACAGACCCGGATAGGAGTCTGTAGCGGCACAGTTTTAAGATTATTCCTGCGGCGCCTACACGTCGAGATTACCCGCAACCAGCGCAAGCCAGATAATTTTGCATTCGCCCACTCGACCAGTTCACCCTTTTTGATCTTCTTTAGCGTCTACGCTATTTGAGGGTAAACCACCTCTCCCACCACCTCAAGAATCCGGTCTTTGGACATGTGCGAAAGTGGTCCTCCGGCGTGGGGTTCACCAGTCGGCCATGCCCAGATTCGATGCATTCATGCATGCCGACACGTCTTTCGATGGCGCGTTCTCATGGCTTGAGACGGTATTGACCGAAAACCGCCACACATAAAACCAACAAGTAAAACCAACAAGTCCAGGAGATCTTGCTGCGGTAGCTCCAACGACCATATGGGAACATGATCCGTGCGATTTGGATCTGACTTGAAACCGTTCGGCTGTCTTTATTCTTTCACTTTTCAACTTGTTGAAAACAGCTTATGATTGAATGAGTAAATAAGCGTTACAAATTTTTTAGGGCGCCGTCTTATAATTCTCAAACTCCATTCATTGAAAGGAGAAAACATGAAACTTATAGTTCTGGCTATTTTTACCACGATCATTTCAACCGTCGCATTAGCGGCGGATGCGCCTCCGATATTTGAAAAGCCGGACCCCCAAAGCAAGTTCAAGGACGCACAGCTTCATGTGAGAGAACTGATGAAAGCGGGTCAGTACAAAGAAGCGTCTGAATATATGGCTGTCTATCAAAGATTGAGCTGTGAAGCGGCAGAGCAGAAAGCAGGAACCAGCATAGAGGAAGGAACTGCAATTTGCGCGCGTAAATATCATCAGGCGGGTGTCAACGCCATCAGTGCCCAGTCTGCGACAGATTCGCTATCTTCAAGTACGCTTGCCCCTGGCATCATGGTGATGCCTCGTACCCTGCCTGGTTCGCCGACGGCGCTGGATGGTGGTTCCACACCCTCCCTTTTTGTCTTTGATCCTCGATCTACCCCTGGACAAGCGGGTCCTCCGCCTGATCGCAAGGTTGATCCCTGGACTGGAAGTCCTTGATTTTCTTTCTTCTCAGCAAAAAATAAGCATCTGAAGCAGTACGCTACCCAAGCGAAACAATTTTTTCGGTTGGAACCTCAGGAATTGAGGTGTATGATTTCGTCCTGCCAATATTATCGATCCTGGAGACAATTTTGAGAATATCCCACCTAACGGTAGCTTTTTCCATCGGACTCATGCTGCTGAGCCCGTTACATGTGCTGGCGGAAACAGCAGGTACCAGTACTGCGAGCGCGGCCGCGGGAATGCCGAGCAATGAAGGCAAAGTGCTTTCTACGTTGGATGCGCCAGGTTATACCTATATGGAGTTGGCCAATACTGAAAAACGTTTCTGGATCGCCGCCCCGACTACTCGAGTAAAGGTGGGTGATCGTGTTCGTTTTGAACAGAGCCTGGTTATGAAGGGTTTCAATAGCAAAACGCTCAACCGAACCTTTGATCAAATTATTTTCGTCAATTCAGCCACAATAGTGAATTAGCTTGAAACAACATTAATATTGCGAGGTAAGCGACTGATTTTCAGCGATGTTATGCGCCCTTCCGTATTTTTTGATATTTAATTGTTTTTTCCGGATCTTTCCCAGATTCTGGTTCAACAAACCCCACGAAGAGCTTGTTTTTTAGCTTTTTTAGTTCATCCCGATATTCTGCCGCTTTTTCGAATTCCAGGTTCTTTGCGGCATCGTGCATCTGCTTCTCGAACGCCTTGATTTCCCTGGCCAGTTGCGCTTCGCTCATCGAGTCGTAGCGCGCTTGCACTTGCGCTGCCTTGAGATGCTGCTGGGCGGTTTCAATGTTGTAAACCCCATCGATCAAATCCTTCACACGCTTATGTACGCTTCGCGGTGTGATGCCGTGTTCCTGGTTAAACAACGTTTGTTTATTGCGGCGACGCTCGGTTTCGTCCATCGCCAGGCGCATGGAATTGGTGATCCGGTCGGCATATAAAATCGCGGTGCCATTAATGTGACGTGCGGCACGGCCGATGGTCTGTATCAGGGAACGTTCGGAACGCAGGAATCCTTCCTTGTCGGCGTCCAGTATGGCTACCAGCGATACTTCGGGTATATCCAACCCCTCCCGTAGCAGGTTGATCCCCACCAGCACGTCGAATTTCCCAAGCCGCAGGTCGCGAATGATCTCTACCCGTTCCACTGTATCGATGTCCGAGTGTAGGTAGCGTACTTTGATACCGTGATCGGAAAAATAGTCCGTCAAATCCTCGGACATGCGTTTGGTCAGTGTCGTTACCAATACCCGTTCGCCTTTGGCCGTGCGCAGGCTGACTTCGGACATGAGATTATCGACCTGGGTTGTAGCGGGACGAACCTCGATCTGCGGATCCACCAGGCCGGTGGGCCGTACCACCTGCTCCACGACTTGCCCGCTGTGCACCCGTTCAAACTCCGCGGGAGTCGCGGAAACAAATACCGTTTGCGGCATGATTTTCCTGAATTCGTCAAACCGTAGCGGGCGGTTGTCCAGCGCCGAAGGCAGGCGAAAGCCGTATTCCACCAGATTTTCCTTACGTGAACGGTCTCCCTTGTACATGCCCCCTATCTGAGGGACTGTGACGTGGCTCTCGTCGATTACCATCAATGTATTAGACGGCAGGTAGTCCAGCAACGTAGGCGGAGGTTCACCCTCTTTTTTTCCGGACAAATGCCGCGAATAGTTCTCAATGCCTTTGCAGAAACCCAATTCGTTAAGCATCTCCAGATCGAAACGAGTGCGCTGTTCGATACGCTGGAGCTCCACCAATTTGTTGTGCAGGTGAAAATAATCTATGCGTTCCCGCAACTCGGCCTTGATCGTTTCGATCGCGCGTAACGTGGTACTTCGGGGGGTTACATAATGGCTGGACGGATAAACCGTATAACGTGACACTTTTTTCAACGTATGCCCGGTGAGCGGATCAAACAGCGTCATGCTTTCCACTTCGTCATCGAATAGCGATACGCGCACTGCGGTTTCCGAACTTTCAGCGGGAAATATGTCGAGTACGTCTCCCCTCACCCTGAAGGTTCCACGCGCGAATTCAAAGTCGTTGCGTTCGTACTGCATTTCGATCAAACGCTGTATGGCCTGGCGCTGGGTAATTTTTTCCTGTTCGCGCAAATGCAGGATCATGCCGTGGTAATCCACCGGATCACCAATACCATATATACATGAAACCGAGGCGATGATTATGGTGTCGTTTCGCTCAAGCAGCGCTTTGGTCGCAGACAAACGCATTTGCTCGATGTGCTCATTGATCGCGGAATCCTTTTCGATAAACAGATCACGCGAAGGAACATAAGCCTCCGGTTGATAATAGTCGTAATAGGATACGAAGTACTCAACGGCGTTTTCCGGAAAGAACTCGCGCATTTCCGCATAAAGCTGAGCTGCGAGTGTTTTATTGGGCGCCATGATAATCGCAGGACGCCCCAGCAGGGCGATCACATGGGCCATGGTGAAGGTCTTGCCAGAACCCGTTACACCCAGCAATGTCTGGAACGCGAGGCCGTCCTCGATCCCTTCCACCAGCTTGTCGATCGCTTCAGGCTGATCGCCGGCAGGCTCGAACAACTGATGCAGTTTGTAAGGACTATTGGGGAAGGTCTGGATCACAGGTATAATCGCGGGCTCAGTTATTTCGAAATCATTCTTCGGCTATCCAGCTAATTTTACCATGCGGGCACAGCCGACATCAGCGTAAGGACATTATCGTGGAACTCTCGAAGCGCGTTCAGGCCATCAAGCCCTCCCCTACTTTAGCGGTCACCGCCCGGGCTGCACGGCTCAAGGCAGAGGGCAAGGACATCATCGGACTGGGTGCCGGCGAGCCGGATTTCGATACCCCGCAGCATATCAAGGATGCCGCCATCGCCGCCATCAACAGGGGTTTTACAAAGTATACGGCAGTAGGCGGCACCCCCGGCCTCAAGAATGCGATCGTTGCCAAATTCAAGCGCGACAACGGTTTTGACTATACTGCCCGCCAGATCCTGGTTTCGTGCGGCGGAAAGCAGAGCTTTTTCAATCTGGTGCTTTCCACCATCAACCCTGGCGACGAAGTCATCATACCCGCGCCCTACTGGGTGTCCTATCCCGACATCGTTCTTATCGCGGAGGGCAAACCGGTGATCGTCGAGGCCGGCATCGAGCAGGGTTTCAAGATAACCGCGGCGCAACTGGAAAAAGCCATCACGCCCAGAACCAGGATGTTCGTCATCAACAGCCCCAGCAACCCTTCGGGCGGGGTTTATACGCTGGATGAGCTCAAAGCCCTGGGCGAAGTTCTGCTCAGGCATCCCGATATTCTCGTGGCCACCGACGATATGTACGAACATATTTTGCTTTCCGGCGGAAAATTCGTGAATATACTCAATGCGTGCCCCGAGCTATATTCGCGTACCATCGTGCTCAATGGCGTATCCAAGGCCTACGCCATGACGGGTTGGCGTATTGGTTACTGCGCGGGAGCGGCACATATCATTACCGCCATGGAAAATATTCAGTCCCAGAGTACATCCAATCCCACTTCCATTTCGCAAGTGGCTGCGGAAACAGCCCTTAACGGTGATCAAGCCTGTATTCAACCCATGGTGGCCGCATTCAGGGACCGTAACCGGTTCGTCACTGACGCGCTCAACGCCATCCCCGGCATCGAGTGCCTTTTGTCCGAGGGCGCGTTCTACGCTTTCGCAGACGTCCGGAAGGCGATAAGCGAATTGCGTGCCAAGGGCGATATCAAGGATGGCAGCGATATCGCCTTCAGTGAATATCTTCTGGAACACGGCGGCGTGGCGGTGGTACCGGGTTCAGCGTTCGGAAGCGAAGGATATATTCGTCTTTCCTTCGCCACTACCATGGCCAACCTGGAAAACGCACTCGAACGAATCGCGAAAGTGCTCGCCTGAAAAAAACACGGTGATAGTGAGGGTGAAGGTGCCCTCATCAATTCCGGGAAGCCGGGGGAGGTTCTTCAGGGAGGTGCACAAGCTCAGGATATTTTTCCAGTGCTCGCTTGCGGTCGTACCTCAGAAGATCTTTCGCAGCTGCGCTGAAAGCCTGCTGACTATCGGTCTGCGGATCAAGCTGCGGTGCCTGCGCTGTCGTGCTGGAAATCGTCTCCCGTGGCGGTGGCGGGATGTCGGTCCTTGGTTGGGCAAGTGAATCGGCGAGTACCTGCGACACGCTTTGTATCCCCAGTTTTCTCCTTCGCGCGACCTCATCGTTATAGTCCGGCGTGCCAGCGAATTTCTCGGATAGCAATTGCAGGATCGATGTGTGATCCATCGATCCCTTGAAAACAGTACCTGGCCGGATCCATGGTGATGCGATAAGCGCCGGAACCCTCGGGCCGGTGCTCCCAAACGCGGTTGAGAATAGCGAATGAGGCGGAACCACGGCAGGGATCGCGAGCGGCGGAACATGATCGAAGAATCCGCCATGCTCATCATGCATAGTAATCAACAGCGTACGGTTCCATTTTGCACTGTCCCGGGTCAGCAGGCTGTAAATATCCCGCAGGAAGTTTTCGCCAGGTCCGATAGGCGTGGGAGGATGGTTGTCGTTGGGTATCCAACCGAAATGGACAGGAGAATCAGTATACTCAGGCTCGATGAATATCACGCTAGGCATCTCCGAGACTGATTCCGACTCGAAATCTGCCGGAAAATGCCTGAAGCTGCGGAAATCAGGTCCCAGTACCTCTTCATGAAAACGATCGAAAAGAGTGAAGAATGAAACCCCGCAGTGATAGACGCGCCAACTGACATTGCGGGAATTCAGCCACTCAAAGATAAAACTTCCCTTCACTGTTGGGATGGGGCGCGGTTTCGTGTCGTCGATCATGCTGTAGCCGCTGTACGCCACTGAACGATTCGGCTGAGTATCCGTCGGAAGCGGAGCAAACCAGTTATCGCATACGGCATACTGTGCGGCCAGAAAACTCGATATTGGCGTATCGCCAGGCGATAGAAATCCCAATGATGGTGGGTCCTTGACCTTGCTGCCTGTCGCTTGGAAATAGGCATCGGCGAAACCGCTCATTGTGAAACGCGAACCGGTCTTTGCCAGTTGAGTCGCTACACGAGCCCTGCTGTGGGGCAGGTCATGCAACAGAGGTCCATCCTTCAATTCGAAAGGTTGATAACCCTGGCCGTCCAGGAAATTGGTATAGTCGAGGTTCGTTTCGGGGTCGACCAACCCATCCACGTCCTTCCGATTGCCAAAGCGGGCCATGCTGAGGTGCCCGAGAACGTGATCGAAGGATCGGTTTTCCATCATTACGATCACGATGGTCTGAAACTGGTCAAGGGCCGCCATTGGGTCTCTCCTCGCAGCTCATCTGCGTTCTGATGGTTAATCGGCCCCGTACCGCGTCGAGCGCATTATCGCAAGTTTCATCCGGAGCCAATGGGGTACGAACCGTCCATGTACCGATAACGGACGCATTCTTGAAGCGATCTGTCGTACCATTCGGTGGTATCTCCACTTCAATATCTTCCTTGCTGACAGCCAACTGTCGATTATAGTTATTTGCAATCGACACGGCTCGGACCCGTGAAGAGGTGTCTTTTTGCTGCAGTGTGAACGATGTCGATACGGATTGGGGACTGCCGCCACACTGGGCAACGCCTCCCAGCAGTCCGGTACTCTGGCTGGGTATCACCTTGACATCCCACTCGCGCTGAGCGCCCTTGAGCAGGCCTGGAACCTTGATCGTAAACCGGGTATTCTCCGTTGGAGCGAAAGATCGCGAGCCTTCCGTGGGCCCTTCCCCTATCCCCTCCAATGGAGGTGCCGCATCCAGGGCGATTTTGTCTGAAGCCTTCCAGTCGATCTCGACAGTTTCCCCAGGGCATACAATGCTCGGGGTTACGGAGAAAGATTTGATCTGAGCACATCCTGCGACCAGCGGCGCAATAAGCAACGTGGTCAATACTAGAAATCTGTCATGCATTTGCTATCTCCCCGAGACGACCTGCGCTGTCCGTCAAACGTGTCCATGTTCTTTCCCTTCATGGCTCAACTCTGGATCATCAAACCCAGCACCCCTGGATAGCAACGATTGGGACGTGTAATCATGCCCGGCTTCCCGCATCCAGCCTCTTGGCTGGTTTTACCAATATCCCGGCGGCACCAGGTAAAGTCCTGTGTCCCATTTCCATTGCCGGACGGGGTTCTCGGTCATCGCGTCTTTGTCATCAGGCTGCGCAGTCCAATGAAAATCGCACACGCTCCCTTTGTGCCCTACGAACGTATGTATGCCGCCATTCGCGACTCCGACGAAGAAAGGTACATTTTCCAGTTTTTCCAGCATCATCAAGGTATTGCGATCCGGCGTGACGCCGCGGTAGCCCGTAATGACTGCATCGCAGCGCACGCCATTCGATCCTGGAATCGGCGATTTCCATACGCGGGTGCCCGCCTTTGCCATATTAAGCGCGCCCAACTTCTCGCGCTCGTTTGAATCCGCAAGGTCTTCGGCGGTTCTCGGGCAATAAAAAATGGCGGTCCAGCCGTCTTTCTGCAATTCCTCGCAGAGTACGGTGCCGCGTAGGTCGGCATCCTTTACCCTGTTGTTGATCTCGGCGAAACGCTCACCATAGCCGCCCCCCTCGTAGGCTGCCTTCACGTTTTCCATTACCCAGCCGATACACGAACTTTCCTTAAGCCGCGCAGCCTGTCCGGATATACTTTCTATGATGACCAACCCAGGCTCAATCGATCCCATTCGCCAATTTCCCATGCTCATGGCATCTATTTCCGTTCGCAGGGCTGGCCGGTCGCCTCTCAGGATAGCATCATGGAAAGGTGAGTGGTCGCCGTAGTAGAGGCCGATACCGGTATTGTCGATAGCGGCCTTATGCGCATTGCTATTGTCGGTAATGCTCTTGTCACCCAGTTCCGCAACCTTCTTCCAATTCCCTGCCTCGTTTCTTCCCAGCGCGGGACCCCCCGTTTTTGAGAATAGCCATTGAGCAATGGCCAAGGCCGGTGGGTCAGAGATTGTATTAACGTTGCCGTCATGGTCATAATTATCAATGACCTCCCACAACTTCTCAAGGTTTTGGGTCGTGCCCTCGATAATCCCATTGCTGGATATACGCCTCACATTCAAATCCGGGTGAGCACTTTGAAGCTCGGCGGTATTGATGAATTTTCCCCTCAGGCGATTAACGAAGGTATTGTGGTCGAGTATGGGCATTTCGTAGCTCCTGGCAATAACCGAACAAGATCGAAATGGCGGAGATTTCAGCTTCCAATTTTCCTCATCCTATAAATTCACTTTAGCAGCAATTGCGAAAAGTTCAATTTCCTTCAAGTCAGGATCAGCGCTGCACTGTCTATATGGATCATATGAGTCATGTCGTCATGGAAGACGCTGGCGTATAAGGATTGAATGTTTCAGAGGCTTGTTCGGCATTAATTGGAGATTGAGTAGCCTCAGCTCGGGCTCATGCATATAAACCTTGTGCTGGCGCCCAATAGAGCCTTGCCAAGCTGACAAATTGGAAGCCCGCATGAAGTGCGGGCCACATCATATTGAATATGCTTGATAATTTTGATTGACGCGGAAGGTCAGACATTATAAATTTGCGCCGGGACAAACTTACACTTCTGTTGACTACCGAAATTCTGATGCGTTGTGCTTACTTGCTCACTTGAAAGGAGTTAACTTGAAAACGGTCAGTTCAAATTTAATCAAGCGCCTCGCGGCATCCGCTTTGGCAATCGCATCTGTTGTTGCGCCGTTGACTGCCGAGAGCGCGCTGTTGTCGATTAGTGGAATCACGCACGAACAAACAGGTTATAGACCCAATTGCGCTTCGGGTTTCGGCGGCACGACTACGGGTGCCGGGATCAGTTCGCTCCTGGGAGCAGTTTCCCTCGAGGCTAACGATTGCATCACTCCTGCTGCAACTTACTTTTCTTTTACCGGAGAAATGGTATTTACGGTATGGGGTGGAGATGAACTGTTTGCCGACTATAGTGGTTCCTTCACTCCGACGGCTTTTCCATCCATTTTTTCGTTAACTGATTCTATCTTCAAGATAACGGGGGGTACGGGAAGTTTCCTGAGAGCAACGGGAGGTGGAACATTGCAAGGAATTCAGAACATCGCGAACGGTTGGGGAGTAATGCAGCTCACGGGGCAGATAGCCAATATAAAGAAAGATGGGGGTAAAACCCAATCTTTATTTTATCAACATGCCAGCGATAGCCCGGACGATTTGGCAATGATTTATACCGGTTCCGATGGCAGCTTGTTTCCAGGTTCGACTACGCTCGGTGATTATTTTTATCAGGATCAGAATGGACAGCTACTTGCGATCAATGTGCTACCCGCATCCGGCTCATTGAGCTTGCTGGCTATCGGCCTCCTCGGTTTCACAGTCATGCGCCGCCGCAAGATATCAAATTCGTGAAATGACCTTCGCTTGGCACAGCCTCTTCGCTGTGTCATGGACGACTTTAAGGATTGGAAGGTCCTGATTTGAACTCGAGAAGTGCTCGAATCTTCCATTTCCGTACATGCCGCCCCCCCCGTTCTATAAAATTTATTATGCCGCTATGCTTGAGCTAAATGAGGGTTTAAATGATTTGTGGAAATTTCTCTATTTTCAGAAAAGAGCTACACCCCCACTACGGCTTACTTATCCAATTCCTAAATCCTTTCTTTGTTTTCATACTTATTTCGCCTACCGTATCAGAAAAAGTGGCTCCATTTATTTGAACAACAGAATCTCTTTTTCAAGCGGAATCTCTGCTGATCCTCACGCTGCCAGTTCGATCGTCGGCAGCATCACGGCATAAGCCTCATCAGGCGTTTTCTTGCCCAGGCTCGCATGTGGCCCGGACCGGTTGTACCAATCCATATATTGCATAATGGATACTCTGGCTTCTGCGAAACCGCTGCGCCAGTTCGGCCAGTGTCTTGTCACCAGCCAACGCCGCCAGCGCTACTTTGGCTTTGAACACCGCTGAATGGGTTCGTCTTGCTCTTTTTGCCATTTTCTACCCCATATCAAAAGCCCCCACAGAGCATTCAAAGTAGCAGATTTTCTACTTATAGGCTTGTTCAAATTATTGGGGTCACTTCTGTGGCCCTGGCCCTGGAGCGGGAGACGAATGGGAATAATAGTTGTCATGACTCACTTTTTGAGTATCATGTTGCGCACAGTATGAAGCCCTTTCTGCCTCGTTAACCACCACGATTCTATTCGCCTTCAATAATCCGGTCGTGCCGTATGATCACAAGCGTGTCTGTTTCGCAAGGGTATCTGTTGACTCCAATAGGGGTAGACAAGCTCCTACCTTGTTGCCTTGTTGCTTTGTTGCAATAGCCAAGGGGGATTTGCATGCGCCACTCTCAAATGGGTAAAGTGTTCCGTACACGATCGATTATGTCAGGCGTAATCGTCGCATCGACGCTAGTGCTGGCAGGTTGTGACAGCGGGCAGGCTGGGGGTGAGCAGGCGCCGCCTTCGCCGGAAGTCAGCATTGCCCAGGTGCTCTCCAGGCCGGTGCAGCAATGGAATGAATACACCGGTCGCGTCAGTGCGATCCATACCATTGAACTTCGAGCCCGCGTGAGCGGCTATGTGCAGCGCGTCGCGTACAAGGAAGGCCAGGAGGTGAAGCAGGGTGATCTGATGTTCCTCATCGACCAGCGGCCCTACCGGACGGCGCTGGCCAATGCGCAGGCGCAACTCGATCGTGCGCGCGTGGCGGAACAACTCGCGCGCATGCGGGACAAGAATGCCCAACTGCTGATAGAAGCCGAGGCAATCTCACGCGAAGAGTCGGACACGCGTCGTACCACGCACACGCAGAGTGCTGCAGATATCGATGCGGCCGAAGCGGTGGTAGCGAATGCGAAGCTCCAGCTGGAATTTACCGAGGTGCGCGCGCCAGTCGCCGGGAAAACGAGCCGTGCCCTGGTAACCGTCGGCAACCTGGCCGTTGCCGACCAGACCATACTGACCACGGTAGTGTCGCAGGATCCCATGTACGTATATTTCGACGTCGACGAGAACAGCTACCTGCGCTACGCCGAACAGGTGCGCGATGGCGGAGGTGCGCCGGCAGGCACCTCGGTACGCGTCGGCCTGGCCAACGAGGAAGGCTATCCCCACGCCGGCACAATCGACTTCTTCGACAACCAGGTTAATTCGGCCGTTGGAACCATACGCGCACGTGCCGTGCTCCCCAATGTTGATCGCGTTTTTACCCCCGGCTTGTTCGTACGCGTGCAATTCGTCAGCGGTAGGAAGAAAAATGTCCTGCTGATCGATGACAAGGCCGTGATGACGGATCAGGACCGCAAGTACGTCTACGTGGTGGACAAGGATGCCAAAGTCCAGCGCAGGGACATCGTGCCCGGCCGCATGGCGGAGGGATTGCGCGTGATACAGTCCGGCCTTGCGGCGGACGACAGGATCGTGGTTGCCGGCCAGCAGAAAGTTCATCCCGGCATGCCGGTCAAGCCCAATGAAATCCCGATGGCTGCGCTGTAAGGCGCGGTGAGGTAGCTTCAGTGGATTTCTCCAGATTTTTTATCGACCGGCCGATCTTTGCGGCTGTGCTGTCGATCGTGATTTTTGCCGGCGGCCTGATTGCGATCCCCCTGCTGCCGAATGGCGAATATCCGGAAGTCATCCCGCCGACCGTTCTTGTACGCACCAACTACCCTGGCGCCAACCCGAAAGAGATCGCCGAATCGGTAGCCGTGCCGCTGGAAGAAGCCATCAACGGCGTTGAAGGCATCATGTATCTGAAGTCTATCGCCAGTTCCGACGGCACCCTGCAGATAGTGATCACCTTCACGCCCGGCGTGGATCCGGATATCGCCGCAGTGCGCGTGCTGAACCGGGTGAGCCAGGCGCTGCCGCGCTTGCCGGAGGCGGTGCGGCAATATGGCGTGACGACCCAAAAGCAATCCCCGACGCCGTTGATGTACATGAACCTTTTCTCGACGGACGGGCGCTACGACTCGCTTTATTTGCGCAACTACCTGGTGCTGCATGTCAAGGATGAGCTGTCCCGCCTGCACGGCATCGGCGATGTGCAGCTGTTCGGCTCGGGCGACTACGCGATGCGCATCTGGCTCGATCCCGATAAAGTCGCCTCGCGCGGCCTGACGGGCGGCGACGTGCTCAACGCGCTGCGCGAGCAGAATGTGCAGGTATCGGCCGGCCAGTTGGGTGCCGAGCCCTCGCCGAACAAACCGGATTTCCTGGTTTCAATCAATGTGCGCGGCCGGCTCAGCACAGAAACCGAATTCGAGGAGATCATACTGAAGAGCGGCCCGAATGGCGAAGTAGTGCGCCTGTCAGACGTGGCGCGCGTGGAACTCGGCTCGGGCAATTATACGGTGCGCGCGTATAACAATCGGAACACCAACGCCACGGTAGGCGTCTTCCTCTCGCCGGGCGCCAACGCACTGGCGGTGGCGGACTCGGTGTATGCGAAGATGGATGAGCTATCCAAGCGCTTCCCGCCGGGCATCGTCTACGACCCGACATGGGACCCTACCGTTTTTGTGCGCGATTCCATCCGCGCCGTGCAGAACACGCTGCTGGAAGCCATTTCGCTGGTCGTGGTTGTCGTGATCCTGTTCCTGCAGACCTGGCGTGCGTCGATCATCCCCCTGATCGCGGTACCCGTGTCGATAGTGGGCACCTTTGGCGTGCTGTACGTACTCGGTTTTTCGATCAACACATTGACTTTGTTCGGCCTTGTGCTCGCGATCGGCATCGTCGTCGACGATGCCATCGTTGTCGTGGAAAATGTCGAGCGCAACATCGAGGAAGGGCTGACGCCGCTTGCCGCCGCGCATCAGGCGATGAAGGAGGTATCGGGCCCCATCATTGCCATTGCGCTGGTGCTGTGCGCGGTATTCGTGCCGATGGCCTTCCTGACGGGTGTAACCGGCCAGTTCTACAAGCAGTTCGCCGTGACGATCGCGGTTTCCACGGTGATTTCGGCTATCAATTCATTGACCCTGTCGCCGGCATTGGCTGCCTTGCTGCTCAAAAGCCACGACACGCCCAAGGATGCACTATCGCGCCTGATCGAGCGGTTGCTCGGCTGGGTGTTCCGTCCCTTCAACCGCTTCTTCCAACGCAACTCCGAGAGATATCATCGTACCGTCGGGCGCGCTTTGACAAAACGCGGGCTCGTGTTCGGTGTCTACCTCATGCTGCTCGCCTGCACCGCGCTGCTGTTCGGCAAGGTGCCGGATGGTTTTATCCCGACACAGGATAAGCTTTATCTCTTTACCGGCGCCAAGCTGCCCGAAGGTGCCTCGCTTGCACGCACGGACGAGGTCGTGCGCAAGATGATCGATATCGCGCTCGGAACCGACGGCGTGGAGAAAGTCGCGGCCTACGCGGGCCTCAACGCCTTGCAGGTGACCAATACGCCTAATTTCAGCGCCGCCTACGTCATCCTCAAGCCGTTCGATCAGCGCAGCCGCAGCGCCAGCGCCATCGTCGCCGAGCTCAATGAAAAATTCTCCTCCATTGAGGAGGGCATCACCTTCGCGTTGATGCCGCCACCGATCGAGGGATTGGGCAATGGTTCCGGTTACTCGCTGTATGTGGAGGATCGCGCCGGCCTGGGTTATGGGGCATTGCAGGATGCGACCAAAGCATTCCAGGGCAAGATCGCGCAAACCCCGGGGTTCACCTATCCGGTCAGCGCTTATCAGGCAAATATTCCCCAGCTTGAAATCAAGGTCGATCGCACCAAGGCCAAAGCGCAGGGCGTGCCGCTGAACGAGCTGTTCGATACGCTGCAAATCTACCTGGGCTCAGCGTATGTGAACGACTTCAATCTGTTCGGCCGCGTCTATCGCGTTTTTGTCCAGGCCGACGCCGGACAACGGCAACGCGTTGAGGACATCGAGAAATTGCGCGTGCGCAATGAGCAAGGCGACATGATCCCGATAAGCGCCATGACGACGATCACGCCGGCCTACGGCCCCGATCCGGTGCTGCGCTACAACGGCTATCCGGCTGCCGACCTGATCGGCGATGCCGATCCGCACCAGTTTTCCTCGGGACAGGTCATCGCCCGACTAAAGGAAATAGCCGGGGAAATACTGCCAGACGGCATGATGCTCGAATGGACGGACCTGAGCTATCAGCAGGTGACGCAAAGCAACGCCAAGCTGATCGTATTTCCGCTTGCCGTCATGCTCGCCTTTCTCGTGCTCGCCGCGCTGTACGAAAGCTGGACGCTGCCGCTTGCCGTTATCCTGATCGTACCGGTATGCATGTGTGCCGCCTTGCTCGGCGTATGGCTGACCGGCGGCGACAACAATATATTCGTGCAGGTGGGGCTGGTCGTGCTGATGGGCCTGGCCTGCAAGAATGCGATCCTGATCGTCGAATTCGCGCGTGAGCTGGAATTCCAGGGCAAGGGGATCGTTGAAGCGGCACTGGAAGCCTGCCGCCTGCGCCTGCGGCCGATCGTCATGACCTCCATCGCCTTTGTCGCCGGCTCCGTGCCGCTGGTGCTCTCTACAGGTGCCGGCGCGGAGGTACGTTCGGCCATGGGGATTACCGTGTTCGCGGGCATGATCGGCGTAACCCTGTTCGGTCTGTTCCTCACGCCTGTATTCTATGTCGCCCTGCGCAAATTGTCGGGAAGCGCGCTGGTCCGCCACGATCCGAAAGTGCATGGCGACGCGGGGAATACCCGGGGCTAACCTGTATTCGCCAAAAATAATGGATTTGCCGTTGCGCGCTGCCAAAACCTGATTAGATTCCAGTATCGTGAGTTAGAAATTCGCAGACAAAATCGCTCAATGGTGGCGAGAATATCATCAGCCATTTTTGTCCAGATAAATGGCTAGGGATTCTCGTTGTAAGTATCGGGATATTGGTGAATGGCTCGGCACCGGTTTTGAGTGGATTTATCGAGTGCGGACTCAGGAGTCACGATCACAATGACGGTAACCGTTCAGGTGACGGAGGTCGGGCATCATGCGCTATCTGCAGCATGGTTTCCAGTCCTTTCATGATCAAATGTTCGATCACTGGAATAAAGTAAGGCAGCGACAACATCAATACCACCATTCCCACCATTAGCGTGATCGGGAAACCGACTGCAAAGACATTGAGCTGGGGTGAGGCACGCGTCAGGATACCAAGCGCCAGATTGACGATCAGCAATGCTGCAACGACCGGCAGCGCAAGCTGCAGGCCTGCCAGGAAAATCGTGCCTCCCCACTCCGCGAGCCTTCTCCATCCCCCGGCTGAAAAGGGTTCGGCCGAGATGGGAAATGCGCTGAAACTTTCGGCCAGCACAGACAGCATCAACAGATGACCATTTAGCGACAGGAACACAAGCGTCGCCAGCAGCCCGAGAAATTTACCCACTACCAGCGTACTCCCATCGCTGTGTGGTGTGAAGAAAGTGGCGAAACCCAGGCCCATCTGCAAACCCGCAATCTCTCCCGCCAATTCCACGGCACTAAACACGATACGCATGGCAAAGCCCATCGCCAGCCCGATTACGATCTGCTGGCTCAGCACCAGCAGTCCTGCGGGCGAAGCCGGCTCCAGGCCTGGAAGCGGTCCTATGGCAGGCGCCAGGATCAAGGTAATGAGAACGCCCAATCCGATCTTCACCCGCATGGGTATGGCCGTATTGCCGAGTACCGGCGCGGCTGCCAACAGCGCCAGGATGCGGACAAGCGGCCATAGGAACGAGGTCATCCAAGCGTCAAGATCGGCAGAACTGAAGGTGATCACTAGAGGTATCTTTAACCTGAATCCGGTAGTTGGACGAGGTGGAGTGCGCTGCTAAATCCGTCCCGTAGCGAGCTCAAAAAAAGATAAAGCTCATGGGGTGCGGAATCCTTTTCGGTTTTCGGTTATTGCGCTTAGTTGACAAATGAGCTGGCGGATGAGGTGAGAAATAAGCGGTCACCTGCCGGATTCAGGCTCAAGGATGCGCTTCGCTTATTGCCGCCTGGCAAGCTGCAAGCCAGCGTGGATTGCTAGCTCACCAATGCTGGAATTCCCTCAAATACCTGCCGCATGTAGTCAAGCATCACCGAGAGCATCCATGGTCCAGCCAGTACCAGGGCCGTAAATAGGGCCACCAGCTTGGGAATGAAGGATAAGGTCATCTCATTGATCTGCGTGGCGGCCTGGAAGATGCTTACCAGCAGGCCGGTCGCCAGCGCAACCAGCAATAGCGGCGCAGAAATCATCAGTGTCACCTCCATGGCCTTCTGGCCCAGGGTCATCACGCTTTCGGGGGTCATCGTTTCATCCTTAAGGGTTGATATGGCAAGAACTGGTCTACTTGCCGCCACAAATATTTTTGCTCGATCATTTCTCCCGGATCGGAGAAGATTTCAAAACCGGTTACCTGTCAACCGTAAAGCCATATTCCGCCGTCATTGGTAAAAGCTCTCCGCAAGCGAGCCGATCAGCATGTGCCAGCCGTCGACCAGCACGAACAGCATGATCTTGAACGGCAATGCCACAAGGGCGGGCGATACCATCATCATGCCCATGGACATGAGCACCGACGCCACAACCATATCGATAATAAGAAAGGGAATAAACACCGCAAAGCCGATCTGGAAGGCGGTTTTCAGTTCGCTTGTGACAAAGGCCGGGACGAGTACGCGCAATGGCACGTCTTCCGGGCCATTCAGTTGTGGGCCGCCGGAGAGCTTGACGAACAGCGCCAGATCCGCTTCCCGCGTCTGCTTCATCATGAACGCTTTGAGCGGCGCGGCGCCCTTGTCCAGGGCCTCCGACATCGTTATCTTATTGCTGGTATAGGGTTCGTAGGCATTCTCATAGATTTTGTCGAAAACCGGCCCCATGACGAAAAAAGTAAGAAACAGCGCAAGCCCGACGAGTACCTGGTTTGGCGGCGAAGACTGTGTGCCGAGTGCCTGGCGCAGCAGCGAGAGCACGATGATGATACGGGTAAAGCCGGTCATCATCAGCAGCGCTGCCGGCAGAAAGGTGAGTGATGTCAGCAGCAGCAGGGTTTGCAGGCTTAGTGAATAGTTTTGCCCGCCGCCCAGAGCCGGCGTGCTGGTGAATGCGGGCAAACCGGGATTCTGCGCCAGCGCGAGCAAGGGCGCGGCCAATAGCACGGTTCCGAGCGCGATCCCCGGCATGGCGCGTGTCGTGGACGAAAACGAAAAGTTGTTATTTGCCATGCTGCTCACCATCACGTTTCGCCGTCACCTGCCGGAACCAGACGGAAAAATGGTGATCCGTGCTGGCGCCGCCGACGGGATCGGCAATGCCGGTAATCTCGCCCTTGGGCATACTGTGTAATGCGGTGACATGCCCCGGTGCGACGCCTATCACCAGCCAAGTATCGGCGACCTCCACCAGCACCACCCGCTCGCGCTGGCCGACAGCCGAGCCGCCGATTACCTTGATACCGCCGCCGGGCCTACGCTGGAGGCCGCCAAAACGCCTCAGCAGCCATGCGGAACCCGCCATGACGGCGAGTACCAATCCCAGGCCGAGTATGACCTGGAGCATGCTTCCGCCGGAAGCGGCACTACCCGTTGCATCTGTTGCTACCGTTTGTGCCATGGTGGTCACCGGCAATGTCCACAATATCAATGACAACGGAGCCAGAAAAAGTATTGGTCCAGCCGAAAAGCCTTTCGGGTGGCGCGCGAGGTCAACGCGATAGGGTGAGTTTATAAAATATGCGCACTTGCCATGGAAATGCACAAATAGGTTGTTGCGGATGCCGCCGATTTTCATCTCGTCCATACCTGAATTCGTGGTCTTTGAACCTAGCAACCTGTCGGACTCAAAGGAAGTCGGCTGCAAATTCTTCAAGTCCGACAGGCTGCTAGCGGTTTAATTTACGGATACGCTCGCTCGGCGTGATGATATCGGTCAAGCGAATACCAAATTTCTCGTTGACCACTACAACCTCGCCTTGGGCGATCAAATAACCATTGACCAGCACGTCCATCGGCTCGCCTGCCAGGCCATCCAGCTCCACGACCGAACCTTGTGCCAGTTGGAGCAGATTCTTGATGGCGATTTTGGTACGCCCCAATTGCACGGTGAGTTGAACGGGTATATCCATGATCATGTCGATGTCATTGTGAATCTGCATCTTCTGACCGGGGGTAAACTGCTCGAAAATTGGAGCTGGAGCGCCTTCGGCCACAGCGGCTGCAGCAGTTTCCTGCTCAGTCATTCGTGATTCGGAATTGGCTTGGTTTGCGTGCACGTTCATCTCCTTGGATTGTTTCATAAAGGGTCGCCTGGACAGATCGCGGCGTTCATCGGCGCTCATTCGTTGCCCGCGGAACCAAGCATTTTTTCCATGCGCAGCGCGTACCTGCCGTTTGAAACGCCATAACGGCATTCCATTACCGGTACGCTGTCGACGCTGGCGGTGACAAATTCCGGGATATCCAGCGGAATTACATCACCAACCTGCATGTTGAGTATTTGATCGAGGGTAACGTGCACATGCGCCAGATTCACCAGCATCGTTACCTCAGCCGACTGCACCTGTTTTGACAGGCGGCCAACCCACCGCTTGTCGACCTCCAGCGCCTCACCCTGCATGCTGCTGGAAAGCAGGTCACGTATCGGCTCAAGAATGGAGTATGGGATGCAAATATGCATCTCTCCTACGATGGTGCCGAAGTTGACCTCGAACGTAGTGGCGACAACCACTTCGTTGGGTGTCGCCACGTTGGCGAACTGTGTGTTCGTCTCGGCACGTACATATTCGAACTCGATTGGATATACGGGATGCCAGGATTTTCCGTAGCTGTCGAATACCAGATTGAGCAGGCGCTGGATGATGCGCTGCTCGGTTTGAGTGAAGTCGCGCCCTTCCGCCGTGGGAAGAAGGCGGCCATCGCCGCCGAACAGGTTATCAACCACCAGAAACACCAGGGTGGGATCGAACACGAATAGCGATGTACCACGTAGCGGCTTGACGTGCACGAGGTTCAGATTGCTCGGCACTACCAGGTTGCGCACGAATTCGCTGAATTTGATGACCCGGACCGGGCCTGCAGTGACGTTTGCGCTCCGGCGCATGAAATTGAACAGGCCAAGCCGTAAAAGCCGGGCAAAACGCTCGTTGATAATTTCAAGCGTAGGCATGCGCCCACGCACGATACGCTCTTGAGTCGCCAGGTTATATGGACGGAAACCTGAAGGTCGGACCTCCTGCTGAGTTTCGTCCGCACCGCCTCTGATCCCTTTGAGCAGCGCGTCCACTTCTTCCTGCGAGAGAAAGTCGTTACTCATGAGGCATTCACTGGATCACGAAAGAAGTAAAAAGCACGCTTTCGACGACTTCCCCCGAGTTGTCTTCACTGAACGGCTGATTGATCTCTGCGAGCAATTCGGCTGCAAGCGCCTTTTTGCCGTCTGTGGCAATAATCTGCGAAGCAGCCTTGCTGGAAAGGAGCAGCAAAATCCGGTTGCGCACCTCCGGCATATGCAGCTTGATCAATCCTGCTGCTTCGACATTTTCAACCTTCAAGGTCAGATTGGTCTGAAGATGCTGTTCGCTGTGCTCGGGCTGCAGATTGACGGTAAACGTATCCAGGCTGACGAATATGGGTGGCTTCTTCATGGGCGTTGCCCCGTCCTGGATCTGGCTGAAATACCATGCTGCACCACCGGCACCGGCGCCGAGCAGCAGTACGGCCGAAACAATTAACAGAATCAATTTGCTGCCTTTGGGCTTTTGCTTCGGATCGACGACAGCGGACTCGCGATATTCCCTTTCCTGTTTGTTCAGCCTGGTTGCCATGACTCGTCCTGTTCCTAAGTATGAATACCGTTACAAAGTATAAATACCATTATCACAGTAGTAGTGTTGCGGCAGCACGGCGAACAGAAGGACAAAAACCGGCCATCTCGGAATTTGATGTGTGGGACTAAATCCACAGCGATTAAACTAAATCCGGTAGTTGACCGCTCTTTCAAGAAAAGGCTCGATGATGGTTACGCTCCGCTGGTAGGTCGGGCTATGCCCGACATCATTTTTACGATCGTCGGGCGCAGCCCGACCTACCTTGGCATAATCTGATAAATAATCAGTGTCCTGATTAACAACAATATTTCATATTATTTGGTGCTCACCTTCCAGGTGAGGTCGCTTCGGGGTCGCACCATCCTGCGGAAGGCGCTGCTCCGCCCTGCACGGTCACATTTTGCGTCGTTGCGCTTTGCCCTGCACCCCAAAAACCATACACTTCACCCCGTCCAACTACCAGATTTAGGTTGATCCTGAATCCGGACGTCCAACTATCGGATTCAGGTTGAAGGAGCGATGAAAATAAGGCGCAAAAAATTCTGCCAGTTGCGGCTTTGCACTTTTATAAGCTAAGCGAACGTATCCACCAGACTGTTTCCTCCGGAACGAATAGGGTTTGCACCCGCATCTATCCCCGGCATGGTCATTTGACCGTTGCCCTTACCGTATCGTGCGCCCGAATGGTTTTGCTGTTCGGACTCTGCCTGTTGCCGGGTGGAATCGGCACTCACGGTCGTATTGCTTAGATTGATCCCGCTGTCCGCCATCATTTCCTTGAGTCGCGGAAGTGCAGCTTCCAGTGCTTGCCGCACATCGGCCTGTTGCGAAATGAACATTGCGCTGACCTGGTCATCGGAGATGGATAAGACGACTTGCAAGGGGCCCAGATCGGGCGGGTTGAGGCTCAGCTCCGCAACCTGTTGCTGGTTGGAGACCATCCAGAGGACTTTCTGCAGTGCATTATCCCAGCCGGCAGCACCGAGGCGGGGTTCCAGCCCAAGCGTGGCGTGAACAGGCGTGCCAGACGCGGCTGCCGAAGCTGCGGATATGGCTGCCGATATGGGACCGCGCTCAGGTACGGCCGCCGCCCCCCCCTCTATCTGTGCGGCGGACAAATTGTGCTGCGCAACTTCAAGCATGGATTTTTCAGCTTGCCGGTTTTCACCCGCCAAGCTGAATTTCGGCGCGCCGAACTCCAGTTGGGGCAAAGTGCCCTGTCTCCCATTCTGGGACGGCTTGATCGGGGCGTCGTCGCCAGTAACGAAAGTCTTATCCGGAATGACCGGATCGCTTACATCGCCCTGCCCCGCTTTGGTTGCTATCCTGGCCATTACGCCAGACGCGACGGTAGCGAGTGCGTCAGATGGTAATCTTGCGTTCCGGGACGTGCCCGCACCGGCGGTGGCCGTGGCCGTGGCCGCCCTCGTGTCGATGCTGGTGCTGTCCGGAATTCCAGCTGACCGTGCAGTAACCGCACTGAACTGCGAAACCACCAACCCTGCATGCTGCGCCACGGCAGTGGCGAGTTCGGCCGGGGACATGCTGGCCAAGGTATCGGCGGGGTCGTTGTGCTGGTGTTGGGTATCGGCCTGGACATCGGCTCGGGCATCGATTCCGGCATCGGTTCGGGAACCCGGCGTACGGGCAGCTGCCATACCGGGCAATATTTCCGTCATATCCATGGGCTGAAGTGCCGCAGCAACCACAACCAGATTACTTTCCCTTTCCTTTATATCTTTCATTATTTCTGCATTTCGCGCTTCCATCTCCCCGGCGCTGGTGACCCTGCCATCGGGATCTTTGCCTGGGGCTGTTTTCTCATCGGGTAGCCCAACGTCGGAGCGGTCCGTTCCGCTCATTTCATGCGCAAGCACTTCGCCAAAACCAGCAGTAGCGGCTGCTTGCCCGGCTTCCTGCGCATCACTAGCGGGAGCGGAATTCCTGAGCGCAGACACGGGAGATGAAGACATACTGTTGAGTGCGGGCAAGGTCAGCATAATGTTGGTTCCGATATTTTTCGATGGTAATGGTTAAGAGGGGAAGTGATCAGCGCGACGGATTCTGGCGTGCGGCGACATTGCCCGTATGCTCGTCGGTTTCACGCTGTTCGCGCTTTATGGCACGCAGCAATTCCGCGCGAGCCTGGCGTTGCACGAGCGTGTCATAAGAATTGAAAGTGCGCTTGGCCGACTGCCAGGCGATCTTGCCTGCCGCGACGCGCTGCTGCGCCGAAACCAGGGCTTCGCGCTGCTGGGTGATTGCGGCGTCGAGTTTGTCGATGAACTCCTGGTAGTTTCGCCAGTCGGATGCTGTCAGCCCCTGCCGCATCGACACCTGAAAGCGGGCACAGTAATCATCCCGATATTGCAGTAGCAACTGGAGCTTGGCTTCTACCTGTACACCTTGTGTGCACAGCATCCCCAGGCGTTTTGCCGCATCGTCCGTACGTGTCTGCGCCAGTTCGATCAATGTATCCAAAGCGGGTAGTTTTGCCATTCTCTTCTTTTCCGGTCAGGGTTGGTCAGGATCAAGTTTGGGCTAATTCGATCAGGTCAGGCTAAACCAGGCCAAGTCAGGTTTGGTCAACCGCCCGGGGCTGTTCGCCGAGCAGCACGCCTAGTTTAGCGGCGCTGTCCGCATAATCCGCACGTTCGAACATGCCTTGCTGAAGGAACGCTTCCAGTTGGGGATATAGCGCGATCGCGCGGTCCAGCAACGGATCACTCCCGGACGAGTAGGCCCCTACACTGATCAGGTCGCGTGAACGTTGATAACGCGAATAGAGTTGCTTGAAGCCACGTACCTGCTCGAAATATTGCGGCGAAATCAATCCGGTCATGGCCCGGCTGATCGAAGCTTCTATATCGATGGCGGGATAATGGCCCGCTTCCGCAAGGTGGCGCGACAGCACGATATGACCGTCGAGGATTGCACGGGCCGCATCCGCGATAGGATCCTGCTGGTCGTCCCCCTCGGTCAAGACGGTGTAGAACGCGGTAATCGAACCGCCTCCCTTGAGGCCATTGCCGGCCCGCTCCACCAGTTGCGGCAATCGGGCGAACACGGAAGGCGGATAACCTTTCGTTGCGGGCGGCTCTCCAATTGCCAGCGCTATCTCTCGCTGTGCCATGGCATAGCGCGTAAGCGAATCCATGATCAGCAGGACATTCTTGCCCTGATCGCGAAAATATTCGGCGATGGACGTGGCATAGGATGCACCCTGTAATCGCATCAACGGCCAGGTATCGGCGGGGGCGGCCACCACCACCGAGCGGGCCAGCCCTTCCGGACCCAGGATTTGTTCGATGAATTCCTTGACCTCGCGGCCTCGCTCACCGATCAGCCCCACCACAATCACATCGGCGCTGGTGTAGCGCGCCATCATGCCGAGCAGGACGCTTTTTCCCACGCCGGAGCCGGCAAACAGGCCCATGCGTTGGCCTCGTCCAACGGTAAGCAGCGCATTGATGGCGCGTACGCCGACATCCAGCGTCTGATTTATCGGATCCCGATCCAGCGGATTGAGCGGCTGATTGACGAGTGGTGCGCCATGTTCCGCCTGCAGCGGTCCCAGACCATCCAAAGGGCGTCCAGCACCGTCCAGTACGCGTCCCAGCAGCCCGTTCCCCACCGGAAAACGCTTGAGCCGGTCAGAGGCACGGCGTCGTGGCTGGCGAGCGTCATCCAGTATCGGCAACGCACCGGTGTTGCTCCAGGGAATGACCTTCGCGCCAGGTGTCAGGCCAAATACGTCGGTGTTGGGCATCAGATAAAGTCGGTCGCCTTGAAAACCCACTACCTCCGCTTCTACCCTGTTCCCATTGGGCGTCAGCACGGTGCAGCCGCTTCCCACCGCGAGCTTGAGCCCTACTGCTTCCATTACCAGTCCCGTAACGCGAGTAAGATTGCCGGAAACCTGGAAGGGTCGAGCGTTGCCAGCCATGTCGCCGCAGCTCTTGAGAAACTTGCGCCACTGGTCTGTGTGAAAGGAAGCTTGCATAAATTTGTCCTGAATTCGCCGGTAGCGAACTTATCAAAAAGTGAAGATCAAGCGTTCCATCGGTTATAGCAAGTCATGACGCCGGCGAAAGTGAGCGGTAAACCACCGGACCGGGCTTGTATTACTCCAGCCAGTTGCTGTTTTGCCCGAGCGTTTGAACCATGCGCTGCCAGCGCGTTGCCAGGGTTGCGTCGATCTGGCCACTGCCCGTCTTGATGCGGCAACTGCCACGATCGAGGCCGGAATCAACACAGATCGTGCAATCGTTGAGTTCGTGATGCAGATGTTCGCGCACAAGGGCGGCATCATCCGGATGCAAGAATAGTTGTACCGGTTGACCGAACGCGGCGTCATTTTGCAGGCAATCGCGCACCACCCCAAGCATGAGCTCCGGTTTCACCTTCAAGGCTTCACGCAACATTTGCCTGGCGAGGCATAAGGCCAGAGTGAGCAAGTTGTCGGAGATAGCCTGATCGGCATTTGTCAATTCCCGCTGGAAATCATGCAGCAGTACCTGCAATTTGCCGACCTCCGCCGCGCCTAGCGCACTGGCAGCCTGATAGCCGGCCTCTTGGCCCGTGTTGAAGCCAGCTTCATATCCAGCGGCGTAGCCTTCCTGCCGTGCTTGCTGATGAATCTGTTCGATCTGCTCGACCGTAGGCAGGATCACTGCCGTGCCGGCGTTATTCGCACTCTCGTGCTTTCCCTCGCCAGGCTCGGGCGTCGATTTCCCGACAGGCTCGAAAGTATCCATTTCCCAACGCCGATAGGCAGCGAGACGTTCCTTATGAATAATCCGACTGGCCATGGTTCTCATTCATCCTTTTTTACCTTATCCATCCGGCTGAGCGCATGAGCGAAAGCGGCGCCCAGGCATCGCCGCGGGATAAGTTGGAAATACATCGGCGCTCGCTCATTTGCGTATTTGACAGCTAAAAAGTTTCAGTAATGCAGGTATTGCAAGATCGGATTTTGAGATCCCGTTTACGTGGCAGCCTGCCGGATTTGAAGGGAATCGGTTGAATTCTTCAAATCCACAGGCTGCTAGATATAACTTTCTTCCTTCTTGCTGCCGAATACAATCCGGCTTTCGTCGGCAAGCCGGCGAACAACCTGTAATATTTTCCTCTGCTGGGCTTCCACCTCACTCACCCTTACCGGTCCCATGACTTCCAGGTCTTCGCGTAGCGTTTCGGAAGCCCTGTTCGACATGTTTCTGAATATTTTTTCGCGAAGTTCCTCGGCCGCGCCCTTCAACGCGATGACAAGCGACCCGGAATCAATTTCACGCAGCAAGAGTTGAATGCCGCGGTCGTCTATGTCCATCAGATTCTCGAAAACGATCATCTGGTCCATTATTTTTTGCGCCAGATCCTCGTCGAACTCGCGTAAATTGCCAAGTACGGAGGTCTCGGCTGCGCTACCCATGAAGTTGATGATTTCGGCTGCCGTCCGGATTCCTCCCACAGGGCTTTTGTTGATATTTTCGCTGCCGGAGAGCAGGTCGGTCAGTACATCGTTGAGCTCACGCAATGCGTAAGGCTGAACGCCCTCGAGCGTGGCGATACGGAGCAGTACGTCATTTCGCAGTTGTTCGGTGAGTTGACCTAGAATATCGCTTGCCTGATTGCGATCCAGATGCACCAGGATAGTGGCGATGATTTGTGGATGCTCGCCTTTGATCAACTCCGCTACCGATTGCGAGTCGATCCATTTGAGGCCTTCTATGCCGCTGGTGTCGTTGCCTTCCAGAATACGACTGATAATGTCCGTGGACTTGTCCTCGCCCAATGCCCTTTCAAGCACCGCGCGGGTATAGCTTTCCGAGTCGAGATCCATCAGCAGGTTTTTCCCGCTGGCGTGGGTGCAAAAATCGCTGAGTACGGCATTGATCTGCTCCTGGCTCAGGTTCTTGACTTTTGCCATCGCGATGCCCAGTTTTTGTACCTCGAGGGGGTTCAGATACTTGAGTACTTGCACTGCTTCATCCTCTCCCAGCGATAGAAGCAGGATCGCGCCCTTACTGATGCCCTCCTCATTCATTGCCTGTCACCCACTGTTTGACAATGCCCGCCACCAGCTTCGGGTCATCCCTGGCCAATTGTCGGGCAAGCGCCAGGTTTTGCTCATAACCGGGGGATCGCGGCACGGTAGCCAGGGCCGGAGTGGGTTGTTGCTCGATTTTATCCTCGCTTTTCTCGGTGGAATCCGTCAGCAAGGGCGGCGGCGGCTGATTCGCGCGCTTCAGCATCGGTCGCAATACGCCCAGTACCAGATACAGAATCAACGCCCCGATCAGCAAATTCTTTCCGGTCTGCTGGGCGAGATCAATCATTTCCGGCTGTTTCCAGAGCGGCACCTCAGGCAGGACATCCTGCTCGATGTCCGTAAATGGGCTGTTGACTACATTCAGGGTGTCGCCACGCTCATTGCTGAAGCCCATGGCTTCCTTCACCAGATCCGTGATCTGTACCTTCTGGGCGTCGCTCAACGGTTTGCTGCTGACCACTCCATTCCGATCCGTCATCTTGCTGTGGTTGACAACCACAGCAACCGACAGGCGCTTTATGCCGCCTACCGGTCTGCGCACATGCTGGATCCTCTTGTCCACTTCATAATTGGTGGTGGCATCCTTGCGCGTGTTCATGCTGGTTTGCACAGGAGGCGTTACGGGTTCCGTGGCGCCGGTCGTGGGCGTCTGGCTGAGGGGCGAGCCCGGCGGTGTCGTGATCGGAGCCGTTGCCGGCATGGGAGGCTGATTGGAAAGGGCGCCCGGCACGCCGCCCTCCTGACCGGTCCCATTGGCTGATTCCGAGGTTTGCTGACTGCGCACCGTGGAACTGCCCGGGTCCTGGTTGGGTTTGTAAATCTCATCCATTTGCTCGGAGTGAGCGAAATCGACATCGGCGGTGACCTGGGCGCGCACGTTTTCCTTTCCCACGATGGGCGCGATGATGGCTTCGATACGCTTGATATAGCTCTGCTCCAACGCCAGCAAATATTTTAACTGGTTGGGGTTCAAGCCCGTACTGGCGTCCGATTCATCAATTTTGCTCAACAGGTTGCCTTGCTGGTCCACAACCGTGACATTGCTGACAGGCAGGTTCGGGACGCTGCTGGAAACCAGATGTATGATTGCGTTTACCTGCTGCTGGTCGAGCACGCGGCCGGGGTAAAGATTTACCAGGACCGAGGCGCTTGGTTTTTGTTGTTCACGCATGAATACGGATTGCTTGCCGATGGCCAGATGGACCCGCGCGCTATCAACTGCTGAAACCGCCTGGATCGAGCGGGCGAGCTCGCCTTCCAGCGCGCGCTGGAAGTTGACCTGCTCAAGAAACTGGCTGGTGCCGAACTTCTGGTTTTCCATCAGTTCGAAACCGACCAGGCCGCCCTTGGGCAAGCCCTGCGCCGCGAGTTTGAGCCGGACGTCGTGAACCTGATTGGCAGGCACGAGAATCGCTCCACCTCCATCGGCAAACTTGTGCGGTACATTCATCTGCTGCAGGGATGCAATGATGGCCCCGCCGTCACGGTCGGATACATTGCTGAACAGCACTTTGTAGTCGGGAACCTGACTCCACATCCAGCCGCCCGCCAGCAATGCGACAATGGCCGAAATAGCCAGCATCAGGCTCATCTTCTGCTGACTGGACATCCGCGCCAAAAAACCCTGCGCGAAAGTCTGGACTCCACCCGGTGCGATGGCTTCGGCAACTACCGACATGGTGTCTCCAGCGATTCGATATGAATAGAATGGATTTTTTTATTGTTCGTCATATAAGCTCAACTTGGCATTCAATCTGAATTCGGCGGCTGTAGTGAGGTAGCATGGTGAGGCCAAGCGATGCGGGAAATCTTTATGGATCATGGATGCTGAATTTAAAAATGCGCTGTCGGCTGCTAGGCGAATTCGAGCATTATCAACATGCACGCAGGTTTTAAAACAAGGAATAGAAGCGGGTTTTACAGCCTTTTCAGCGAACGGATCCGAGGTAGGGCCGTGTTATCGTGCACACTTTCCAGAAAAGCGTAAAAAACGGGGATCAGATGGATGTATCGAAAATAGACGCAATGCTCGCCCAGTTGCAAACCGGTGCTGCGCTCGCGGCGGGGAAGCCGGCGTCGGCAATAGCCGGCGCTCGCGGTGGCGGCGGTGAAGGTATGGGTGTCGATTTCACCACCGTATTCAGGAAATCGCTGGATCAGGTGAATAACGTCCAGCAGCATGCGGCAAAGCTCGCGCGGGATTTCGAACTGGGCGCGCCCGACGCAAATCTTACAGAGGCAATGATATCGATGCAGAAGGCCTCCATCTCATTCCAATATACTCTGCAAGTCCGCAACAAGATGGTATCGGCATATCAAGATATCATGAACATGCCGGTATAAATGTCAACTTCGGCTTCGCCTGTTGGACTCGAAGGATCACAGAGAAATATGAACCGACTGGCGCTATAATCATTGCTGAAGTACTGGCAGGCAGTTGAGCTCGCAACATGGAAATTTCTTGGTAGCAAGAAAACAAATCAATTCCCAAGAGCCCCTTGTCGTGGAACGGCCTCTCGCCTAAAAAAACCACAGAATTGTCGACAAGACTAGCTCGCAGACCCCTACAACGAAGAATATACACCAGCGTTTGCAACAATGCTGCAAGAAGCGCTGCTGCCATATCATCTTTGCGGTATTGACCTAACCCTTTGAACCAGCAATTTTCCGGAGGCTTTACGATGGTGGCTTTACCATGCGTAATTTCAGAATGAACGAATTTCTTTGCGAGCAATAGTGATGGCAACAGATTTTGGCAAGCTTGTTCTTGATGAAATGCCCGACGGAATTGTGATTACCACACTTGACGGCATTGTTGTTTACTGGAACAACGGCGCGGAATCTGTATTCGGCTATATCGTTGCAGAGGCCTTGCAGCATTCGTTTGAAAAGCTTATTAGTACTTCCGGTTATCAGTGGAGAATGCAAGATGAGATCAATGATCTTTTGCAAACCCAGGTTTCCGTACACGAAGCATTGTGCCGGAAAAAAGACGGCGCTCTGATCCATGTAAACCTTTCATTCAAGGTCCTGTTATCCGAACAGCAGCGGCAGGGATATGTATTGATCAGCAGCACAGACATAACCCACCTGAAAGCATTGCGTGATGCCAAGCTGATCGGGACTAAATTCGGCAACCTGCTCGATTCGACCCCTGACGGGATAGTGATAGTGAATTCGACAGGTCGCATCGTGCTGGTCAACGTGCAGGCCGAGAAGCTGTTCGGCTATCAAAAGCAGGAATTACGAGGCCAGACGATAGAAACGCTATTACCGCAGCGCTATCGCAGCCCTCATGTTGGACATCGCGCTAATTACTTTACCCAGCCCCGTACCCGCACCATGGGTGCTGAATTAGACCTATACGGTTTGCGCAAGGATGGCATTGAGTTTCCGGTCGAAATCAGCCTGAGCCCCATCGAAACGGAAGAAGGAGTTTTTAGCATGAGTGCGATTCGCGATATCAGCGAACGCAAAAAAGCGGAACAGAAATTCCGTGGCCTGTTGGAAGCTGCACCGGACGCGATCGTGATCGTCAATAATAAAGGTGAGATTGTGTTGGTCAACTCGCAAACTGAAAAGCTTTTTGGCTATCCGCGTGAACAGCTTCTGGGCAACAAGATCGAGATGCTAATTCCCGCCCGTTACAGGAAGAAACATCCGATTTTTCGCAAAAATTTCGCTAGCGCGCCGCGAACACGGCCAATGGGGATTGGGCTGGAACTGTATGGATTGCGCCAGGATGGCACTGAATTTCCTGTTGAAATCAGCCTTAGTCCCCTTGAGACCGAAGAGGGCACTCTAATATCCAGCGCCATTCGCGATGTCACCGAACGCAAGCGGATCAAAGAAATACAAACACAGCTCCGGCGCGATCTTACAGAACGAGAGATTGCCGAAAAAGCACTCCATGAAGAGAAGGAGCGCCTGCGCGTAACGCTCAGCTGCATCGGTGATGCCGTTATCACGACCGATGTGGCTGGGAAAGTGACTTATCTGAACCCTGTTGCAGAAACCATGACTGGCTGGACTTCGGAGGAAGCGAACGGTCTCCCGCTGCCCGACGTATGTCAAATAGTCAACGCGCAAACCAATGAACCCGGCCACAACCCGGTTGAACGAGTTTTCTGCGATAAGGAAACCCGCATCGACGCGCATATGCTTCTGGTACAGCGAAACGGCAAAACTTCTCCCATTGAACAGTCTGTTGCCCCTATACGCGATCAACATGGGAAATTTATCGGCGCTGTGCTCGTGTTCCACGATGTTACCCATGCCCAGAGAATGGCAACCCAGATGACATATCAGGCAACCCACGATGGGTTAACCGGCCTGATTAACAGGCATGAGTTTGAGCGGCGCCTGAAGCACGCACTGAGGACTGGTAAACAGGACGGCACCAAGCACACGTTACTCTATGTTGATCTTGATCAGTTCAAGATCGTAAATGATACTTGCGGCCACATCGCTGGCGACGAGCTATTGAAACAACTCAGCGGCGTACTGCAAACCAAGCTCCGTAGGAACGACACCCTGGCGCGCCTTGGAGGAGACGAATTCGGCGTATTACTGGAGAGTTGCCCCACGAAGCCCGCATTGATTTTGGCTGACCAGCTGAGGCAGACAGTGCGGGACTTTCGTTTTATTTGGGAAGACAGGATATTCCGGCTTGGTGCCAGTATCGGGCTGGTTACATTCAGTGATGGCGAGGAAACGATTACAGACATTCTACGCATGGCTGATTCAGCCTGCTTTCTTGCCAAGGACAACGGACGCAACAAGATCCAGCTCTATACTTCCGAAGATGAAGGCCTTGAGAAACGCCGAGGCGAGATGGGGTGGGTTGGGCGTATTCATAAAGCACTGGAAGAACAACGATTTGTGCTGTACTCGCAAAAAATACTACGGCTCTCGGACAGTTCCGGAAATGGTAGTCACTATGAAATGCTGTTGCGCATGAAGGACGAAGACGGGATGTTGGTACCACCCATGGCATTTATCCCGGCTGCCGAACGCTACGGGGTCATGAATCAACTCGACAGGTGGGTAATCTCTACTGCCTTTGCACAATATGCGAAACAGCATCCCTCCGGCACTGCGGCCAGCATATGCTTTATTAATCTCTCCGGCGTATCCATCTGCGACGAGCTTTTATATGAATATATGGTGGAGCAATTCAATCTATATCAGATTCCACCTGGCGGAATTTGTTTCGAAATCACGGAAAGTGCGGCAATTGCAAACTTGACGCAAGCCGCCGTGTTGATTCGCAAATTAAAGGCGCTGGGGTGCCGTTTTTCTCTCGACGATTTTGGAAGCGGAATGTCCTCCTTTAATTATCTCAAGCACTTGCCGGTTGATTATTTAAAAATTGATGGTGGGTTCGTGAAAGATATGACCGAAGATCCCATCGACCATGCCATGGTCAGGGCGATAAACAACATCGGACATGTCATGCATATAGAGACAATCGCCGAGTCGGTAGAGAACGATTCGATCCTTGGGGCACTACGAAAGATGGGCGTCGACTTCGCACAGGGGTATGGAATTGAAAGACCGCATTTGAGCAGTTTATGATGTTCTTTCATTGAAGTGGTAGCAAGAGCGTAGCGTAATGGGGAGCGGAGCCTTAGAAGCAGGAACGGGAGATGGAGCACGTGGACAAACCACGCGTTCAAACGGATGAACGAGATCCTGAGTCGGGTCGGGGAAGCGCCGAGATTTCCGTTCTGGTCTCCATTCCAGCTTCCATTTTATAAAGCCAGGCGAGCAGTTCCGCTACCGCGCGGTAGAGCTGCGGTGGGATATACTGGTCCAGATCTACCTGCATCAGCAGGGATACCAGGTCGGCCGACTCGTGCACATAAATACCATGGGCTCGCGCTTCGCTGATGATGGTTTCGGCGATGAGCCCACGGCCTTTTGCGACAATTTGCGGCGCCGCCCGCCCGGCGCGATAAGCCAGCGCCACTGCCACCCCCTGCACCTTGGAAGGATCGGGTTTATTCATCCAGTTCGACCCCCATTCCGCGCAGACTGATGCCGGCGGAATCCAGCCCGTTCGCGAGCGGCGTCGCACCCGCTCGTAGCATGAACGCCGTAACAGGGCTCGTCGTGGTAAGCCGTATTTCGACTCCACGCGCGTCAAAGCGCAGGTTGGCCGAGACTCGACCCAAATTAGGCATGGTCAGATTCAGGCAGGTTTGCCAGGCAGCGTGGGCATTGCCGGATTCATCGGATTCATCAAACTCGCCGGGTTCGCCGGTATCCGCGGGTTTTTCCTCGAAAATCTCCCATTCGATCTTCTGGCCGGGCCAGGCCACGCCCTGCCAGGTGATATGGCGTGTTTCGAAAACTTCCAGTTGCTGCCGTACCAGGGCTAAAGTATCGGGATGAACCGGCACATTCGCTTCGGCGGCATTATCGCGTGTCATACCGGTCATTATGGATGCGTTGGATTGGGCGGCTGGCCCAGGCAAACGTGCTCTCAACCCGAATAGTGGCGCCTGCGGCTCCAGCAGCAATTCTTCCAGTGGCCTTTCCCCGGCTATCCATTGAGCCTGATGGGATTCGTAGAATAGACCGCTTTGGCCCAGCGTGCGAGCCAGAATCGCGGCCAATTGAACACCGTCTGCGGGCGGCGCCGCAAGTAGCGGAGCAGTGCCGGATAACGTTGTAAGGCTGCCTGAATGGGTCGAGCGGCTTAACAGATCGCTGATGAAACGACCGGTCTCACTGAGCGGCGCGGAAACCGCGGCTGAAGAAGGCTCGGCCATGAGCATGAACGTGGGCCGGGGATTCCGTGAGACGAAAACCAGGTTCAGCGCATCACCCGGGCGTATATCCGCAGGCAACCTCATGTGTAATAGTTGGGCATCCGTCATGTCTTTTGCACCTACCGTTACCAGAAACTCGCCGTTCGGAAGACGGGATTGCACTGAAGCTCGCAGATGCCGCCCTGCTTCGAGTCCCGCCAGGAATGCGGTATACCCTGGCTGCCTGTGGAAGGATGAACCACTGGCGTGGACTTGAACCACTTCGTTAAGCGGATTAATTGCGGACATATCGAGGTTTTCTCCCCTGGCCTTTATTTTTTATGTCTCTATATATGATCTGGCAGAGGTAGGTCGGGCCCTGCCCGACGATTAAATTGTATCGGGTAGGTCGGGCTTTGCCCGACGATCGTAAAAATGATGTCGGGCAGAGCCCGACCTACTGGAGCAACGCATGACCATCATCGAGCCTTTTCTTGGTCCATATCTTGACCATCTCCATAAACGCTGCGGTATCTCTGTAAAGGTCGGGTACTATTCTCATCCTTTCGTGAAAGAGGTGGCGGCAATCTGGAGCATGTTCAATTCCAGCGTGCATACTCCAACCACCGGGCCTGGCCGTCTCTACGTATGCGTGTCGTACGCTTGATGTACCCGCCGGGCCATTCCGGCGTTGCCAAGCAAAGTCTGAACGCTTTTCATCCAGGGCTCGGTGTGCGTTCGTATCTCCGCATCGTCGGCCAGTATCTTGTGGATCAGCTCTACTTTTTGTTGTTGCATATCGGCTGTAAACCGAACCGGCGGCGCCGCTCGGAGTTGCGTCACTACGGCGGCGCAGCGATGCTCCAGCATTTCCAGTTTTTCCCAGTCGCTGGCGCGGGCAGCTTTCACCATTTCGCCGGTAAGATTGGAAATCGATTGATACGCGGCGATTTTTTCTGCGCTGTTCATCACGCTTGACCGAAATCGGTGGCGGCTCCGAAACTTGGCGGAACTGAGGGATTGATCTGGTCGGCGCTCTCATCGGGCGGTATGCGCGAACCAATCGCTTCCCAAGCCTCACTCAACTCGCCAAGGAGGCGGGCCACTTCTTCGATGTATTCAGGTTTGTTATGCAGATTGGCCTCCAACAGGCGGCGGCTCATATACTCATACAGCGCATTTAGCTGTTGGGCCAGTTCGCCGCCGGCTTCAATATCGAGGCTGGCTTGCAGGCCGGAACTGATAATAGCGATTGCCTTGGAAACGGCCTCTCCCTTGGCAGTGATCTGGCCGGTTTTCATATGCGCAAGGGCAGAAGACAATGCAACGTGCGCGCCCTGAAACAGCATCAGGATGAGTTTGTGCGGATTGGCTGCGATGACTCCGGTCTCGAGGCCAACGCGGGCATAGGCATTTACGCCGCAGCGGGATGCTGGATACATATCGAATGCCTCCTTCGGCAATTATTTTTCGTTCAGGAATTGTTTTTTGGCAAAGTGGCCAGTTGCTGGGTTAGAAACTGGCTGGTCTGATTCAGGCTGCTAAGCATCGTATCCAGCGCAGTAAATTGCGCCCGGTAACGCGCCTCGATTGCATCCAGGCGCCGAAGGAACGTTTCCTGGCGGCGATCAATAGTCTTGATGCTTTCGGTGAGCCCATCGACACGGCTCGCAAGGATGCCGTCGGTGGTCAGCAGATCTCCCGCAAGCTTGTTCAAGCGGTCGGCGGAACCGCGTGAGAAATCCACTATTCCACGCGCGCCCAACAGGCCGCCTTTGATGATGAGGCTCAAGCCTTCCGACGCCGTGCCGGCTGTTGCCGTGAGTGTCTGCCCTGTTCCAAGAGCGGCCACGCCATTGATGGTGCCGGCTACATCCGCGCCTACTGTGGTTATCGGACTTGCGCCCAGAAGATTGCCGGCGCCATTGCCGCCGGTGACAGTGACACTGGATGCGGAACCGTAGCGTGCCGAAGAAATGGCAAGCACGCCGCCGGATTGCGAAACTACAACCGAGCTGCCTGCCGCTGTCAGGCTGGTGGCGCCATTCAACTTGCTTTGCACCTCGGCCGCCAGCGCATCGGCCGACGCGTAAATTCCCGCCGCAAGCGTGACGCTGGCAGCCACTCCATCGACTGTGATATCGATTCGATCATTGGCGCCGGCTGTAATGGTCAGCCCTGCTGACTGGCTGCCGGTGAGGCTGCCCATGGTAGCCAGCTGGGCGATTGTTACGGCATAATTTCCGGCGGATGTCTTGGCGGTTGCGCCACTGTATGCGATCAGGCTATCGGTCGATTTGCCATTTGCGGCGAAGAGGCTGGCGATCTGGTCGAAACCGGCATCCATTGCAGTCTGGAGCCGGGTGGAATCCAGCGCCAGGCTGCCGTCTTTCTGGAAGGCGACGCCGATTTGCGACAACGAGGTAAAACTGCCTGCTGCACCGCTCGTGCTTCCCGTTGCGGCCGATACCGTGGCGCGGAGCCAACGCTGGATGGACAATGCCGCCGAATCTCCCTGCAACACCCCGCCCTTTTTGGCCACCGTGTTATACGTACTGAGGTCTGCGAGCGTCTGATTAACGGCATTGAACGATTTGACGAATGCCTCCACCGATGCCTTGACGCCCGTTGTATTGCGCGCCACATCAAGTATGGTTGGGGTGCCTGCATTGCTCTTGAGCAGGTTGAGTGTCACACCCTCGATCGCATCGGTAATCGTGTTCGAGTTCTTGCTGATGGCGATTCCGTCGATTTGGAACTTGGCGTCCTGCGCCGCCTGGACTTGTGTGAGATTCTTTCCGGTGCCGGCTGCAGCGGTCGGATCGAAAGCAAGCTGAGACAGACCGGCATTATCCAGATCCACACCATCGTCGTCGCTCGCGATGATCCTGATGCTGCTGGCTGCGCCGGCGTCCTTGGCCGTCAACACCAGCCGGTTACTGCTGCCGTCGTTGATGATTGTCGCGCTAATGCCGATATTGGCTGCATTGATCGCATCGCGCACCCCCGAAAGCGTATTGTTGGCGGGGTCGATGGTCAGCGTCTGCGCGGGTTTTGCGTTATTCAGCGTAAAAGTGTTCAGGCCGCTATCATAGTCGCCATACTGAATGGTCAGGGTGCCGCTGCCAACTGTACTGTTGGTGCTGGCAAATCCTTCCGAGCGGATTTTCTGTTGTTGCGCCAATTGCTGCACTTCTATCGAGTAACTGCCTGGTACAGCCTTACCCGTGCTACTGGTGGTAGCAGTCAGTATGGAAGTATCTGCCACACTGGCTGTGGCAGCCCGGAATCTGGCCGGATCAGCGAGCCCTTGCATTGCGGTCTGGAATGCAGCCAATGCACCCTTCAGCGTTCCATAGGCTGACAGCTTGGCCTGATAATCGGCTTCACGGCGGTCCAGCAGCGCAAGGGGTTGCCGTTCGACCGCCATCAATTGGCTGACAATGCTGTTCACATCCAGATTCGAGCCCATGCCTGGTGCGGTGATGCCCATATCTGCCTCCCGTTTTGTGCTGTTAGTCAAATTCTGGCCTCGGAGGCCGGTTAAACTTTCGTGTTCAACAGCAGGCCTTTTAAACGGCCCAGTGCCTTGGCCAGGGCCAGCATCTCCTCCATGGGGATCTGCCGCACTAGTTCCCGTGTTGTGCTATCGATGATCTTTACCACCACCTTGTCGCTCTCGGCGTCAATGCTGAATTCCAGCGTCGAGATGGCTGGCTGGCCGATTTCCTGCGCCATTTCCTTTACCGGTTGCACATTTGCCGGCGATAGCGCACGGTCCAGGCGGTTTTGTACATCGCCGGACGCTGGCATCGGGTTGCGTTCCAGCGAATTTACGGAGACAACCGCGGCTTGACTGCCAGTTCCAATGTGCTTGATTTCCATGGGGGATTCCGAAAGGGATTGAAAAAGGAAACCCGGGGCGGGGCCCCGGATTCCTTCGCAACAAACTTTGAGTCAATTTTGCTTATCGAAAATCCGATAATTCCTGTTAGCCTCTCAGCAGCGCAAGCACGCTCTGCGGAAGTGCATTGGCCTGGGCAAGCATCGCCGTGCCTGCTTGTTGCAATACCTGGTTCCGCGAAAGAGTAGCGGTTTCGGCGGCAAAATCGGTATCGACGATACGGCTGCGGGAGGCAGCCAGATTCTCCGCGGTGGTTTGCAGGTTCGAGACTGCCGACGAGAAGCGGTTCTGATACGCACCCAGGTCGGCACGTGCTGCGTTAAGCGCGCTCAGTGCCGAATCCATCGAGGAAATGGCATTTTGAGCCCCCGCAGTGGTGCTGATGTTCACTCCCGCAAAACCAACGACGCTGGCGGTCGTGACTGCCGTAGTTGCGGCTGTCAGGCCGGTCCGCGCCGTGGTGGCTGTGCCGGTCATGGTCACAATTGTGGTGCTACCTGAAGTGTTGGTCAGCGTCACCAGGCCAGCAGCATCGGCTGTGGCGGTAACGTTGCTTGTACCCGACACCAGGTTGATGGCCGCCGCGACGGCTGCTCCCTGAGCGGGAGCGCCACCACCGGCGGTAATGGCGCCTACGCTTACACCGTTGATTTTGAGGTCGCCCGCGACGATGTTATCCGCTGGAGCCGTGAACGCGGTTGCGGCAATGCCGGTTACATTGGCGGTGGTAGTGGTGCTGGTACCCAGGGACGAGCTTTGTGCATTGACCAGGCTGGTGATGGAAATGGTTTCACCCACGTTGGCACCGACCTGGAATGCCTGATTGGTAAACGTGCCATCGAGCAGTTTGATGCCGTTGAACGCGGTCGTTGAAGCTACCCGGTCGATTTCGGATTTGAGCTGCTGCACTTCATTGTTGAGCGCTGTGCGGTCGCTTACGCTGTTGCTCGCATTGCTCGATTGCACGGCCAGCTCGCGGATGCGTTGCAGGTTATTGCCGATCTCGCCCAGTGCGCCTTCGGCGGTCTGCGACATCGAGATACCGTCGTTGGCATTGCGGACAGCCTGGTTCAGGCCACGGATCTGCGACGTCATGCGCTCGGAAATCGCCAGTCCTGCGGCATCGTCCTTGGCGCTGTTGATACGCAGGCCCGAGGACAAACGTTGCAGCGTCGTGGCAAGCGCGTTTTGTGAACTGTTAAGATTGCGTTGCGCATTCAATGCAATCACGTTGGTGTTGATAATTGCAGCCATGTGAATCTCCTTGACTAGACTATGTTATGGATTACGCCGTATGGCGTTAACTTTGGTTTGCCTCGCTTACACGAGGCTGATCAACCGCTGTTATGCTTATTAACGGAGGGTCACGAAAAACATTTAGCCGGTTCGTCAAGTTTTTCTTGGCGCGATATTTTTATTCCTGTGGATAGATTTGGAGTGAAAAAATGGATAGCCATTTTTCCCCGGGCAAGTCATTACGATCAAGGAGCGAGCAAGTCTTTCGGTATAGTCTTTCGCAAGCAGGAATCCACTGCCGAATTACACATGATAAGTGGAGGAGAGCGTGCGCGATTCGCCGATCAACGGCTGATCTATGTCTTATATCGAAACTTTACCCTGCGAGTGCAGTGTTCGGGGCGCTATAAGTCCTGATACGATGGGAGCGAGGAGTCCCTATGATAAATAGACTGGCAGATAGATGGGACAGGTGGGCCGGAAGAAATATATCTCCTGAATCCGGCCCGGATTCAGGCCAGGCCGTTCTTGATTGCGTAGTGGGTCAACTCGGCGTTGTTCTTGAGCTTCATCTTTTCCAGCAGACGGCTGCGATACACGCTGACAGTCTTGACAGACAGGCACATTTCATCAGCCGTATCGGTAAGGCTTTTACCCGAGGCGATCAGGCATAGCGTCTGATATTCCCTGTCGGACAATGCTTCATGAGGCGGCCGGTCGTGGTCGGCGCCGAGGTTGTCCGCCATCGCCTCGGCCAGGCTTGTCGTAAGATATTTGCGACCCCTCGAGACCTGGTGAATAGCAGCCATCAACTCGCTCGGGGCGCTTTGCTTGGTGATATAGCCGGATGCACCCGCTTTTAGCGCCCGAATGGCATATAAACCTTCCTCATGCATGCTGAGCATGAGCACGCGAATTCCAGGATGTTCCTTCTTGATGTGCTTCAGGACTTCGATGCCATTCCTGTCCGGCAGCGATATATCCAGCACGACAACGTTCCAGTCGCCCTCGCGTACTTGCCGCATGGCTTCCGACCCGCAATCCGCTTCCCCGATAAGCATGACCTTGCCGCTCTCCAGCAGGATCTGCCTCAGACCCTGACGTACGATGGCATGGTCATCGACGATCAGTACATTCATGACCGCCGCGCCTTCGATATCGGGATGACTGATTCCGTAACCGGGTCGCCGGGTCCCGGCACGAGCGGAATTGATAAAAGCACCGTTGTGCCTTGTTTCTGCCCCCGCCGACGGTCAGTTTTCCGTCGAGAAGGCGGGCACGCTCGATCATGCCGCGAATGCCGAACGAATCAAGCTTCATGCGATCCGGCAGCATAATGCCGCAACCGTTATCGCGCACCTCCAGTTCCAGTTGCCCCTGAGCTGCATGCAGGTTTACCCAGACACATGAAGCATGCGCATGCTTGCTGATATTGGTGAGGGCTTCCTGAAAAATACGGAACACGGCAACCGCGATATCCGGCTCCAGGTCGATATCCTGTTCAGCGCACACCACCTCGCACGGGATGCCGAGCCGTTTGGCAAATTCGCCCGATTCCCACTCGATCGCTGCAACAATGCCGAAATCCATGATACCGGGGCGCAAATCACGGCAGATGCGCTGTATCGAATGCATCGTACGATCCACCATGTGAGATACGGTACGGACTTTTGCCTGCAAGGCCGCACCTTCCTTCCTGCCGTCACTGCCGCCCTCCCCTGCATGCCGTGCCAGCCAGTCGAGGTCGATCTTGATCGCCGTGAGATTGCCGCCCAGGTCATCATGAATTTCACGGGCGATGCGGATGCGCTCGTGTTCCCGAGCCGCCATGACGTGGGATGATACTTCCTTCAGGCGTTCGTGCGATTCCTTGAGCTCCGTCTCCCTGCGCCTGCTTTGGGTAACGTTGATGATGATTCCTTCCCAAATTACACCGACTCCCGGTTCCCGGCGCGGGCTGGCTCGCAGGCTGACCCATTTTGTATCACGGTACGACTCAATCCACAGGCGGCCTTCCCAGTTCCATGTCGTCAGGCTGACGGCTGAGTGCGCCCTTGATTGGCGCAGGCTCTCGCGGTCCTCGCCCGGCAGCACAAGATCCAGCAGCAGCGCGGGGTTCGCTTGCAATTCCTTGACTGCGATATCAAGCAGATTCACACACTGGTCGCTGACGAATGGCATTGAGTGATTGCCATCCTCATGCAGAACATATTGGAATACCATGCCTGGGGCATTTGAAATGACAGCCGGCGGATACGCTTCTCCCCTTCCTGCCTGCCCCGATCCCTCTGGCTTCTTCCCTTGTACAACCTGACCGCTGATTTCGCCAGTGAAGTGCCTGGTGATATCGTTGGCAAGCATGATAAGCAACGATTTGCCGGCGCCTTGCCATAAGTGCAAACGTACCGCTACCGGAAAAGTAGCGCCGTCCTTGCGCCTGAAGTATGTCTTGCCCTTCACCTCTCGCTTTTCCCCTGTAAGCAACGGAGACTGCATGGACCATAGGCTTTCTGCTGCGAAGCCCGGGACATCATCGCGCGGCATGAGTTCGCATAATTCAGCCATCGAATATTGCAAATCTCGTTGGGCCGCTACATTGGCGTATTCGCACCTGAGCGTATCGGCATCGAGCAGATACACCGCGGCGTCGAGATGGGAAAACCGGGAAATGGGAGGACTCATGCTTGAATCAGGTTTTGAAACAGGAAGAGTGTTTAGCTGAATTATTCAAACATTATGGGAGCTTATCACTATGTGGAAAGGAAAAAAATGGAAGATATGCCGCCACAAGCTTCGGGTAGGATGGATGAAGCGTAGCGCAACCCATCAAAATGGAGTAACCATTGGTATTTTTTAGATTGAGCCGAACTGTAAGCTTACAGCATTTATCAACATTGATGGGTTGTGCTACCCAATACAGCTTGCTCCCTATCTAAATAACAATGTTACTCCCTGTCGGGGTGCGGATGACCGGGTGCACCCAGGAAAGCAGGCTTCACGATACCTTATCCAGCAGCCTGTCGGACTTAAAGGAAATCGGCTGCAAAACCCTTTAGCTGGCTCATATTTCGCCGCTTTTTCGTCCAATAGAATATTGGCCTTCAAAATCCTCAAAATCTGCCCTCACCCAGTCACTTTTTCGCTGCGATTCTTCAAGTCCGACAGGCTGCCAGCTCATCCAGGGCTTTGCTGATCGCGACAGAATCGACAGGCCGAACCAGGCGGGCGATCTCCTTCCCGTGGTGCAGAAAGATCAAAGTTGGCCAGAATTTTACTCTAAAGGAACGCCCAAGCGGACGACCCTTGCCATCTTCGATCTTGATATGACGTATGGAAGGATGGTTGGAAAAGGCCGAAGCAATCAGCGGTTGGGCGGCACGGCAGTATCTGCACCACGGAGTGCCAAACTCCATGAGAACGGGCGCTTCGAGTGAATCGATCTCGGCACGCGGCGGCTCAATGGCTGCATAGGCGTTGTTCATGCCCAAATTATAGTCCGCTTCAGGTGCACAGGCCGTCTGCCGCGCCGGATGATGCTCGGTCATCGCTACGACAATGGCAGCTCATATATCATGAATCGAATGTACAAGCACGGCATATCAATCGTGCCTGATCTTCTGCATTCCTGTGGGTGTAATTTGGCATGAATTCTTAACCTTGCATAAATTCTTCACACGATAATGACAATTTTATCACGCTCGGCATGCTAGATTACAACTGAGTAATTCCGCTGCCACCGTTTCAAGTTTCAGCATTTCTTAAACCACCCAAGGATCAGACATTAACGCCGACAATTATAAAATTCAAGCCGCAGCGAGTTTTCCAGTGCAACCGGGTCCTTTCCGGTGAGCTAGGCCAGGCAAAAGGAGGGTCCGGGGTTTCCATCCACTACACTACTGTGGAGGTTCATATGCTTACCGAGACCCGTCACTTGCAACCACATTCGTTGGAAATCGCGGCAGGAAGGAGGCGGCGGCACCCGCCGCTACACGGTAGTGAAGGTGGCGAGGGTTGCAAAGGCAGCGGTCATGCTCTTGCGCAAGAGCATCGTCATGGCGCGAAATTCAATTTGCTGCGTGCAGCTCGCTCCCGAGTCAAGCATCATTATCACTTGGGACGCACGAACCCATCCATCCTGTCCGTTCGCTCTATCGAACCTCGGCTCGAGATTTCGAGGGGGGGTGGCCGTGTCGCTTTCCGGTTGCCCCAAGCGTCGCCGACGCGCACTAACGATGCGCTTTCTATTTGCCCCTCCCCGCATAACCGCCCTGGTGTCAATGAACTGCTGATCAAGGGCATCCGTCGAGATGGTTCGACCTTTCGCCCCAGCGACTGGGCTGAACGGTTATGCGGCGTAGCAGCGATACTGCACTCGGACGCGATAACGCCCTCTCGCGAGCATTTTGCCGCCCGCCCCCGTTTTGACTGTTCTCTCCTTGTTCGGCCCGCTATCATTTCCGGCATCCTTTGCGTGATCGTCGACCTGAGCTTGCGCAGCCTCGAGCCTTGCGCCTGGGATTTCGTCCGATGTTTCGCGTGTGATAACGAGCTTATCACGCTGGACAGGTTTTCGAGTTGTCGAGGGGGGGTGAATTTGAAAAAAATAAAAGAGGGAGAGACCTGAGAAAGCGCTGGCGCTCAAAAACCAAGTGCAACATTCTGGAGAGAGAACGCTGCATGGGTCAGCAATCGGACAGGTGATCCGCGGTCGGATCCAGTATGCGAAGCATCAGTCTCCGTTCAAGCGCTCAACGAGCCTGCGCCACCATTGCTCCGTATAATACAGCTCACAATCCGCGAACCAGGATCGCGAGATTACCGGAAAGGTACCCTGCAACGTCGATTTCCAAATCGAGCCGCCCAAGGGGATTAGCCAGAACCGCCCTCACTTCCGCAGGAATATCCGCACCGCAGTGCAACCCATGAAGAATGATTCTGGGTGCGCCATTTTGTGGAAATACGGCCGCCAGCACGTTGAATACCTCGTACAGATTCGCAGCCAGGTCCTCATCAAGGCATTTTGCCTTGATGCATTCGTTCACCCGCGCTACCGGCACCACCATCAGCGCCGCCCCGAGGCTGCCGCCCAACGCCAAATCGCAGCGGATCACGACCTGCAGGCCCTGGCATTCTCCAACATATGCGGCAGCGATCTGGGTACCGGGTGCGACGGGATTGGCCGGCACCACTTTCGCTTGCACCTCTCGCCCGATCAGTTCGCCGAGCATGCGGGCGACGGCCTGCGCGGGCGGGAGTCGCATGGATAAATTTGGTGATTCTATTGGCATTATTGATTCTTCCTGTGAGCCGGACGGCGGTGTTCCTGTCACGCCTAACAGCCTATAGGACTTTAAAGGAAATCGGCTGCAAAAGCGTCTGGCTGGTTCATATTTCGCTGCTTTTTCGACCAATAGAATAACTATTGGTCTTCAAAATCCTCAAAATCTGTCCTCAGCCAGTCACTTTTTCGCTACGATTCTTCAAGTCCGACAGGCTGTTAACGGTGTCAACAAACGTATCGTTCGAGAACTTCCCTGAATGTATCTTCGTTAAACGGTTTGGCGATCAGAAACAGCGCACCTTCGGCACCCGATATTTTGCGCATCTGTGGCGTGGATTCCGATGTAACGAAGCCGAACTTCACTTTGCAACCGGCGGCGTTGATTCCCCTGAGAAGATCGATGCCCGAAAGCTTCGGCATGTTCCAGTCGGACAGCACGAGATCCGGCGGATCGGCGGTAATGGCTGCAAGTGCTTCGTCACCATCGCTCGCTTCCAGAAACGTGTGACCACGAAAACCCGCGAGCCTGAGCGTCCGTATCACGATCATTCGCATCGCTCTGCTGTCGTCTACAACCATAATTCGCATGACCACCCCATCGTTCTACAGTTTTGGTTGCATCTGCAATTCGTACCGCGGCTCAAGCAGTCCAAGCAACAGGCCATTCACTTCATCGCTACCTTAACGGTTGCCTGCAGCCCAACTTTAGATGAGCGGCGTCAATTCGTTGGCCCACACCGCAATCAGTCCGTATTCGGTACCGTAGATACTTCACAAAACCGCGTCTTATTTTCGGATTGGCGGTTGGTAGAGCGAGACCATTGCTGCCATTGGACAGTTGGCGTCACATGGTCGGGTGCATCGACGTTACGAATGTGCGACGGTGCCCACCACAATCGTCACAACGGGTCTTTATCAGCGCATCGGCAGAGTCGCCTGTAGCCGGCAAGACGACGAACCGCCGAGTCTGGCCGTTCTCTTCAAGTTTCGCCAGAGTTGACCGTAGAACACGCGACGGACTGAAATCACGGCCTGAACTGTTTGTAATAAGGAGTGTTAAGTGGGAACAGACTACGACAATGCGGCTGTAGTCAACGTGCGGTCATTCGTGCTGCGATATATGCAGGCGCATGGCGCGGAGACGAGCGGCGTGCGTGCTGAACTCGATCAACTCCAGGCAATACTGAGCGAGGCGGTGACCCGCCTGATGTCGAGCTTTGAAGCAATTCGTGCATATTCCGCACGTCACTTGCAGCCTGCGGCTGACGACGTATTCGACAGCGCGAAGACCGCCCCTGCTGCCGCGCTCGGCGCTACTCACGCAGGTCAGTGCAAACCGGCTGGGTTCACCGCAGATATTGAAGACAGTATCAACGAGGCGATGACGGCGCTACAGTTTCACGACATTGCATCACAGATTCTCGCGCACACGCGGCGGCGCATCGAATTTCTCGAGCGAATGGCTGAGCAGCTCGAACAATTGCCCGACACCACGATAAAGGACCTGGATCATGCAATACGGAAAGCTTGTACCGACCGGGGCCATAACCCGGTGGGCCAGGCAGTAATGACAGTCGGCGCGGTGGAACTTTTCTAGGCCCAAGGAGTAAAAGGGATGGCAAAAACGATACTCGCCGTGGATGACTCGGCATCGATCCGGAAAATGGTCTTGTTCACCCTACGAGGCGGGGGTTACGACGTGGTCGAGGCAGTGGATGGCCAGGACGGATTGGAGAAAGCGCTCAAGTACCAGGTGAACCTCGTGCTCACCGACCAAAACATGCCGCGCATGGACGGACTCGCGCTTATCCATTCCCTGCGCGAGTTGGCAAACTATCAGACGGTGCCAATTCTAATGCTCACCACAGAGTCGAGCGACGAAATGAAATCGAAGGGACGCGCCGCCGGTGCGACGGGATGGCTGGTAAAGCCCTTTGACCCCACCCGATTGCTCGATGTAGTACGAAAGGTCATAGGGTAGCCCATGGACGATCTCTCCGAGTTTCATGATGTGTTCTTCGACGAGGCTACCGAGCACCTTGACGGAATGGAGTCATTGCTGCTCGGCATCAATGCGAACGCACCCGACACAGAGCAATTGAATGCTGTCTTTCGCGCTGCCCACTCGATCAAGGGCGGCGCGGCGATGTTCGGCTTCAAGGACATTACGGAACTCACCCACGAAATGGAGACGGTTTTTGACCGGGTGCGCAAGGGCCAGATGCCGCTGTCCAAAGAATTGGTCGATGTTTTTCTCACTTCCGGCGATTTGCTGCGGATGATGCTGGCGGTGCGCAAGGGTGAGCGTGACGATGTACCCCAAGTAGAAGTGGCTGGTCTTTGCGTGAAGCTGCGGCTGTTTCTGGAAGTGAAAGCCCCCACTGCCGATAAAATTCCCGCAAAGACCGCCGCAAGTCGTGCCAAGGCCAGCAGTATTGAAGCCACGCCTGCAGCATCGATTGCACCATCCCAGGCAGAGGAGAAGATCAGCGCCGCGTTGCCGGAAACCGGGATCAGGAAACGCAAGACGAAAAAGAACGTCGAGAAGAATTCATCAGCCATTACCGCCGGGATTTCCATCCAGACGTCGGCGGGCCGGTTCCAGACCGGCGACAGCGAAGCTCCGCCAGCAGTATTGGTCCCGCCATCCTCGACGATGGAGGAAAATGATTTCGGCCTTTTTGTTCCTGCCGAGATGCTTCCGGCAAACCTGCCTGAAGCCGCAGCAGCGAGCTCAAGCGAAACAAAGGTCAGCGAATCGAAGAACGGAACCAGGCCCGAAGGCACTCACGCCGCGCCCGATGCCTCGTCGATTCGCGTCAGCGTGCAGAAGGTGGATCAGCTTATCAATCTCGTCGGGGAACTCGTCATCACGCAGGCGATGGTCGCGCAGGCCGCATCCCGCTCCGATCCGAGGCTCCATCAAGCGCTATCCCAGCTTGAACGTAATACCCGCGATTTGCAGGAATCGGCGATGTCGATCCGGATGCTGCCGATGTCGTTCGTCTTCGGGCGTTTTCCGCGCGTGGTTCGCGATCTTGCGGACAAGCTCGGCAAGCAGGTGGAATTGAAAACCGAGGGCGAGGGAACCGAACTCGACAAGGGACTGATCGAGCGCATTGTAGATCCGCTTACGCACCTTGTGCGCAACAGCCTGGACCATGGCATCGAACTGCCTGCGGCACGCGAAGCCGTCGGCAAGCCGGCAAAGGGAACGATCACGTTACGCGCGTTTCATCGAGGTGGAAGTGTCATGATCGAGGTCAGCGATGATGGCGCCGGACTCGATCGGGAGCGCCTGCTTTCGAAGGCGCGCGAGCGTGGCGCGAGCGCATCCGACTCGATGACCGACCAGGAAGTTTTTCAATTGATTTTCGATGCCGGCTTTTCAACGGCGGAAAAAATCACCGATGTTTCCGGACGCGGGGTCGGCATGGATGTTGTGCGCCGTAATATCCGCGAGATGAGCGGAAACGTGGAAATCAATTCCAGGCTGGGCGCCGGAACCTGCATTTCAATCCGCCTGCCGCTGACGCTCGCCATACTTGACGGCATGTCGGTGGCAGTGGGGAAGGAAGTGTTCATTATTCCCCTGGCCTACATCATCGAATCGTTGCGGCCAACAGCCGCCGATGTCAAGACTGTCGGTGGCAAAGGGAAGGTGGTCCGGGTACGCGGCGAATACCTGCCGCTGCTCTCGCTGCATGAAGTATTCAACCTGCGGCCGGAGGCAGCCGACGTGCATCAGGGCATGGTCGTGATTCTTGAAAACGAGGGGCGAAAATCGGCAATGTTTGTCGATGCGCTGGTAGGCCAGCATCAAGTCGTCATCAAAAGCCTCGAGAGCAACTTTCGCAAGGTACAGGGCGTATCAGGGGCCACCATCATGGGCGACGGCAAAGTGGCGCTGATACTCGACGTCGCGGCCCTCGTCGGCTTTACGGCAAAATAATACGCCAGCACTGCTGAAGTGCCAGCCTGGTGTAACCGTAAGACCATTAATCAATCCAACAACGGGAGTATGAAAAAATGCCGAAACCGCCAACCGAAGCACCCATAAAGCCGGACGGCGCAAGCGCCGGCCGGATGGCCAACGAATTTCTCACCTTCCGGCTCGGCAAAGAAGAATACGGTATCGAGATACTCAAGGTGCAGGAGATCCGCGGTTATGACGCCGTCACCCACATCGCCAATGCGCCCGAGTTCATCAAGGGTGTCGTCAATCTACGTGGCATCATCGTGCCGATCATCGACATGCGCATTAAATTCAATCTTGGCACCGTTGAATACAACGAGTTCACGGTGGTGATCATACTGAACGTATCGGGGCGGGTGATGGGGATCGTGGTCGACGGCGTTTCAGACGTGATCACGCTTGCCGCCGAACAGATCAAGCCGGCACCGGACTTTGCCGCCAATCTGGATACCGATTACATCATCGGCCTGGGAACAGTCGATGAACGCATGCTCATCCTGATGGATATCGAGGCGCTCATGTGCAGCGCTGAAATCGGCCTGACCGACCAAAATATTATTCACTAATTCACCAACAGACTCCATTCAACTTTTCTCGAGAGCATCTCATGTTCAAGAATATGACGATTAAATTACAACTGATTATTATCTCAAGTGTTGCATCGTTGCTGCTCATTGCAATCGGCAGCTATGGTCTCTATGGGATCGGTCAATCGAACAGCAGGTTGCAAAGCGTCTACCTCGATCGTACTGAGCCGCTGGCGGACATAGCGACGATACTGGATCGTATGCAGCGTTCACGCCTCAACGCAGTGATGGCCACCACTTACGAGAGTATCGAGGAAGCGAAAAAGCGTACTGCGATGACTGCGGAGCGGGATTCGGAAATACGCGAGAGCATGAAGAAATACCTGACGACGAAGATCACACCTGAAGAGAGGGTACTTATCGATCGTTTCGAGGCGCAATGGAAGCCTTATCAAGCGATACGAGATACGGTTCTCGGCCTGGCAGTCCAGGGAAATTTTGCAAGCGCAAAGGAAATGACGACGAAAGAGGCCACGCCAAAATTCGAGGCGGCGCACGATACCATCTTCCAGTTGATCGAATTGCAGGCAAAGGTTGCCGCCGAAGAATACGCACTTGCACAAAGTGACTCCACAACCCTTTCCTCCGTAACGATTACCGTAATCGTACTGGGTGTTTTATTCATTATCGCCCTGAGCACGCTACTGATCAGAAGCATCATGCGCTCGATAGGTTCCTCCGTTAAAACGATGGAGCAGGTTGCAGCCGGTAATCTGGACACCAAAATCGATCTCACAGGTAACGATGAATTGTCGGCCTTGACCCGATCGATGCAAAAGACGATTACAACACTGAAAGAATTCATTGGCGAGGAACATAAAATGCAGCAGCAGCATAACGCCGGAATGATCAGTTACCGTATTCCGGTTGACAAATTTTCAGGAAGTTATGCCGACGCGGCCAAAACCGCCAATGACCTGGTTGCAGAGCATATTGCAGTCAATACGCAAGTGGTGGACGTGGTTACGCGCTACGCCCTTGGCGATTTGTCCGTGGACATGGAGCGTCTGCCGGGAGATAAAGCCAGGATTACACAGGCCATAGACGGGGTCAAAGCCAGTTTGCAGGCGATCAGCGGAGACATCAAACTCCTGGTGGATGGGGCGGTTGCCGGCGACTTTACCCGGCGCGGCGATGCAACGAGGTATCAGTATGAATTCAAGCATATGATCGATGAACTGAACCAGTTGATGCAGGTCAACGAAACCGCCCTGGGCGACGTGGTTCGGGTGCTGGATGCATTATCGACAGGAGATCTGACGGAAAAGATCACCAACGACTATAGAGGCATGTTCGGGCGGTTGAAAGACGATACGAACAAGACGGTCATGCAACTTCATCAGATCATCGGGCAGATCAACGAAGCGACAGAATCGATCGCCACCGCATCGAAAGAAATCGCGCAAGGCAACACCGATCTGTCGCAGCGCACTGAAGAGCAGGCATCCAGCCTGCAGGAGACAGCGAGTTCCATGGAACAGCTGACCAGCACGGTGCAGCAAAATGCGGAGAACGCAAAGCAAGCCAACCAACTCGCAGCGTCGGCTTCCGAAGTTGCGGTCAAGGGTGGCTTGGTGGTGGATCAAGTGGTGGACACGATGGGTTCGATCAACGAGGCTTCGAAGAAGATCGTCGACATCATCAGTGTCATTGACGGCATTGCGTTCCAGACTAATATCCTGGCGTTGAACGCGGCCGTTGAGGCGGCCCGCGCCGGGGAACAGGGTCGGGGTTTTGCGGTGGTGGCGTCGGAAGTGAGAAATCTCGCACAAAGAAGCGCGGAAGCGGCCAAAGAGATCAAGACGTTGATCAGCAATTCGGTGGAGAAAGTCGATTCGGGCACCAAGCTGGTTGACCAGGCAGGCAAGACGATGGAAGAAATCGTCGGTTCGATCAAGCGTGTGACCGATATTATGTCGGAGATCACTGCGGCGAGCCAGGAACAGAGCGTCGGCATCAAGCAGGTCAACCAGGCGATTACCCAGATGGACGAAGTGACGCAGCAGAATGCGGCATTAGTCGAAGAAGCAGCGGCAGCGGCCGAATCGCTACAGGAGCAGACGCAATCCCTGAGCGGTGCAGTAGGCATTTTCCGGCTGGATCACGCGCAATCACCGGTTGCGGTAGAGCGGCGCGGGCCGAACCGTGCCGATAATGTCGAACGGTTGGCGAGTGCCAGAGCGCCTGTCAAAGTCCGTGAACGGCACGCGCTTCCCAAGGCGCCGGCTACGCGCAAGGCCAAGACCGGCACCGACGACGATTGGACCGAGTTTTAATCTCCTCGGGTTTAATTCCCCGCCTCTTGGGGCGAAGGTTGGCTGAAGCCAGCGAATTGTAAGAGCGCAGTTAATACCTCGCTGCTTGTGGCGGGGTGCCTCATCGGCTTTCCTGCACGGGGCGGGTGACGAACACACTGTTCGAATTTTTCCACTAAAGCCCCATGCGGTCGCCATTCGAAAGAAGTCTTGGACACCAGGCACAAACGATATGGCTAATTTGAACGCCGTAGAACGCAAGGTCCGCGAATACAGTTTCACCGATCGTGATTTCGAGCGCGTCAGAAAATTGATCCACGAGCGGGCCGGCATCTCGCTATCCGCAAGCAAGCAGGACATGGTTTACAGCCGGCTCGCCCGGCGCCTGCGCGAAAAGGGCCTGACGACGTTTGCCGATTACCTGCGGCAACTGGAAGCGGGTGATGCCCACGAGTGGCAGGCGTTTACCAATGCGCTTACCACCAACCTTACGTCGTTCTACCGCGAAGCGCACCATTTTCCAATACTCGCCAAACATCTGGCGCAGCGACGGCGCGTGTGCCGCGAGCCGTTCACGGTCTGGTGCTGTGCCGCGTCGACCGGCGAGGAACCCTATACCATCGCCATGACCGTTGTTGAAGCGCTGAATGACGACGCGCCATCGGCACGTATTCTTGCCACCGACGTGGATACCAACGTGCTGGCCACGGCGGACGCGGGCATCTACGACCTCGAGCGGATCGAATCGCTGACGCCGGAGCGCACACGGCGCTTTTTTCTGCGCGGTGATGGCAACCACGCCGGCAACGTCAAGGTGCGTCCCGCATTGCGCAAGCTGATCACGTTTCGGCAGTTGAATCTGCTCGATGCGCAATGGCCCGTGCGCGGTCCATTCGATGCGATCATGTGCCGCAATGTGATGATCTATTTTGACAAGGATACGCAACGCCGGATACTCGAGAAATTCGCGCCGCTATTGAGGAGTGATGGTTTGCTGTTTGTCGGCCACTCGGAAAGTCTCCTCAAGCATACCGACCTGTTCAAGCTGCGCGGCAAGACCGTATACGAGCTGGCAGCAAGAACACAGGTGCGGCATGGATGAAAGAAGCAACGCAGCGCTGGCTACCCATCTGTATTTCGACCGGAAATATGAGACTGAAGCAGCCAGGGTATTGCCTGGCGAATACTACGCAACGGACCAGAACATGCTGCTGGCAACGGTGCTGGGTTCGTGCGTGACTGCCTGCATACGCGACAGGCAAAATGGTATCGGGGGCATGAACCACTTTATGCTGCCGGATGGCCGCATAGACGAAAACGACCCGTCAAGCATGTCGGCCCGCTACGGGATCTACGCGATGGAAATACTGATCAATCACATCATCAAGATAGGCGCGCGGCGAGCCAATCTCGAAGCTAAAGTTTTCGGCGGGGGCAACGTAATGCCGGGGCTGATCGAGGCAAACGTGGGCGAACGCAACGCCGAGTTCGTACTCGGGTTTCTGGAAACGGAAAACATTCCCATCGTCGCACGCGATCTGGTGGATATCTATCCACGCAAGGTTCACTACTTCCCGAGCACCGGCAAAGTGTTAGTCAAGAAGCTGCGCGATCTCCCCGACAGTGCGATCATCGAGCGTGAAAAGAACTATAGTTTGCGCCTGCCAAAAGCAAGCATCGGCGGAGTTATCGAGCTGTTTAGTTGATTCAGGTCTAATTGACATGGCTGAGGCAAGCGGTATATCAACCTCCAATAGGCATCAACAAATACCATGAAACCAATCGAGGTTTTGATCATAGACGATTCGGCGCTGGTCCGGAAAATGCTGACCAGGATTATCGACAGTCAATCGGACATGCGCGTCGTGGGAACCGCCGGGGATCCCATCGCTGCGCGCGAGATGATTCGCAGCCTCGAACCCGACGTATTGACGCTCGATGTCGAGATGCCAAAAATGGATGGTCTCGATTTCCTGGAGCGGCTGATGCGGCTGCGGCCAATGCCGGTCATCATGGTGTCGACATTGACCCACCAGGGCTCGGATGCGGCATTGCGCGCGCTTGAGCTCGGCGCGGTCGACTTCGTCTCGAAGCCCCAGCTCGACATCGTGGCAGGGTTACAGGATTACGCACTTGAAATTACCGGTAAAATCCGCGCCGCATCCATCGCCCGCATTCAAAAGCGCCCGACGTGCGCAATCATGCCGAAGCAGAACACCGGGGCGCTGCTGCCGAAGCCGTCCAGCCGCATGGTGCTGACGGATAAGCTGATCATCATTGGCGCCTCGACAGGCGGTACCGAAGCGATCAAGGAGGTGCTGATGCAGATGCCGCCCGACTGCCCGGCGATTCTGATCACCCAACACATGCCCGAGGGGTTCACCAAATTGTTCGCAGCGCGGCTCGACAGCCTGTGCCGGATCCACGTCAAGGAGGCTGAGCACGGTGAGCGAGCGATCCTGGGGCACGCCTACATTGCTCCAGGTAATCGGCACCTTTCGGTGCGCAAGAGCGGTGCGAAGTATGTCGTCATGCTCTCCGACGAGCCTCCGGTGAACCACCACCGTCCTTCGGTCGAGGTGCTGTTTCGCTCTGCCGCGCAATATGTGGGCGTCAACGCCATCGGTATCATGCTGACCGGCATGGGCAAGGATGGCGCGACAGCAATGCTCGAGATGAAGCACGCGGGCGCGCGAAACATTGCGCAGGACGAAGCGACGTGTGTCGTATACGGTATGCCGAAGGAAGCAATTGCCGCCGGTGGCGTTCACGAAGAGCTGCCGTTAGGCGCCATCGCCGGCCGCGTGCTCACGTTGCTGGGCATCGGCGCGGCGGCGCGGCGGCGTAGTAACGCAGCTTCATAAACCTTGGTTGCCTCTTCAAAGTAAAGAAAATCAGTGGCAAAAACTTGTGAGGTTCGCAACCGATGCGCAACAACGCTGAATGCGACCGCGCAGAGCGGAGCCGTGCTTTTCGCAGAACGGTGCAGCCTTGCCCGCGCAAGCTGGGGTTTAGGGCGCAATGGAACGTAAAACCCGGTTAAGGCACTTTGGTATCCTGCAGAGGACGCAGACCCGGTAGCGGGATGGACGTTGAATAGTCTGGAGGCATCTGAGCTTAGCGTGCTTTAAAGCGCGAATCATGTCTTTACCTCCATTAGGCTAGGAAAATTCCGGCCATTGCGGCCGCTGCCATCAGCTTAACGTACTTTGCGTTTTCTGAGACGACCTCCACCAGCGCATCTTGACTAAGGCTTGAGTCGCTAAAATGGTGTGTTGGCGCCGTCGGCTGCTCTCTGGCAGATCATGGACAGGCGTAAGGATTGGGGTCTCCTCGTTTTCAGTGCAATAAGTGACGGCACGCAAAGCCAGCAACGACGCGGGGGTGACTCGGTAAGGTATTGATAATGCAGGCTTGCTGTTTATTCTGTAATGCGAATTTTAGGGCATAAATACGTGGTCTATCTCAGCTAACGACAGTAGTTTCCTTCTCGAAACTCATATTCAGCTTGAATATTTATAAAAATTATTTCGAGAAAAGACCTCTGTACAATTGAACTGAGGATTTTGATTCTTCAGATACATATTCCTCTTCTACCAACTTCCTGATGATCTCCACCAGACGTCTCGCCCCGGGACCGGCAAAGTCCGGATTGGCCAGAACCAAGTAGAGCGGTACCTCGCGCGTCCCACCTTCCCGCAACGGCAGTGGCCGGAGCATCCCTGTTCGCAATTCCTCGTGAATATGCTCCTCCGGCAGCCAGGCAAAGCCATATCCCATGCAGACTGCCTGAATCGACGTGGCGACCTGACCCACCGTCCAGCGCTGATCCACCTCGACGGTTACCGCACGTTGATCGCGCTTGGCACCCGAATCCCGTACTACCAGATGGCGATAGGCGCGCAGGTCCCGATAGGTCAATTCCCGGCCATGATGATGCAAGGGATGATCGGCATGAGCCACTGCGAGCAATCGTATCCGCATCAAGAGATCGCCAAGAAATCCGGGTGGCAGCTGCGGCAGAATCGCCAGATCCGCCTCCCCCTTGAGTAGCGCATCCGAAGTGCCGCCAATCACGGATTCGATCAGCTCGACCCGCGTACGGGGGCTTTCCTGGCCAAAACGCTCTAGACAAGCCAATAACAGGCGAGAGGGAAAGAGGATTTCAGCGGCGATGTGTATGACCGCTTCCCAGCCGGCCGACAGCGTGTGGGCCGCCCGCTCCAGATCATTTGCCTCATCCACCAGCGCCAGTGCACGCCGGTAGAGCATCTGTCCGGTCGGCGTGAGGATCGCCTTGCGCCCTTGAATCTCGAACGCCTTCACCCCAAGCAGGGATTCTATTTTTTGCACCGCATAGGTAACGGCGGATTGACTTTTGAACAGCGTTTCCGCCGCTTGGGCGTATCCGCCAGCGTCCACGACCGCGATCAATGATCGCCATTGCTCCAGGGTGATATGAGGCGCCATCGTAACCTATCTAATAAATAGATGATCTATACCAGATTATTGTACTTTTTTATCTGATCGATAAGAAGTTAAATATCATTACTTTCATTGATGGCAAGCGCAGCGCTGATACATTCAGATTATCAATGTAGAAATCATAGATTGTTCCGGTAATGTCATGTTTATAAATATTATATCTACCACTGATTGCTTCGGAACGCGCCGGGACTGGTGACGGGTACCGATCGGCATGACGTATCGGTGGTGGACCAGAAGTAACGGATGCGAAGGTTACATATTGAAGGGGATGCAACCTGCTCCCTATAACTGAACCAAGAGAGGGTGGAATTTCATGCTTAATCAATCCCGTTTTGATGATATAGGTAAGCTGATCGTGCGCATGATGGTCGGCGTCCTGATACTGCTTCATGGTGTACACAAGATTCTGAATCCTGGATCTCTCGACTCAATCCGCAACATGCTCGTATCCATCAGCTTGCCGTCATTGCTGGCCTATGGCGTTTATTTTGGCGAAGTAGTGGGCGCCATGATGATTATCCTTGGTGTCTATTCGCGGGTTGGAGGCTTGCTCATTGCCGGCAATATGCTATTTGCGCTTGCGTTGGCTCATCGCGCCGAACTGTTCACGCTAACAGCAATGGGTGGCTGGGCATTGGAGTTGCAGGGATTTTTCCTTTTTTCAGGGCTTGCAATCATATTTTTTGGCAGCGGCCGGTTCGCCTTGAAACCAGACTAACCGAGCGCTGACTGAGATACGCCCCATCAGGGACATCGGTCTCGAACAGGAATCGGCAAGCCAAGAAAACCGTCATCACCTGTTCGAAATGGAATAATATTAGGCCTCGGTTGAGGTATCCAATATGCTTATAGCGAGCGTGATTTGATAGGCGATTGTTCTGACTCTACCCCAAAAGGCGCATTCATGACAAAGCCGAATATCAAGCGAAGACAATGCCTACTTGGAGCGTGCGGTTTAGGTCTGGGGATGGCCCTTAATGTGGGAGCTGAAGCGCCATCATCTAAATCAATCGGCAAAGAACCTTATCCACGTAATGTCGATGAGGCACTGGCACGATTGAAAGCGGGCAACCAGCGGTTTATGGATGATAAACCACTACATGATCGCCAGGAGTCTTCCTGGCGCAGCCTCCTTGTCGAGACCCAGAAACCATTCGCCACCATTCTGGGTTGCGCCGATTCGCGGGTGCCGCCCGAACTCATCTTCGATGTTGGATTTGGCGAACTTTTCACAATTCGTGTCGCCGGCAATGTTATTGCGGAAGATGTGGTCGGCTCGTTGCAATATGCCGTGCGCCATCTGCACACTCCTTTAATTGTCGTGTTGGGTCATGAAAAATGTGGCGCCGTCTCTGCAACTGTGGAGGAAATGATTAACAAGCCCACTGAACCCGAGCACATCGGTGCGCTGATCCAGTTGATCAAGCCCGGCCTGACCAACCTCAATCTGAAAGCGGACAAGGAGACATTGATCAGTTCCGCGGTGGAAGCAAATGTCCGATGGTCCTTGCATCAACTCGTCACGCTACCCGCAGCGGCGCGGGCTATGCGAGAAGGACGCGTGACCCATGTGGGAGGTATTTATGAATTGAGCACGGGGCGCGTTCGTTTCATATAAGCTTATTGGCTTCAGGGCCTTCAAATCGTTTGAATGGCGCTATCCACCGGGCGACATCATTTCCGATACCCTGAAAAAAAGCGAATCCCTATCGCTGGTAGGCTTTGGTACGTTCGAGGTGCGCAGTCGTGTGGCGCGCACCGGTCGCAATCCCAAGACAGGTGAAGAACTGAAGATTGGGGCTTCCAAGGGGTGCCGGCGTTCAAGGCGGGTGCCACACTCAAAGCAGCGGTGAATGGCGGCAAGAAGTGAACTTCCGCGTGAGATTTTCCGTTCCATGAGCTGATCCGTTTAGACTGCGAGTTCTTTGTCTAATTTATGTATCTTCTTTGATCATCAGAGGGAAAAATGCACATAGAATTTGCACATGTGAACGAAAAATACATCAAGAACAGCGTAAAGAATGGCTACTACCGCAGCGAAGCGGAAGCTGTCAGGGATGCGGTGCGCAGGATGCGGGAGCAGGAAGAGGCAAACGCACGCGCCTGCTGGATGCCTTGCAACAGGGGGTAGATGTCATTGAAGCGGGCCGGGTAACTCCCTATACCTCAGACTTTCTTGAGCAATGCGAGGTCCGTGCCCGGCAAAACCTGGCTGCGGGTAAAAAACCGAATCCTGATGTCATGCCCTGAATTTCATCTGGTATTTGCTGCACTTGCCCAACGCGACACGGATGACATTCTGGCCCATACCATCGAACACTGGGGCGCGACGCAGCTTGAGAAATACAGTTTTGCCGGTTGAGAGAAGTCCATAGCCTGGTCTATGCACGCCGCGCAGGTAGCAAAAATGGCGGCGAAAATGGCCGCAAACTGACCGCCAGCACTCGCATAGGCTCGCAGAGCCGCCTAATGAATTATCCGGGTTAAAACTACCGAATATAATCGAACAGCGACAACCCCTGCACTTTCAAGAATGCTTTCTGCGTCGCCTCCAGATAGGTCTGCTGCTGGGTCAAATCGCTGATGACCTTGGCGTAATCGACCCCCCGCAGGTCGGATAGCTGTTGTTTGTACTGAATATCCAACTCCTCGCCGCTGTTGTTGAGCGTATCCACCTCTTTCATGCGCGTGCCTACCGATGCGTGGACTCGCAGCACATTGTCCAGCGCGTTAGAGAGGTTGCTTTGGGCGGTGCTCAAGCCGTTGGCGAGCGCGGTCTTGCTGGCGTCATCGGTCACGGGGGTTTCAAGCACATCGATCAGATCGGAGAGTGTCTTGAACATGCTCTGGTACCCTCCTCCGTCGGCCGGAATCCGCTCGAATACTTCTCGCCCCGATTCGTTCACGGCAAGCTGTCGGGATGAGCTGGCCTGGATCATGCGGAGGCCTTCGTCACCGTGATATTGTATGCCGCTGCCCGTGTCGGTGAATGGCTTGGTCGCGCCCTGGAAGCCTGAAAACAGGTATTGCCCGTTCCCGTCGGTGCGATTTGCAAGGCCCTGCAGTTCTTCAAGATTCCCGCGTAATTCCGTTGCGATGGCGCTGCGTCCGCTGTCGGTAAGCGTGCCGTTAACCGCATACACGGCCAATCCCTGCGCGTTCTGCAATAAACTCGTTACATCTCCGAGTGTGGCTTCCAGCATCCCGAAACTGGCGGCGGCGTTCTGCCGGTTTATTGCGTATTGCATATTGGCTGAATCGGCCTGGGATACTTCAAGCGCCCGGACATAGGCTGCGGGATTCTCGGAAGGCGTCAGTGCGCGCTGTCCGCTGCTTATCTGTTGCAGGGCTTTTACCTGCGCGGCCTGCTGCCGGTTGAGGGCGGCAATGCCGAGTTCATAGCTGGTATTACTGCTGATACGCATGAGGACTCCTTTTTGGTGATTCTATCTCTATCCGGCCTTATCGCAGGTTATCCATCAGTCCGATGGCGCATGCCTGCATCCGCTCGTTACCTTGTAATATCAAGCAGTGCGTCGAACATCTGGTTGGCCGTCTGTATCACCTTGCTGGCGGCGAGATACGCCTGCTGGTAGCGCATCAGATTGGCGGCTTCTTCATCCAGATTCACGCCCGATTCGGATTGCTGCAAAGCTTGCGCCTGGCTCAGGAGTGCCGACTGGGCGCTACTGGTGACGTCCAGTTCACGGGTCTTGTTACCTATCAGGCTGACCACCTGACTATAGGCGCCCTGATAATTCGCCGTACCACCCGCCAAAGTGCGGCTACTCTGCAATGCACCCAGCAGCAACCCATTGCGATTGTCCGTCGTTCCGTTGTCATTGGGCCCAATGCTGAACGTATCTCCCGGCTTGGGTATTCCCGTGAGGGTCACGGTCCATCCGTTGAAACTGATCGGGCTGCCGGAAGTGAACGTCATGCCGCTCGGGTTACCGGTTCCGTTCCCGCTCACGTCGAAGGTCGTGGCGCTAGTGAAGGTAAAGGTGACCGGTTCTTTCAGATTGGGGTTGGGGGGTGGCGGGGCATCGACACTGCCGGCGCTGATGCGCCCGGTGCCGGTGTTGGCAAGCGGCGCGTCGGTCCGGATCGGCGCGGCCACGGCGATCAGATCGGTATCCTGGATGGCTACCTCAATTTGCCCCGCGCCATTTATCGTGGGCCGGATCAGAAATTCGTCGCCTGCGGCAGCGGTGCCGGAAGCAATATTCAAACGTACGCCATCCACAGTCTGCGGGAGTGTTGCAAAGGTTTGCGCGACGCCGTCGTTAAGCCGCGTGAGGGTGTAATTGGCGCCATCGTACCGCAGCCGATAATCGCTGGTGGTAAGGGCGCTGTAGCCCGTGATATCAGCGGCAACGACCGCGCTGCCGGTATTCTTTGCCGACGCCGCGACCAACGGGCTCGGTATCGTAAAGAATTCGCCGCCCAGGTTGCCGTGCAAATCCTGCCCCAGCCGGTGCTGGTCGTTGAATGTGCCCGCCAGACCGATAGCAACACGCCCCAGACCGTTGCGGGCGGCATTGAGTTCGCCATTGCGAAATTGCAGCAGCCCGCCCAGCTTGCCGCCATCCAGGCTCGATTCCTTGATTGGTAAAGTATTACCACCGGTAACATAACCTATTTCGAGGCGTTGCGGATCCGCCGGAGAAGCTGTCGTAGCGAGCTGGAAGGCGGTTGAACCCACGACCAGGGACTGGCCCGTGCCGATGAAGATGCTGTAACTGCCATCGCTCTGTTCAACGACCTTGGCGCGAACTTCATTGTTGAGTTGCATGACCAGTTCGTCGCGCTGGTCTCGCAAGTCATTTGCCGGTTGGCCGCCTGCGCTGCCTTCGGCCAGGCTGATGGTTGCATTCAGCTCGCCAATTTTCGCACCCAGCGTATTGATGAGCGAGACGCTATTCTCGATCTGTGCGTTCACCCCGTCCTGGATCTTGTCCAGGCTGTCGTTCAACGACTGGAAACGCCGTACCAGCACCTCGGCGTTGGACAGCATGGATTGCCGGGAGGCTACGTCGGATGGATTGGTGGCAACGTCTTGCACGCCACCGAAAAAATCTTGCAGCGCCGGTGCCAGGCCCAGCCGGCCGGTTGGGTCCGCCAGTAGCGCATCTATCTGGCTCATCTGCGCAAAATAGGTGTCGAGCTGGGCCGATTCCGTTTTTGCCTGTGCAACCTGGCTGACCAGCAACTGGTTATACACGCGCTTTACCGTATCGACCTGCACGCCCCGGCCGATGAATCCGCTACCGGTGGCTTGCGCGCCGCTGGCCGACTGTACGATTTGCTGGCGAGTGTAGCCGGGCGTGGCCGCATTGCTGACGTTGTGGCCGGAAACAAGCAATCCTTGTTGAGCCGCGTTGAGCGCACTGAGACCGATACCAAAAATGCCGTTAGCCATATTGTCTCCAAATCTTCCTATCGGTATGCATGCGATATTAACGGTTCAGGATAAAAAATATTTAATCCGGCCCGGCAGTATGCAGGGCAGCGAGGGGAAATATCGGCGGTGGCGCTTACAGTGGTGCTTCGCCGGACCACTGGGTGGTCCTGATGATCTGGCTCAGTTTGTCCGCATAACCCGGGTCGGTCGCATATCCCGCCTGTTGCAGGCCTTGCGCGAAACTTTCCGCATCAAGGCCTTGCACCGCCTGTGCCAGCACTTGCGCATAGCGCGGGTTGCTGCGCAGCAGGTTTGCATAGTCGCCGAAGGCATCCGCATAAGAACTGTAAGCGCGGAATTTTTCCACGCTCTTGCGAGCCACCCCGTTGACGTATTCCGTCGTTACGGATTCCACTACAGGGCCTTTCCAATTGGCGCCGGCCTTTACGCCGAACAGGTTATAGCTGGGTGCGCCATCCGGCCCGCGAAGCTCGCGTTTGCCCCATCCGCTTTCCAGCGCAGCCTGTCCCAGCATGAATAGCGCGGGTATGCCAGTCGCCTGGCTGGCCTGCTGCGCGTACGGCATAAGCCTGGCCTGAAACTCCATTACATGTGAATGCGCTCCGGGGTGAGGCACTACCGGAGTGAGCGATTCCGCTCGAGGATTTGCCGACGGTGCCAATAGACCCGATGGACTCGATAATCGCGGTTCGGCTGCGGAGGCAGGTGGCTGCGCACGCTGCGGGGTAAGCAGATGAGGTTGCAATCGCGCCAAGGGCGGAAAGCTCCCGACAGACTGCTGACCAGTGACAGCGGAAGCCAAGGCAGGTGTTTCCTGTTCCGGTTCCGGCGGCAATCCGCCACGCAATTGCCGTATCATGACATCGGCCAAACCCACGCCACGGGAAGCCATGCTCTGCGAAAGCTGCTGGTCGAGCATCGACGTGTATAGGCGGCTCTGCTCGCTGTCCATCAAATCATCCTGGGGCGTGGCATCGCGCATGGCCTTCAGCATCATGTTCATGAACAGGGCTTCAAACTGCCGGGCTGCGGCTTCAAGACCGGCCTGACCGTCTTTTTTCGACGCAATGCGTAACCCGTTGACCGCCTGTACATCCAGGGCGAATTTGGTGGACAGATCAGCCGAAGCAACCATCAGATGACCTCCAGTTCCGCCCTTAGCGCGCCAGCCGACTTCATCGCCTGAAGAATCGACAGCAGGTCTTGCGGCGTCGCGCCGATAGCATTCAATGCCTTCACCACTTCGGCCAGCGATGCACCTTCAACCATTGTCAGCATCCCCGACTCCTGCTTGATCTCGATCGTCGAGCGCTGCGCCTGTACGGTCTGCCCGCTGGAAAACGGTCCGGGCTGGCTGATCACCGGTTCGGTGCTGATGACTACCGATAAATTCCCGTGGGCAATGGCGCAGGCGTCAACCGTGGCCGACTGGTTCATGACCACCGAGCCGGTACGGCTGTTGACGATAACCCTCGCCTGAGCCGGCGTGGTGCTGATATTCATGCTTTCCACTTCCGCGATAAATGCCACGCGCTGATCGCTGGCTTCTGGTGCGCGCACCTGGATTGCGCGGCCATCCAGCGCGGAAGCGGTACCCTCGCCGAAGCGGGCGTTGATCGCTTCCACTATTCGCCGGGTATTGGAAAAATCGGAGGTGTTGAGGTCGAGCCGTATGCCATTGCCCTGGGTCAGCACCACGGGTACCGCCCGTTCGACCGTTGCACCCCCAGCGATACGTCCGGCATTCAAATGGTTTACCTGTACCTTGCTGCCGCTGGCGGCGGCACCGATTCCACCCACCAGCAAGTTACCCTGAGCCATTCCATAGACTTCGCCGTCAGCACCCTTGAGCGGCGTCATCAGCAATGTACCGCCGCGCAGGCTTCTGGCATTGCCCATGCTGGAAACCGTCACGTCGATAATCTGGCCGGGCTGAGCAAACGACGGCAGCACGGCCGTTACCATTACGGCAGCCACGTTTCTCAAGCGCATGTTGGTGCCGGGCGGGACATTGATGCCCATCTGCATCAGCATGCTGTTGAGCGTCTGTATGGTAAAAGGCGTCTGGATAGTCTGATCGCCGGTGCCATCCAGTCCCACAACCAGTCCGTAGCCGACAAGCTGGTTTGTGCGCATGCCCTGGACCGAGGCAAGATCCTTGATGCGCTCGGCGTGTGCCGGGCCCGCCATGGCGCAGCATCCGATCCACAGAATAGACAGTAAGTGAACGACAGACTTGAAGAATGGAGGGATCATGGAATCGCTGGGACCACGGTAATCATTCAATTTTTGGCGCAATAATTCATGCGTTTATTAAAACGGTGAGACGGTCAGGAAAAAGCGCGAGAGCCAGCCCATGGTCTGTGCCTCATCGATGTAGCCGTTGGCCTTGTACTCGATTTTTGCGTCAGCCACCTGCACGGACGAAACCATGTTATTGATGACGGTCTCGGGACGGACTACGCCGGAGAAACGGATGTACTCGGTGCCCTGCGTCATGGACAGTTGTTTTTCGCCACTTACCACGAGGTTGCGGTTCGGCAGCACTTCAAGCACGGTAACGGTAATCGTGCCGGTAAAATTGTTGGCGGAAGCCGCTTCGCCTTTACCCGCGAAATCATTGGCGGTAGAGGCGCCCATATCCACTTTTTTAGTGATGGGAACGCCAAATACAATAGGCGGGATACCCACATTTACCTCGCCGTTCTTATTGACACTACTATTGGATTTCTTGCTTGCGTTGGTTTTTTCGTTGAGGACGATCACTATCGTATCGCCCACCTGGCGCGCGCGGCGATCTTCAAATAACGGCCGATGCTGAATGCCCGCCTGATAAATCGCGCCATTAGCGGGCGGTATCCCTGCCTGCGCCGCGCGGGAAGACAGCGGCTGCTGCACGATCGATGCGGGGGCCGGAAGGGTTATGCACCCTGACAGCCCGAACAGAATGGCAACCATAAACACGAGGGATGCCGCCAACCGTTCGCTTCGCGCGGCGAAAATATTTGCAGTCATCGGACTGCCCGCATGCTCACGGCATATTGCCGCTCGCCAGTCATCGTTTCTATAATTTGCCACATTACATTTGCGACAGGCGCTGCAGCATCTGATCCGAAGTCTGGATCGCCTTGCTGTTAATTTCGTAAGCACGCTGGGTCTGTATCATATTGACCAGTTCCTCCACTACGTTGACGTTGGAAGTTTCCACGTAGCCCTGGTTCAGCAATCCGGTGCCATCCGCACCAGGCGTGTTGAGGTTGGGGGTGCCGCTGGAACCGGTTTCGATAAAGAGATTCTCACCGACGGCCTGCAAACCCACCGGATTGATGAAAGTAACAAGCTGTAACGAACCTACCTGGGCCGGGAGAGGAGAATTCTGCTGGGTTATGGTGACAACGCCATCGCGGCCAATGGTAACGCTCTGAGCATTGGGAGGAATAGTGATGGCGGGCTGAATCTGATATCCGCTCGACGTGACGAGCTGTCCCTCGGCGTCAATCTGAAATGAGCCATCACGCGTATAGGCTGTCGAACCATCCGGCCGCAATACCTGGAAGAATCCCTGGCCGTTAATCGCCACGTCCTTCCAGTTGCCGGTCTGCTGCAGGTTGCCCTGGGTATACACGCGCTCGGTGGCGACCGGCCTTACGCCGGTACCGATCTGCAGGCCGGACGGCAATTGCGTCTGCTGCGATGATTGCGCGCCAGGCTGGCGCAACGTCTGGTATATCAGGTCCTCGAACACGGCGCGCGAGCGCTTGAACCCATTAGTGCTGACATTTGCCAGATTGTTGGCGATGACATCCATCTGGGTCTGTTGTGCATCCAGACCGGTCTTTGAAATCCAGAGTGAGCGAATCAAGTGTTTCTCCTGAAGGTTGAGCGGTAAGGGCCTGTGCAGCCGTTGGCTGCGGTGGCGATATTTGCGACATCGTATAACAGCGCCGAGATGGCCAGCGCGTGGAAAAGAGGGTCAATTCCGTGTTTCTTCCCGGTTTCATCTTGATTCGATACGACGAAATTGTTCTGTGGATAACGCAAATTGATCGATGTTGGATTAGGCGTAATGCGCTATGCGCAAGTAGGTCGGGCTCCGCCCAACAATCAAAAACGATGTCGGGCGGAGCCCGACCTACATGTGGATGACGCAAGGATTACAGCGGAGTCTGGTGTTCGGATATCAGCCGTTTACAGACAAGAGGACACTGGCGCGCTGGGCATTACCCTCGGCATTCTTCAGCATCTTCATGTGCATTTCAAACTGGCGGGAAAGCGAGATCATGTCGACCAAAGCCTCGACCACATTGACATTGCTGCCCTCCAGCGCGCCGCTGCTGAGCGTGACCTCGACGTCGGCCTCGGCCTCGCCGCCGGCCGCCAGCCGGAATAGTCCATCCAGGCCGCGCGTGAGTTGGGCCTCGGGAGGATTGACCAGCTTGATGCGGCCAATTGTCGAGGAGATACTCGGTTCGTTCGCGCCGGCTCCTGCCGGCACTGTAGAGACTGTCCCGTCCCTACCGATGGTGACGACAGTATTTGGTGGAATGGAAATCGGCCCGCCGTCGCCCCGTATATTCAGGCCGTTGCGAGTCTGCAAGATCCCGTTGGAGCTGATATGCAGGCTGCCATTGCGTGTGTACGCTTCGCTCCCATCTTCCAGTTGCACGGCGATCCATCCCGATCCCTGTACTGCTACGTCGAGTTCACGTCCGGTATGCTGCTCGGTACCGGGGCGGAAATCCGCGCCAGCGCTGGAATCCACCACGAATGCCCGTGTTGCCAGCGTATTACCGAGGATCGGCACGGCCCGTAATACACTGGTCTCGGCACGGTAGCCAGTCGTGTTTGCGTTCGCGAGATTGTGCGACATGGCGGCTTGCTGCCCCAGCGTATGTTTTGCGCCGGTCATGGAAACATAGATCATTCGATCCATGGTTACTCCTGTGATAGTGGATATTTTAAATCGGGGTTGAGAGATTCATGCAACAGGTTGAACGGTCTCTGGAACATGCCTCGATTGCGGATATCGCCGCGCATCACGTTCTTACAACGGTTAAATACGAAATCGAGGTCTAGCAGCCTGTCGGGGTTTAAAGGAAATCGGCTGCAAAAGCGTCTGGCCATATTTCGCTGCTTTTTCGACCAATAGAATAACTATTGGCCTTCAAAATCCGCAAAATCTACCCTCACCCAGTCAGCTTTTCGCTGCGATTCTTCAAGCCCGACAGGCTGCTAGCAGTTGCGGTTTCTTATGTTTTCATGCTTTCCATCACTTCAGGTTCACTATCGTCTGTAATAGCTGATCTTGTGTCTTGATGGTCTGGGCATTGGCCTGGTAGATGCGCTGTGCAGTAATCATATTGACGAGCTCCGAGGTAAGCTCCACGTTCGAATCCTCAACTGCGCCGGATTGCAATACACCTAACCCTCCGGTGTTGGGCACGCCCACCAATGCGGCGCCAGAGGCGGCGCTTTCTTTCCAGGTATTATTACCGTGCGGTTCCAAACCCTGGGGATTGGCGAAATTGGCCAACGCCACTTGGCCCAGGGTTAAGAATTTTCCGCTCGAATAGCTGCCACGGATTATGCCGTCAGCGCCGACGGCAAACCCGGTGAGTCGACCTGAGGTATAACCGTCCTGCTCCAGCGCGTTGATACTGAAGCTGGATCCAAACTGGGTGGTGCCGGTGAAATCAAGATTAAAGGCCAGAGGATTGGCGCCGGTGCCGACCGGAGCCGCTACACTGAATATGTTGGAACTTAGCGGGTCGAGCGCGCCGTTGGACAAGAAATTCAACGCGCCTACCGATGCGCCACCATTGAGCAGAGTGCCATCATTGGCCGCAAAAACATCCCAACTATTGGTGCCTGTCTTGAGGAAATAGGCCGACAGTGTGCTCGGGTTGCCCAGGCTGTCGTGAATCGGTAAAAAGGTTGAACCATGGTACGTTGTCGGATCAGCCAGGTTGAAGGCAGCGGAACTGAGTGCCGGTTCGCGTGAATCCAGGTTAACGAGGGCGCTCACCAGCGTGGTTGCCGCGGGTGGCAGGTCGGCCGTCGAGATCTGTAGATCGGTGGGCGCGGCGGTACTGACCACACCGGCTGCGTTCGCCGTATATCCGGTGAGTCGCTGGCCGCTGCTGTTAACGATGAACCCATCCTTATCCGGATGGAATTGACCGTTGCGCGAATAGCTGACGGTGCCCTGATCGCTTAGGCGAAAAAAGCCGCCGCCGTTGATTGCAACATCGAGCGGATTACTGGATGCAGTAATGCTGCCCTGATTGAACTGTTGCGCGATTGCGGCAACCTTGACGCCGATGCCGGACTGAACGCTACTGCCGCCCGAAAGTGAATTGGCAAACACATCCGCAAACTGGGCCTGAGACTGCTTGAACCCCACCGTATTGGCATTGGCCACGTTGTTGCCGATCACGTCGAGATTTTTCGACGCTGCGTTCAAACCACTCAAGCCTTGCTGAAAACTCATGATAACTCCTTGGATAGCGCCTCATCCATGAGGCGGAATACTCGATAATGCCCGGTTTAAAAAATCTGTTTGATGTCGGTCAACCCTACCATTCCAAGTGTTCCGACATTCAGCCGCACACCTTCATTTCCCTGGGAAACGCTCTGAACAGAGCCGAAGGCCAACGGTTGCGCATCGACCTTCTGGTCACCACGCGACGCTGCGATACTGAAGCTGTACGTACCATCGGCAGCCTGGACACCCTCGGTGGTCTTGCCGTCCCACGCCAGTGCCAGGGGACCCGCCGGTAGCGCATCCAGATCCATAACCCGGATTGCGCGGCCTGAGGCATCGTGTATCGTTACTTTCACCTGATCCGCCGCTTGCGCCAGTTCCACGCCGAATATTCCGCCGCCGCCCGACAACCTTAGATCGGACCCGGGCACGAGCACGTCTTTACCGATCATGGTGGCAGCCTGTAGAGATTGCCCCGCGTTAATATTGCTCGCCATGGCCTGGATAGTGGCGTTAAGCTTTTCGATACCGTTGACCGTACTGATTTGCGCGAGCTGCGAAGTCACTTGAGCGTTATCAAGTGGATTGAGAGGATCCTGATTCTTCATCTGCGTAACCAGCAGTTTGAGAAACCGGTCCTGGGGATCCTCAGCAGCGGGTTTGGCCGTATTTTTTGCGCCATACGTTGCAAAAAGATTGGAGGCTGATTGCGTATCCTGGATTGTGCTCATGGTTTTTCCTTGTTGTTGCGATGTTTATTGTCCGATGCTTAGAGTCTTCAGCAGCAGGGTCTTCGCGGTATTCATCATATCCACGTTGTTCTGATACGAACGTGAGGCCGAGATCATATCGACCATTTCTTCCACCACATTCACATTCGGCATGGTTACGAAGCCTTCCTCGTTCGCCATCGGATGGGTGGGTTCGTATATCAGCTTCATTGGTGATTGATCCTCGACTACTCCCGACACTTTTACCCCACTGGATGCATTGTTGGGATCGGTGCCGGCTGCTGACGGGATACTCATGAACAGCACCTGTTTGGCCCTGTATGGCTGGCCATTGGAACTCACCGCGCTATCGGCGTTGGCGAGGTTGCTCGCCACCACGTTCAGGCGTTGATTCTGGGCTGTCATCGCCGAACCGGCGACGGTAAAAATATTGAACAGGGACATGATGCAAGCTCTCCTTAACCTTGAATAGCAGACCGCATGATTTTGATCTGGTCGCTGATGAATGTGAGGTTGGCTTCGTAGTGGATAGCGTTGTCGGCAAACTGACTGCGCTCGATATCCATATCTACCGTATTGCCATCCACGCTTCCCTGTATGGCGGCGCGATACATCAACGGCGCGCCGGCTGCGGCTGCCCCGCCGCCACTGCCTGGCGACGCAATATGATTCGGAACATTTGTTGCCAGTTTGACGACCTTGTTGCCGCCGGTATTCTCCAGCGCGTCCTTGAAACTGATATCGCGCGCCTTGAAGTTCGGCGTATCCACGTTGGCGATGTTGGACGCGATCAATTGCTGGCGATGGGCCCGCAGATTGGCTGCATCCTCGTAAAAGCGAAATGTCGCATCAAGTTTGTTTATCATGAATTCTCCTCAAGTACATGCTTCCGATACCGGTATTGATTGGAAATTGCGCTGCTGCCATAGTATTTCACTCCTGATCGGTCCAAAAGAAAGATCAGCAGGGTTAAAACCCTTTATCTTCGGGTTTAAGCGATCTTTCGCTTCCTGAGTCCTTTCCAGTAATGGGTCTTCCCCTGTGATGCGAGGCTGCCTCGCCAACTATTCCGCAGCCACAGGACCACAGGTCCAGTCTGCTTGCCGAAAGGAAGAAATGGGAGGAGGCAATCAATGCCGTTTTCCTGCAGCATCAAAAGGTCCGGATCAGGTTGATTGCGGCAAACATGATGCGTTGTCATGCATGCGGGCAATTCATCAAATAACGGCCCAAACCCGCCTCAGTTCGACATGCTGCCAAGGCGGCCCGCAGACTAGAATTGCGGCCAACCCCGGTTCACCCTGATCTAGGACATTTTTTTCGAGGAATCCGCCATGCCCATCGTGTCTCGCCATGTACTTTCCTGCGGCCTGAGCTTTGTCGCCCTTCTCTCCCTGTCCGCTGCGGCATCGGCATCGGCATCGGCGAACGCGAGGCAGGATCCGCGTCTTGTCCAGGATATCGTCTTGAACTTCCTGCATACCCAGTCGGCCGGTCTGCCCGGTCAGCCTGAAATCACGCTGGGTGCAATCGATCCCCGGATCAACCTGCCCGCCTGCGCCGCACTTGAGCCGTCCTTGCCGCCCGGCAGCCGGCCGTGGGGCAATACAACTGTGATAGTACGTTGCACCGTGCCGTATCAATGGACGATTTACATACGCGCCACGGTAAAAGTCATTGCGGATTATGTTGTCAGCGCCAAGCCTCTGACGCAGGGACATATGCTCACCGCGGCGGATCTGGCCACCCGCAGCGGCGATCTGGCGCAGCTTCCGCCGGGCGTTGTCACTGACCCGAATCTGGCTTTGGGTAGAACGCTCTCCGGCAGCATTTCTTTCGGAAGCCCGTTACGCCAGGACATGCTGCGCGCACGAGCGGCAGTGATGCAGAATCAAAATGTGAAACTGGTCTCCAGCGGACGTGGATTCAGCGTAACGGCGGATGGTAGAGCGCTCAATAACGCCGCTGAGGGACAACTGGTGCAGGTTCGTATTGCGTCGGGCTCGGTGGTGAGCGGGACCGCCCGAGCCGGAGCAATAGTGGAAGTAAGTTATTAATGGGTCGTAGCAGCAGAGCGCAACCCATCGGATGCATTTGCCCTATATGGCAAACCATCGCTGGGCCGATAATGCAATTTATCACGGCTAGAAAATTGCTTTCATGAAACGAACGTGATGGGTTACGCGCTGCTCCACCCATCGTGTGAACTATTGATGGATCGTAGAACTGCAATGAGGATTTGGTCAAATGTGTGATGGTTTTTGCCACTGATATAAAAGGCTTTTCAGGTTGAACCTGTTGTGCCACAGATTCTGGCGAAAAAGCTCAAGTTTCTTCCGAGACCTCCGTTACACTGCTTACAATCAATTGTAGGAGCAGATCCGTGCAGATAGAAAATAACATCAAAACCAACGCTACCAAGCCCATCGGCGAGGCGAGCGCTGGCAAACCCGGGCAAATGGCAGTGGGCAGCGTGCCTTCAAAAAGCCAGAATGCTTCAGTGGGCGGAAAAGATAGCGTTCAACTGAGCATACAATTGCAAAGCATCGAAAAAAAATTGGGGAATGTCGAAGTTTTCGACGCCGTCAGGGTGGAGGAGATCAAACGGGCAATCAGCGAGGGCCACTTCACCGTAAACCCCGGCAAGGTCGCCGATGGTTTGCTCGACACGGTGCGCGACCTGATCCATAGGGGGAAGGGTTAACTTGACTAACAGTATTTTCGATCCCGTTGCCTGCATCAGCCGCGAGCGCGACGCGACGCGGGATTTCATCGATATTTTGCGCCGGGAGCAAGCTGCATTACAGCAGCCGGGCACATCCCTGCTGCTGTCAATCGCCAACGAAAAAGCGCACCAGGCCCAACAATTGGCTCAACTGTCGGATGCGCGCAACTACTGGTTGAGAAAGCTCGGCTATACTCAAGACCATATCGGCATGGAACGCGGTTTACGCGATTGCCCCGCTGCTGTCGATGCGTGGGAGGAACTGCTTCAATTGGCGGAAACAGCCAGTCAGCTCAACAAGATCAACGGCATCCTTGTCGGTCAGCGCCTGCGCTACATTCAGCAGGCGATATCGGTATTGCAGACCTCGACCCATGGCGGGCAAAACGCGAGACTGTATTGTTCGGATGGCCAACCCCAGTCGTTTTTCGGTGGTCGCCAGCTTGGCGAGGGCTGAGTCGATCAGTAAGCTTTCCGATACGGCGCAGTGTGCCAGGCCAACGTACCCAATCAGGTATCGATCAAGGTAGCAGGTACGGTATCGGATAGGCCAGGTATCGCATCAGGTGAAGCCCCGGTTGAAGTGTCGGATGAACCCTCAGATGAATTCCCGGATAAAATCCCGGCTGAGATATCGGGAAGGCTGGACAGGATCATGATTGTGACTCGCCGGTTTCGCATACGGCCCTCCTCCGTATCGTTCGGTCCGACAGGGCGATTTTCGCCATATCCCGCTGCCGTAAGCCGCGTGGCATCCACGCCATTGCCGATCATCAACCTCACCACGCTGCTGGCACGCACGGCCGACAGTTCCCAGTTGGAGGGAAATTTTTCGGTGATGATCGGTATATTGTCGGTATGGCCTTCAACCTGAATCGCATGTCTGTCGTTCTTCAACACCTGCGCCACTGCCTCGATCACTCTGCTCGACTCCTGCCGCAATAGCGCCTGGCCGGGTGAGAATAATACGCTGGCATTGATCTCCACGCCCAGGCCCAGGTTGCTGTGAATTACCCTTACCCGTCCATCGTCCACCAGCGAACCGAATGCAGCCATGATTTCGCGGGCGATGATATCCATCTGGTCCTTCTGCTGGCGTTGCACTTCCACAAGTCGACGTGCTTTTTTTACCGTGAGCTCATCATCCGCCGTTGGGAGGTTCGAAGCGATAATCGGAGCCGTTTTCCGCGTGCGCTTCGGCAATATGATGTCAGGTGTAAGGGCTATCTTATCGCGCCCTTCCGGTTGCGCACCGAACGCACTGACAAATGATCCCGCCAACACTTGGTCATACTGGCCGTTATTCAAGCGGGAAGCTGCATACATCACGACAAACAGTGCAAGCAGCAGGGTAATGAAGTCGGCGTAGGATACGAGCCACCGCTCATGATTTTCATGCTCTTCCGGTCTGTGTCTGCGCGGCATTTTAGTTCAAATAGGGGTTATGGATGAGCAGCTTTTTGTTATATGAAAATATGCATTACCCTGCATATCAGCCTTCTTCGACGGCAATATTCATTCATATTTTTGGTCACGCCATATACCCGTTGAGGCGTCCGGTAATCAGTCTCGGGTTCTCGCCTTTGGCAATGCCGACCAACCCGTCCACCAGCATTTCTCGCATCAGTACCTGACGGCCAATGAGCGTTTTCAGTTTATTGGCGATGGGCAGGAAAGCCAGATTTGCGAGCCCCACGCCATAGATGGTCGCCACGAACGCCACGGCTATTCCGTTACCCAAATGTGCCGGATCCGACAAGTTCTCCATGACCTGTATAAGACCTATCACCGCGCCCAGAATACCGATGGTCGGCGCGTAGCCGCCCGCCGCTTCCCATACTCTTGCACCCTGCCGATGAAAATCTTCGAATGTATCGATCTCTACTTCCAGCACGCGCTTCAATACCAGCGGATCCGTGCCGTCCAGCACCAGTTGCAATCCTTTTTTTACGAAAGGATCATCAATACCTTCCACGTGCGTGTCGAGCGACAGTAAGCCCTCCTTGCGGACAGTGGTGCTCCATATGGCGATATGCTCCACCAATGTACCCGCGTCAAGTAGCGGCGGAACAAATACCCAGCGGCTCATCTTCATGCCGAGTACGAACTGGCGCACCGGGCTTTGCAACAGTACCGCTCCCAATGTACCCCCCAGCACGATAAGAAGCGGGGTAAACTGGATAAGGGAGCCGAGATGGCCGCCTTCCAGCGCCTGCCCGCCAAAGATGGCGATCAAAGCAATGGCAATACCGATTATGCTGTTGAAGTCCATGCGCATTCCTTGAGTTTGGCGCGTAACCGCGCAACGGCCTGGCTATGTATCTGACATACCCTGGATTCGGATACCCCGAGAACTGCGCCGATCTCCTTGAAATTCAGCTCCTGCTCATAGTAGAGCCCCATCAATGTTTTTTCCCGATCGGGCAAGCCGCCTATGGCGCCGATCAGTGCTTGCCTCAGGTCGCCGTTCAACAGGCTCGCCAGTGGATCGCTGCTAGCGTCGACGCAGTTGCGTTCCAGGAAATCGTCATTTTCGCTATCGGAGAAATCTTCATAATGGATCAGCTGCGCACCCCGCGCATCGAGCAGCATCTCGTGGTAACCTTCGATTGGCACGTCGAGTTCCTGGGCTATTTCCAGTTCCGCGGGTGCACGGCCCAGGCGTTGCTGCAGCGCATTGATTGCCGTTTCGATTTGACGCATATTCCTGCGCGCCCCCCGCGGCAGCCAATCCATCTGGCGTAATTCGTCCAGCATGGCGCCGCGTATGCGCTGCTGCGCATATGTCGCAAACTGGGCTCCCGGTATTTCCTGGTAGCGATTCAGCGCATCCATCAAACCGATCATGCCGACCTGGATCAGGTCATCCGCTTCCACGCTGCCCGGCAGCCTGGACATCATGTGATGCGCGATGCGTTTGACGAGTGGGGCAAACTCGGCGAGATGCTGTTGTTTATCGATTACGCCGGCTGAGGTATACATCGTCTGGCTCATCTCGCACCTGCGGCGGTGGCGGCGGCGTCGGCACTATTGTTCCGGCTGCTTAGCAACAGGGATTTCATGAAGCGTTCCACGCCTCTCTCCTCATCATCCGGGCAGGGCCAATCGGCCAACGATTCCGCTATCCGGCGGAACGCGGCTGCTGAAGCAGTGGCGGGAATTGTGCCGGTTACACGCCGGCCCAGACAAAGCTTGCCGTCTTGCGGCACAAAACCCATGAAATCGAGTGAAACCGCAAGATGGCGCTTGGCTACGTCAGCCATGTTGTCGAAAATCATCTTCGCCTGGGTCTCGGCTCCAGCCTTGTTGACCACTATGTGAAAATGTTGCTTATCCTCATGATGGCCACAGATATGCTTGATCAACGCATAGGCCGTGGTAATCGAAGCCGGATCAGGGGAAACGACCACCACGATTTCATGAGTGGAAAGGGCAAGCGTAAGCATCTGGCTGGATCGGCCTGGTGCGGCATCGATGAGTATTACGTCAATCGGTTGAGCAAGGTGTTCGAAACAGCCGATCACATGAGCCTGGTCGTCCGCGCTCAACTTTCCCAGAACACGCATACCGCGCCCGGCCGGCAGGATGAAAAACCCTTCGGGGCCAGGAATGATCACTTCATCCAGCGTCTTGTCTCGCCGGATTACATCGAGCAAATCACGGTGGGCGCTGATACCCAGCGTAGCGCTGACGTTATTGGCGCCCGCATTCTCATCGATTACCAGTACGTGCTTGCCGCTGTGTGCAAGGGCTGCCGCCAGACTGATAACTGTGGTTGTCTTGCCTGTGTCCGTGCCACCGGAAGTGATGGTGAAAACACTCAGAAAATTCTGTACCAGCAAGCGGCGAAGTCCCTCTGCCTGGTCATGGATAGGCTCAGCCAAGGTGAACCTCGCTCATGTCCGGGTTGCCCGCGCCGATATTGCGATCTGTCAGGATCAAAGGGAAAGCATCCTCCGGCATGATGCAGGAAGATTCGGCAGGTGGATTATCCAGCGCGCGATTCACCAGAGCCCGCGAGTCAGCCATTTCCAGATCTTCCGGAACCCGCTGGCCGCCCGCTACATAATAAAGCGGCAAGCGATGCCGGATTGCGGTGTCGAGCGCGCAGCCAATGGTGACCGCTTCATCCAGTTTGGTGATGATTGCGCCCGCCAGGCCGTCCCCCTGGTAGGCGTGAGCCACCTCGTCGAGTGTATGCCGGTTGGAAGCGGCATTGAGCAGCAGCAGCCGTTTGACGGGAGTGCCGCAACCCGCCAGCATCGCAACCTGTTCGGCTACCATCTGATCGCGCTGACCCATGCCCACGGTGTCGATCAGAACCATATGCTTGCCCCGCAACTCAGCCAAGGCGAGGCTCAGGTCCTGCGCGTCCCTTACGGCAAGCACGGTAACCCCAAGGATCTTGCCATAAATCCGTAATTGCTCATGCCCGCCAATGCGGTAACTGTCGGTAGTGAGCAGCGCAAGCTTATCCGCGCCGTGGCGCACCACGCAGCGCGCCGCCAGCTTTGCGGTAGTCGTTGTCTTGCCCACCCCGGTAGGGCCCACCAGTGCATAAACACCTCCCTTCTCCAGAATTTCGCGCTCGTCGCCAATGCTCTGGAGATTGGAAGTCAGCACGTTTTTTATCCAGTTCATCGTGTCTTTTTCGCCTTTTCCGGCATTTTCCGCAGGCAGTTGTTCCAGCAGACTATGCGCAAGGGAACGGCTGAAGCCTGCCGCCAATACCTGGCGCAGCAGTCCTCCGTGGACCGGGTCGCGTTTTTCCTGATTGTTCCAGTTCAGCGCGGAGAATTGCTGTTCCATAGTGCCGCGCAGCGACCTGATCTCTTTGAGCACACTCGCGGCCACCGCGTCGGCCATTTGAAGGGGATCGATTGCAGGCGGATTCTTTTTGCTGGAAATTTCATCATCGGGAATTGCCTTGCCGGGTGCCTTGCGGGTATTTCGGCTCCGTTTTGCGGAACCGGAAACGGAAACATCCGGCACGGCGGCCTCATTCGTCACGCGTGCCGGCTGGCCGGAATTAATTGTAAAGCGGTTTGTTTTTCTGCCGATTGCCGGGTCCGGCATTGGTTGTGCTACCGGTGCCGTCATTTGAGGGGTTTCAGCAGCCGGAACCGGGGTTACCCTGTCGTTTGCAATTGCCGCCGCGCCTGCCCATTGCGCTTGTTTTTCATTAGAAAGACCCGTGTCCGGTCGAGCGAGGTTTTTGAAGTCCGTATCAGCTTCTAGCGCATACTTCAGGGCGTTTTTCTTGGCGGAAGGAAGAAGCGCCTGCTTGTGATACCAGGATTCGTCCGCCTCCTGTTCCTGATGCATCGATTCTGCTTTTTCAGACTCGGGCGGCGGTATCAGGGCTGTCATGTCGTTATTGCTCAGGGCCAATATCTCGACGCCGCCATCCGCCGCACGGTTGGATAGAATTACCCCGTCGGAACCAAGTGCATCGCGAACTTTGCGCAATGCCTCACTGGTCGTTTTACCAAAAAATCGTTTGATGCTCATGCTCGGGCTCCCAGAATAGACGTGACTTTAATGTTGCTGGAATCGGGTACTTCGGCGTGTGACAATATCTTGAGCTGCGGAACGGTACGGCGCAGGAACCGGGCCAGCAGTGTTCGCAGCGGTGCGGGCACCAGCAGTACCGGCACGAGGCCTACCTGTTCCTGGCGACGGCTTGCGCCGGAGGCTTCGCGCAACAGCGTATCGGCCAGCCCCGGCTCTATGCCGGCTCCGTTCGGGCTGGCTTGCAGGGCCTGTGTCAGCAGCCTTTCCAGTCCGGAATCCAGCGCGATGACCTGCAAATCGCCCGGTTGCGGCCAAATCTGCTGAACGATTGCGCGACCTAAGGCGATGCGAACCAGCGCGGTCAGTTCGTGCGGGTCCTGAACCCGGACGGCGTGCTCCGCCAGCGCGTCGACGATAGTCCGCATGTCGCGGATGTGTACATTCTCTTCGAGCAGGTTCTGCAGGATTTTCTGAAGGGTGGAGAGCGGCAGCAGCTTCGGGATTAGATCCTCCACCAGCTTGGGCGAATCCTTCGCGAGGCGGTCCAGCAATTGCTGCACTTCCATGCGGCCCAGCAATTCCGCCGAATGGCTATGTACCAGATGGTTGAGATGCGTTGCCACGACTGTGCCAGCGTCGACTACGGTATAACCCAGGGTCTGGGCATACTCGCGCTGACTGGCGTCCACCCAGACCGAGGGCAATCCAAATGCGGGATCGCTGGTCAGGACACCAGGCAAACTGGCGGATACCGTACCCGGATTGATCGCCAGGTATTGACCGACGTTGACTTCGCCCGCGCCGATCACGACGCCTTTGAGCGTGAGCCGGTAACCGTTGGGCCGTAGTTCCAGATTGTCGCGAATGTGTACCGGGGGCGGGAGGTACCCGATTTCCTGGGCGAATTTCTTGCGTACGCCCTTGATCCGCCGCAGCAGTTCGCCATCCTGCGATTTGTCCACCAGCGGAATCAATCGATATCCTACTTCAAGTCCTAGGATGTCGACCGGCATTACGTCATCCCAACTCGCATCCTGGACTTCCGGTTGCGCAGCAGGCGCAGCCGCTGAGGGAGCCGCCGCCCGCCTGTTGCGTTGAGTCAGCAGATAGGCTCCGCCACCCAGCACAGCCGCCAGCAGCAGAAAGGCAATGTGGGGCATACCGGGTATCATGCCCATCAGGCCGATAATCGCCGCCGTCAGGATCAGCACCTGCGGTCTTGAAAAGAGCTGGCCCGCCAGTTGGCTGCTGATATTCTCGTCGGTACCCACGCGGCTTACCACTAGGCCCGCCGCCGTGGAGATGATGAGCGCGGGAATTTGTGCGACCAACCCGTCTCCGATGGCGAGCAGGGTATAGTTCTTAGCCGCGGTAGCAAGATCCAGGTCGTGCTGCAGCGTGCCGATGATCAGTCCACCGATCACGTTGATAATCAGGATCAGGATGCCTGCGATTGCATCTCCCCTCACGAATTTGCTCGCGCCGTCCATCGAACCATAGAATTCCGCTTCCTGGGCGATGGTAGTGCGACGCTTGCCGGCTTCTTCCTCGCCGATGAGGCCGGCATTCAGATCCGCGTCGATCGCCATTTGCTTGCCGGGCATGGCGTCCAGGGTGAAACGTGCGGCCACTTCGGCGATGCGCCCTGCCCCCTTGGTAATCACGATAAAATTGATCACCACGAGAATGATGAACACCACGATGCCCACCGTGTAGTTGCCGCCGACCAGATAGTGGCCAAATGCTTCGATTACCTTTCCCGCCGCATCGGGTCCGGTATGGCCTTCCATCAAGACGATACGGGTGGATGCCACGTTGAGCGACAGCCTCAATAACGTTGAAAGCAGCAAAACCGTGGGAAATACCGCGAAATCAAGCGGCTTGAGCGTATGGATGCTGACCAGCAATACCATGATGGAAAGCGCGATGTTGAAGGTAAACATCATGTCCAGCAGGAAGGCAGGCAGGGGCAGCACCATCATGCCGAGAATCATTAATATCAGCAGTGGCCCGGCCAGGCTGTGCACGTTTGCGCCACTAAAGAGGTAAGTCAGTTTTTTAATCGAGTTCATGGGTTATTCGCGTTTTTCTCATGTTTCTGCGAGGCGGCGTTTTCCGGGTCCATTTCAGCGGGTACCGGCAGCACATCGGGCGGGAGCGGCGCCTTGCCGCCCGATTGGCCGTTTTCATGGTGGCGGCGCAACTGGTAGATATAGGCCAGCACCTCGGCAACGGCGTTATAAAGGGCCTGGGGAATCTCATCGCCCAGCTCGGCGTGATGATATAAAGCGCGGGCCAGTGGCGGCGCTTCGAGTACCGGCACATGATGCTGCTCGCCGATTTCGCGGATTTTCCGGGCCAGCAGGTGCGCGCCCTTGGCAACGACTTTCGGCGCGCGCATCTTGCCGTCTTCGTACCTCAGCGCAACCGCGTAGTGAGTCGGATTCGTCACGATCACGTCAGCCTTGGGGATCTCGCTCATCATTCGTTTTCTGGCCATGGCGTGTTGCTGGGCACGGATGCGGGCTTTGACGTGCGGGTCGCCTTCGGTTTCCTTGTTTTCCTGGCGCAGCTCTTCCTTGGTCATCTTGAGCTTGCGGTAGTGATCCCAGAGCTTGAACGGCACGTCTACCGCCGCGATCAGCACCATGGTTCCCGCGATGGCCATAAAACTCATGATGGTCAGTTCGGCGATGTGGCCGGCGCTTGCCGCAAGCGGCGCTGAAATCAGCGACAGCACTGCTTCTTTTTGATGCCAGACGGTCCAGATCGCCATCGTGCCGATCAACGTGGCTTTAAGGAGCGCCTTGACCAGTTCGACCAGACTGTTCAGCGAAAACATGCGAGCCAGGCCTTTCAGGGGATTAAGCCGGCTGATATCGGGGGTAAGGGATTTCCAGGTAAAAAGCCAGCCGGAAAGCAGCATGGGCGCGAGCAGCGCCACGAGGAACATCAGGATCAGAAATGGGGATAATGCAAAGAGGGCGTGCAAAGACTGGTCGAGCATACGCTCGGTGAGCAAGCCGGAATTGAAACCGATCTCGGGCGGCACCATCATCCCGCCTTTCATCAGGCTTGAGAGTTCCCGCCCAAGGTGACCGCCCATCAACAACAGGCCAGCGCCGGCGGCGATCAAGGCCATGAATGTGGACAATTCCGTGGAGCGCGGTACCTGTCCATCGTCGCGGGCTTTCTCAAGCCGCTTCTGCGACGCAGGTTCCGTCCGTTCAAGATCGCTATCTTCGCTCACCGCTGACTCCCTGAGGCACATCCATAATCGTGCATATGCCAATTATCGGGTGCTTCAGGAATAGGTCATCGGCGGAAAAGAGCGAGCTTCCGCCCGCAATTCCGTTTTAACCTGATCCACGTGGAGGCTGGATTCAGATTAAAGCATTCGGCTGATTTCTATTGGCGTCGGGCCCGGAGGATAATTTATCGGATTATGCCGAGGTAGGTCGGGCGCAGCCCGACCTACTAGCGTAACCATCATCGAGCCTTTTCTTGAAAGAGCGATTAACTACCGGATTCAGGTTTAACTGCTGGCAACCAGGCGTAGCGCTTGCGAATTCAATACCGTGCCGCTTTTGATTTTTTTGGTTTCACCACCTTCCTTGTCAAGAGCCGCCGCGGCTTTTTTACTCATTACAATAATGCTGATGCGGCGGTTGATGGGATTAACGGGGTCATCCTTATCGAAAAGCGCAGCGGAACTTAAACCGACCACCCGCATGATCTTTTGCTCGCTCATGCCGCCCGCGACAAGTTCACGCCGCGAGGCATTGGCCCGGTCCGCCGACAGTTCCCAATTGCTGTAGTACTTCTCGCCGCTCGCATAGGGGGTTGCATCCGTATGACCCGAGAGGCTGACCTTGTTCGGCATCTCATTCAGCACGTCGCCGAGCTTTTGCAGGATATCCCTGGTATGAGGTTCCAGTTCAGCTCTGGCGAGCGCGAACATCGGGCGGTTTCGGTCGTCAACAATCTGAATACGCAGCCCTTCAGTGGTAATGTCGACCAGCAGCTGCTTCCTGAATTGGCGCATGGTCGCGTTGGATTCTATCAACCGTTCCAGCCGGTCCTTCAAATCTTCGAGCCTGCGCGCATCGAGACGCTCCAGTTCGGCCTGCGCCGTCTTGAGACTGAGAGGCTTCGCGTCAGCATCTGAATTGTGTTTCCTGAGTTGCCCCCTGTGCTGCGCCAGGTCCTGGCCGCCACCCTGAATTATGCTTGTGCCATTGTGGGTGCCAGCACCCTTCGAGGGCATGATCTGCAGTGGCGTCTGAAAATATTCGGAAATGCCTTGCAGTTCGGCTTTGCTGGAGGAGCTCAGTAGCCACATGAGCAGGAAGAATGCCATCATTGCGGTAACGAAGTCCGCATAGGCGATTTTCCATTGCCCGCTGTGATGGCGGCTGGGTCTCCTGATTTTACGAATTATGATGGGACGGCGTTGGTCGGCCATGACCGCTTCCTGTTATTTGTTTCTGGTTTGCCTGACACAATCTTCCAGCTCGCTGAAGCTGGGCCGTTCGGTCGAGTAGAGTACCTTGCGGCCAAACTCGACCGCCAGCGCTGGTGCATAGCCGTTAATACTCGAAAGTAGCGTCACCCGGATACATTGCAATATCTTGGTGGACTCCCCGAGTTTCTGCTCCAGCACGCCGGCAAGCGGACCTACCAAGCCGTAGCCAAGCAGGATGCCGAGAAAGGTGCCAACCAACGCCTGGGCAATCAATATGCCCAATTCCGACGGGGGAAGGCCCACCGAGGCCATGGTATGCACTACACCCATCACTGCCGCGATGATCCCGAAGGCGGGCATGCTGTCGGCTATCTTGTTGATGCACTGTACTGGTATTTCGCCTTCCTGATGATGGGTCTCGATCTCGTTATCCATCAGGTTTTCAAGCTCGAATGCGTTAAGATTACCGCCCACCATCAGGCGCAGATAATCTGTCATGAACTCCAGCACCTGCTTATCCGCCAGGATATTCGGATAGTTCGCAAAAATCGCGCTTTCGTGGGGTTCATCTACATCGTGTTCTATTGACATCAACCCTTCCTTGCGCGCCCGGGCAAGAAGATCGTAGAGCAGACCCATGAGATCCATATACATGGCTTTGGTGTACTTCGGGCGCTCCACGATTTTCGGCAGCGCCTTGAGCGTGGCTTTCTGCGCCTTGCCTGTATTGCCCAGTACAAAGGCGCCCAATGCGGCGCCACCGATAATCAGCAGTTCGACCGGCTGGAACAGCGCGGCAAGGTGTCCGCCCGCAAGAGCATAGCCGCCGAATACGGATCCGAGAACGACGAGAGTTCCGATTATTATTAGCATATTCCCCTACACTTCTCCAGTTCGAATTGTTGTGCTGATTGCATAATCAGCGCTGCCGGTGTCGGCAGCCATTGCCCAGCCATTGCCGGTTATTGCGTGCAGTACGTGGCCTGATTCACCGGCATTGGAGCAAAGGCAGTCACACTGAAATACTCCACCTTTGTAACGGCCGGAACCCGGTAAACTTTAGGAGAGGAAATAGCGAAAAACCGGAAGAGAAGTGAGAGAGAAGCGCGGGGAAAGAAAAGATTTCAACCAGAGGAGAAAAGGAACCTCCCGGATCGATGACGCCGGGAGGTTGGTTGCCAGCAGCCTGTCGAACTTACAGGAAATCGGCTGGCCAGTTCATTTTTTGCTGCGATTCTTCAAGCCCGGCAGAATGCTAGGCGAGCACCGCAGTGAACGTTTGTGCCCGTGGTTTATTGGTTTTACCGGCGCGTGACGGCGTGTTGCATAATCCGCACACGTAGCGGTGATGAAGGTCATTGGCATGTACGACGAAGTGTCCGCCGCACTGTACGCACGGTGCGGTTTGCAGAATCTTGCCCTCGAAGAAGCGCACCAGTGTCCAGGCACGAGTCAGGCTCAACACCGGTTCCATTTCGCTTATCTCGCAATGCTCCAGGTAGAGTTTGTAGCTTTTGATGATGGCTTTGATACCACGGCAATCAGCGTGCGTGATCAGGTAGCGGTAAATATCGGCAAATACCGAAGAATGAATGTTGGGCTGCCAGGTCAGAAACCAGTCGGCGGAAAAGGGCAGCATCCCTTTAGGAGGGGAAACGCCTTTCAATTCCTTGTAGAGCTTGATAAGACGCTCCCGGCTCAGGCTGGTTTCGCTCTCCAGCAATTGCAGGCGGGCACCCAGGTCGATCATCTCGATTGAGGCCTGAATCTCGCGGGCTTCCGATACGACGCTCTTTTTACGCATGATGACGCTCCAATGTCCAGTATCCGGTAATTCGGGAAATATCTTCGATCGGGGAATTTTCCTGATGCCAGGAATTGACCCGATGTCAGGAAATTTCTTCTACAGGCTGACCCGCCAACAGAATCGTCGCATGGGACTGGGCCATGGTCTTGCCTTTACTGTAATTGGCGAGCATGCCAAAGATCAGGCTGTCATCGAAACGTATACGGCACAGCATCATATTGGAATTGGAGAGCTTGAGTATCTGTCCGGGTGTCAAAACCTCCAGTATTTCAGCGATATCCTTGCTTATCCCCAACCGGAAGATCGCCATATCCTTATCCGCGATGACCATCTGCTGGGCCAGCATCAGGTAGGTCAGGTTGAGCTCCTTGATTTCGGACGTCAGTTCGTAAGCTTTCATTTTTCCTCCATCGTTGTAATGCATGAATTGTGCAGGGTTGCACGATGTGGAAAAACCCGAATCCATCCGATTTGCATGTAGGAAACTGCTGAGGATTCATGTAGGAAATTTTCCTACATGAATCCTTTTCCTACATGAATCCTTGAGAGAGGAATGATCAGTATTCAGGCTGAATGGAACAGAAACAGTTGTCAAATCTCCGCGATGCCATACCACTTAATAGTTACATAACGTGCATCTCAGACAGATCTTTAGACGCAAACAAAAATATTTTTTGCGCTTGTAAAGCTTGCTAGGATAGCGCAGGTAGCGAAGACGGATCGTAAAATAAAATACTAAGATTTTGGTAGAACTTCGTTCTTTACACCAAAAATCATTTCAAATACCGACAAAAGCACGGAATGCAATTTACATAACAATAAAACGATATGTTTAACCTCTGCGGGTTTAAGTCCCCACCCCTTGGGGCGAAGGCTGGCTGAAGGCCAGCGGATTGTAAGAGCGCAGTTAATACCCCGCTGCTTGCGGCGGGGTGCTTTATTTCGTGACTAAATTCTCCTGGAGCAAGCGGCAAAACGTGCGGAATTGACTTCCTAAGGAACTCTCCGGACTGTCGCGATAACACCGCATTTTACATGTTTCTGACAGAACCCATATCACAGGATCAGCATATCGTTGGCAGCGTCCCGATCGGAAAATTATGGCTAAGCCATAATCTTTACTGATATACAGCTCGCTAATTATTGAGGTGGAAGATAAATATCTACACACATCGCCTCTCTGTCGAACAGACTCTTTCACGTCCCACGATAGCTGCTCTGACGTTTGCGTTTTTCTTGGCACTTACCTTGGCAAGTTGGTTGGTTGTGAAAGATCTACAGGAGAAAAATGCGAATAATCGATTTGACGCGGCCTTGACCCAGGCAACCGCAAAAATCAAGCACCATTTTTCCGGCTATGAACAGGTTTTGAAAGGTGGCTTGGGATTGCTGCGTGTCTCCCACTCCGTTTCGCGCGATGATTGGCGTATATATGTGGAAACCCTGCGGATAGATGAGAATTATCCAGGAATCCATGGAGTGGGCTTCGCCGAACATATCCTCCCTTCAAGGCTCCCTGACCATACTGCTGCAATACGCTCGCAGGGGTTCCCTGAATATCAGGTCTGGCCATCCGATCCTCGGGAGGAGTATACAGCTATCATATATCTGGAACCGTTCGTGGGAACGAATTTGCGCGCCATGGGTTATGACATGTATACGAATCCTGTTCGGCGCAAAGCTATGTCGCATGCGCGGGATTCCGGCGAAGCCACTCTCTCGGGCAAGATAACACTCGTCCAGGAAACGAGTGAGGATATTCAGGCCGGTGTGCTTATGTATATTCCCTATTACGGAGTGGAACAACTCCCGGACATGCTGGAACAAAGACGTTCATCTCTTGTCGGTTATGTCTATGCGCCATTCAGGATGAAGGATTTCATATGTGCCGTTCTCGGCACTGACCTTGAAATCTTCCATTTGAAGATTTTTGATGGCAAAGAACTGATCGAGAGTTCTCTCCTTTTCGATAGTGACGAAAAGTCGGGACAGGTTACCTCAAGCCGTTTCCGAAGAATAATCCCTGTATCTGTTTATGGACAGACCTGGACGCTCGAAGCGGCTTCACGTCCGGTCTTTGAAAAAGCCATAGACAGTTATGAAGCGCTTTTTGTTTTGCTTGGCGGAATTACGGTTAGCTTTCTGGCGGCTATCGTATCTTTTATTCTTTCGGTAAATAAAGAAAAGGCTGCTGCGCTGGGGAGAGCAAATAAAAAACTGTTGTCCGCTATCGAGGAGCAACAGGCGGTAACACTTGAGCTCTCAAACTCGAAGCTTGGGACAGAAAGGATACTGGAAAGCATTACCGATGCTTTTTACACGCTCGACCGAGAATGGCGATTTACATACGTAAACAAGGAAGCGGAAAATCTGCTACGGCGTGCCCGCTCCGATCTTCTGGGCAAAGTAATTTGGGAAGAATTCAAGGAGGCAACCGGTACGATTTTCGATCGCGAGTTTCATCGGGCGATGATTGAAAATTCTACGGGGACATTTGAGGATTTCTACGTACCGCTCGGCAAATGGTTCGAAGTCCACGCCTACCCTTCCGAGAAAGGCCTGGCTATCTATTTCCGTGATATTACTGCGCGAAAACGAGCTAAACAGGCACGGTTGGAAGCTGACGCGCGTATTCGCCAGCTGGCGTCCCTGCTTGACAAAGCAACAGACGCCATTATTGTCTGTGGGATCGATCATCGTATTCAGTTTTGGAATCAAGGCGCTCAGCGGCTGTATGGATGGACGTCGGAAGAAGTGGTCGGCAAATCAATAGCGGAGGTATCACATGACCATGATATTGAGTTCTTTGAAGCGATCGAATCAGTGCTGAATGCGGGGGAATGGAGGGGCGAAATTACACAGCGGTGCAAGGATGGCAGTGTGTTGATAGCTGAAGCCCACTGGACTTTGGTTAGAGACGATAAAGGACAATCGCAGTCGATCCTGGCGATCAACACCGATATCACGCAACGCAAGATAGCGGAGAATGAAATCCAGTATCTCGCCTTCTACGATTCCTTGACCGGTCTACCCAACAGACAATTGCTACTCGACCGATTGCGGCAAGCTCTGGCGGCCAGCGCCCGCACCCGGCGCATGGGGGCGCTGCTGTTCATCGACCTGGACAACTTTAAATTGCTCAATGACACCCTCGGCCATGACATGGGTGATGTGCTGCTACAGCAGGTCGGCCCCCGCCTGATCTCTTGTGTACGAGAAAGCGACACTGTAGCTCGCCTGGGTGGCGACGAGTTTGTAGTCGTGCTGGTGGCTGACTTTAGTAAAAATCACAACGAAGCCGTTGCTCAAATAAAAACCATTTCCGAAAGAATTCTTGCTGCGTTCAATCGGCCTTTTAATTTGGGTGCCTCCAAACACCACAGCACACCAAGCATCGGCATTGCGTTGTTCAATGATCAGTCGTTGACAACGGATCAGCTGCTGAAACATGCGGATCTGGCAATGTATCAGGCCAAGGCATCAGGTCGCAACACCATGTGTTTTTTTGATCCTTGTATGCAAGCGGTAATGGATGCTCGCGTCGTGCTGGAATCGGACCTGCACAAAAGCTGGGAAAGAAATGAGTTTGTGCTCCACTATCAACCCCAGGTGGACTGCTATGGAGTAATAGGTGTAGAAGCACTCATACGATGGCAGCACCCCCGGCGCGGTCTGTTGCCTCCGGCTGAATTCATTCCTCAAACCGAGGAAAACGGCTTGATTCTTCCCTTGGGGAATTGGATTCTGGAAACCGCGTGTACTCAATTGGCGACTTGGTCGGCCCGGCCCGAGACAGCCGGGCTCCATCTTGCGGTGAATATCAGCCCGCGGCAATTTTGCCAACCGGATTTTGTCGAACTGGTAATCTTGATGCTCGATCGAACCGGCGCAAATCCCCAGAGGCTAAAGCTTGAGCTTACCGAAAACATATTGGTACATAATATGGATGACGCCATTGCTAAAATGACGACGCTCAAAGCCAAGGGCGTGGGTTTTGCGCTGGATGACTTCGGCGTTGGTTATTCCTCGCTCTACTATCTGAAACACCTCCCCCTGGATTGGGTAAAGCTAGACCAGTCTTTCGTGAGAGACGTGTTGACCGATGCGAATAGCGCAACCATTGTTCGCGCCATCCTGCTTCTTACGAAAAGTATGGGGTTGTCGGTGATTGCAGAGGGGGTTGAAACCGGAGCACAGCAAGATTTCCTCGCTAAACATGGCTGCACTGCTTATCAGGGTTACCTGTTCAGTCCACCGCTGCCGCTGAATCAGTTCGATGAATTTATGCAGCGGCAATAGGCGGAACAATAGCAGGGAAGCAACCAGAATGTACTCAGTTGGCAGCGAGGTTTAGGGAGACACGGGCGCCGCTGGTTGGCCATCTCGGTTGCTTCATCCCTTTGTGCCTATCCAATTGAAGATTCATAAATACTCGTCCGATGAAAGGCTAACGAAATCTTCTATCCAACGCATTGTAAAAAGATTTGATCTGTTCTTTTATGCTTCTTGCTCCACTTTGATCTTCGTTGGCCAAATCATCCACCAAGGCCTCGATATCAGAGCGTTTTTCCTTGAACTCGGCCACGACCACGGAAATATCCGCCGGCTTGTAAAAATTGTTATCGAAACTGGGCAATTCCGGAGGAGAATTATCCAACTTCACCCAAGCGGCCAAATCATAGTCATAAGGAAAAACGATCCATTTATGGTCGGTTTCGACAACTTTAATATTCCAGAGGCTACCGGAGTCATCGGAATCATCACGAGAAATACGCAAATGCCAATCGTAATTCCCGACCAGCGCCTGGAACAACATGATACGGATGATAGCTTTGGGATCAATAGGATCGATCACCAAACCGGCGGCGCGCGCATCTCTTGGAGCATCGACAATGCTTGTGAAAATATATAGCTTGTCCGTATCCTTAAAGCGGGAGTCTGCAGACCGAATTTCCTTCCCATCCGCATACTTCACAAAAGTATTGATATTCTCCAGAAAAAAAGCGGGCATCGGGCGATTTACGGCAAATCCGCTGGGCTGCGGCTCAACCGGCCCCTTACCGGTGTTGCGGTCGATATAGCTGAAGGTTGTCGCTGAAGCTTGATAACCCGGAATGGAAAGGAGTTCCTGTACTTTATATACCAGGGCTTCCCGATGCGGCGACTGGCCTCCCCAAACGCGGCGAAATCGCACTGAAGCGCCGGGTTTGCCGCCACAATGGGTACCTATTCCGATAGATTTCAGACCATCGAACAGCGTCCCTTTCGAGACTCTTTCGTCTGTCGCCTGATCTTTTTCAAAATTCAGGGTCATCTTCGGAAATGGACATTGCAATTCGGACTGGCTGGTATTGCCTCGCAATTGCACGAGTACCGGAAGATCATGCTTGCCGGTCCTGTCTTCCCAAGTGAGACGTCCAGGCGTTTCAAACTCTTTTATTTCCTCTGGTACTTCCGCGTTGGCGGGTGCGCGGTGCTTCCATAAATCAACAAAGTCCGTTTCCAGATTAAAGACGATTTTTTCCTTGTTTGAAAAAATCGGGGCCTTGCTATGGCCGATAGCTGAATTCGCAGCCGTATCGGCCAGTGCCGGATAAGAAGACCAAACGGCTAAAGCGGCGAACATAACCCAGTTGATGAGATATTTTTTCATGCAACCTCCCCGGAAATATTAGCCAAAAACGGTAAAGAGCCAGCTATTGCGGAACTCGCCGACAACGGCAAGGTCAACTGCCGATTCATAGGTGGCCGATTGCTCAGTCGCCTTGGTTGAGCGGTTGGGATCCGAACACGCGGTGCAAGCGTAAGACTGATAGAAGAAATATAGACGAGAATTACAAGAGATGCTTCAACAGGAGAAAATGCCGGCGAGAATTACAACAAATCGTTTATTCCCAATTTTGATCCGACGCAAAGTCCTGACGGTTTACAGCCCGGTATACATCTATTGGGCGGTAAATTATTCGGCAAATGGAAAATAATTTTGCCGAAAAGATAAAAAAACGGATGGGGAGATAAAGCCATCGGGTATCGCTGGTTGCACCGGCGGCATCTAGTTCGGCAATCTCGAGTAAGTGCCCGCATGAAATAGTATGCTCCATAGGCCTTGGGTACGATAATTGCTTGATGCTTATCGCAAAGACAGTCTGCTTCTGTGCTGGAAAATTCAAAAAGGAGTGATAAAAGGAGCGATATTAAGGATGGTTTTGAGGCGGCAATGGATGGCCTTTAGCAATTCCCTATTTTTTAGAAGCAGCCGATATGCCCGCCTATTCCTGAGCTCGGTGCGTGGTTTATGCGATGTAACGCACAGATGCAATTGGGAAAAATCAAAATGATGACGTTTTGATCGACCTCAGAAGGAGGGGCAGACCATGGAGAAGAAAAATCAAAATAATGACGTTTTGATCGACCTTCAGAAGAACGGACAGACCATGGAGAAGAAAGAGGGGCAGACCGTGGAGAAGATTTTATTATTTTGTTACAACTCTGTTCTTTTATACTGGACTGGTTGGGTAGCATACGGACTGGCAACCAATCTGGCAACCTATCTGGGACCTTAAAAAACAGTACAAGCAGGGCAATAAAAGCCCGAGGAAGTCGGTTTCTGGATTGGCCATCAGAGGTGTGTAATACGCTTTAGCTATAGCAAAGTTTTAATGTAAGGTGTTTCCCGGTTTCCTGCGTTAATTCATTGGGCCTTGCTGAGCCCAACGCTAATAACGCTTGCCGCGTGGCTGGCCATATGACGGGATGGTCAAGTGCCGGGCGCATCATCTCCTTCAGAAACAACCTCCACGAAAAGCAGAGAGCGCCGGCCAGATTAAGAAACATCCCCACGGGCGTGGGGAAGACGAGCTGATATCCTTGAAACTACTATTGAGTCCGGAAACATCCCCATGGGCGTGAGCTTCGAAGACAATGCCTATTGGACTTTGATACACCTGTCAGACTAGGTGTGTAAGGATAATGTCGACTTGCGAGCTAAACTGACGGAGTAGGAGGCTTGGTATTGCTATTGCGCGAGGTAAGCGCAAGGTAAGGATCTAATTCATACTCAAGGTAACCGACAAAATCAACACTTGAAATGGTAGCCGAGAGGATCATTTTCTGGATGTAGTTTAAGCAAACCCAGCCAATACAATGATTTTTGGGTGTGATAAAATCAACCCCGTTTTCAGCTGAAGACTTTACTTTTGTATCGCTTTATTGCCGGACACAGGGAAGTTCACCCGAACTTTGTCTGAAAATAATGAATAAGATCAATTGCCCGGATGGTGAAATTGGTAGACACAAGGGACTTAAAATCCCTCGGGCTTAATCGCCCATGCCGGTTCGATTCCGGCTCCGGGCACCAATAAAAACAATAGCTTAGATTACTTTTCTTCTGCCTGGTTTTGGCGCTACTGATTTGACTAGCGCGCATTTTTTTGCCACAGGAAGGCGTAAAACAAGCTCTTTGACGCGCTCGGGGTACAGGTGGGAATATCGCTCTGTGGATTGCGCGGATTTGTGATTAAGCGCCCTCCCCACCTCGGCTAAAGATGCTCCATTGGACAGAAGAGCTGATGCGAACGAGTGACGCTCATCATGTATTCTCAGATGATCAAGGCCGGCTGCAGACCTGGCTTTCCACCAGCGAGCGTAATAGTAGGAGTTCTTCCACTTGAACGGTATGTACGCAAGTGCCCAGGCGGCGTTCGGATGTATCGGTATCATGTGTGGGGCGCCGTTCTTGGTGTCGGGTAGGCTGATCCACTTCTGCCGCTTTGCTGTGACTATTTGATCGGGTTTTAGAATGAGTATTTCTGATCTCCACCTAGGCCGGTATAGAATGCCAGGGTAAAAATAGCCTTGGCCTCATCGTCTTCGCAGTGCGTAAGAAGATTCTCGTGCAATTCGTCCTGTTTGATGTAGACGTGCCGTTTATTATTGACTCCCGGCATAATCATCTTATCCGTGTAGTCTCGATCGCCGATATCATGATTTTTGTATGCGTACCGCACAGCAGCTTTAAGATAGGCCAAGCGGTTGTGCAGCGTTGCCGGAGCTAGATGGGGATGATCTTCTCTATCACAAGCATAAGGGGCGTCATCCAGAAGCGCCTTGATGGACAACCCTGCTGCGCAACCCAACTTGAGCATTTTTTCATCAGGCTCAACCGGCACCAATTTCCAATTCTCTGGAATCATCATCAGCCTTTCATCCTGTGAACCAATACGCCCGTCTTTGATTCTGGTAACCGATGAGAGGCGGTATCCTCCGGAAAGGACTGGGCCTATTCCAGCGCCTCGTCTTTCGTGTTGATCGTTACCGTGTCTCTCTTCGTGCATGACAGCAGGAAGCAGGGCAGAAAGACGATGAAGAGTATCCCGGTAAAGAACGTCCACCACGCGCTATCGTGACTCACATAGATGCACAGCAAGAGCATGGAAAATACGAACAGCGTGCCGATCAGACGGTGTACCAGCGACGCTTGTTTAACGACGATTGTTTTATGGAAGCGAAATTGCTGGTGGCGCGGAAGTTGGTACTACTTGGCTACGAAGAGATTAAATCGACGGACAAGCTCACGCTCGGCCTTGATCCGTGGCACTCGGATCAATCGACCGAGGGGGCTTTTAGACAGAGAGCGGTGGAAGTAATTGATGAAGTACGCGGGAAATGGTTGCCCGCGTACGAGGAACAACAGAGGCGGAAGGAAGAATTCTTCCGTCGGTTTTCAGAGGAGATGGCTCGTTCGGAAACGCCTAGGTTTGTAGAGGGAATCCCGTAACCAACATCTTAAGCAGTTTCGCGTCTTTCGCTTTAACCGGGTCGAGTGTGCGCAAATGCTGCTCACAGATTGAAAAAAATTCTCCTCTATCTAATACGCCTTTTGCCTCAAGTGCGTTAGCTACCACACGAAAACACATAGCAACTTCAGAATATAAATCGTCGATCTCTTTCATAGGACTCCCTCTTGTTAAGTTTATTGATGTGGAAATCAAATCTTAACATGCAGGGGTTCCTTTTTTTGTCTACCCCGTTGGCCTTGCGCATGAGCTAATAAGTCAGAGTGCCGGTTTGGTTATTATTAACCCGGAAACGCTTCAGGCCCAGATCCGCTAATGTTGGCGGCAGGAAGGCATAAAAAAACCCGCTCGGGGCGGGTTGAGGAGGTTAAGATGGTGACGCTAGAAAGGCTTCAACAACAGCTTGAAGTTGTCAAGTTAATGAGGAAACAGAATTTAATAAAATCCGCCCTGGATCAGCGTGAAATTTGCACCTGCGTATTGTGTACGGCGAGAATCCGCACGGGTGAGTCAATAAGTATTTCACATTCTGGTGTTATTTCTGTTAACCCTTGCCAGTATTCAGTAGCCAATGTCATTAAATAAGGTATAGCGGGCGCTTTCTCGTAGGGGAAATTCAGGCAATTAATGGTGCTCATTGATGCAAGAAAATAGGAAGCATTTTCGTTTACCGGCTCAACCCGATAAATAATTCCAGTGAAATGATGCCTTGAAACATAATTGATGGCATGTTCCAGCGAGGGAGTAAGAAAAATGCAGTTGAGCCTACTTGGTTTATCGGAGAAATGTTTTAGACGAATAATTTCATAACATAATTCGCGGACAGCCAATGCATTCAAGTCCGCGGGCCGATACATTGTGATTACTCTGCCCCAGTTACCGGGCTTGATAATCGACCCCACTTCTAAAACCACGGAGCATACGTGAAAGAAAGTTTTTTTCATTATTGCTCCTCACAGTTGATGTGAAGATTTTACCGAATTCAGAAATGCCGCCCATTGGACCAAGGTACATCAGTGTGGGTATTTTAGACACGCTCAGACTGAAGGTTGATTGGTATAGAAGATTGCTTACTTATCAAATGTGTGTATAACTACACACATGAAGAGCAAAGACATAATCAAGAAATTGCAAAGCGAAGGCTGGAATCTGGATCGCATCACCAGTTCACGCATTTTGAAAAAGCGGGATTGGTAACAGTGAAACACCCCGATTCAGACATTACCAATCGGAACGCTACGCAATATCTACCGGCAAGCTGGATGGAAATGGAGGTAATAAATGAAATTTATATTGGCACTACATACGGACGATGGGATTAAGTACGGCGTGACTATCCCCGATCTTCCCGGTTGCCTCTCAGTTGGGGATACCCTGGATGAGGCTTTGGAGATGGCGAAAGAGGCCATTGATGCCCATTACGAGTTGATGGTGGAGAAAGGTATTGAAATACCTAAAGCAGGCACGTTAGCTGAGCATAAGGCCGATCCAGATCTCGCTGATGCCGTATGGGCTATCGTGGATGTGGATGTGGAAAAGTATTCCAAGGCTGTCAGGCTGAACATTTCGCTACCAGAGGGCCTAGTGCGTAACATTGATGAATACGCCAGTACTCACCATATGACCAGGTCAGGGTTTCTCGCCAAGGCGGCGCAGGAGGCTATGAAGGAAGAATAGAACGCGTCGGATGAGGGCGGGGGAAGGGGGTGTAAGGGGGCGCCTGTTGTGCCCCACCGTAGCTGTAACAGCTATGAAAATATTAGCTTAACAAATTACTATTTCTTCGTTAGGCCGTTGATCTTTTAAGTTAAAGTCGTGGCGGCAGAAGTTTTTGTGACAGTTTAACGATTAGAGATCAGGGGGTGTGCCATGAGTGATTTTCTTGTATTTTGGGGGATATATATTCTTGTGTTTGTCGCCGGTCTGGGAATGGTCGTCGCTAGTTGAAACGCAACAATTAAATGGCCCGGAGCTAGATCGCTACCGGGCCATTTTTATGGTGAGACAACATAAACTCGCCGAAGCGGGTTTACGAGGGTTGCATTGCTTTTTCCATTTCTAGCCCATACGATAATCGAACTCCTCCATAGCCGATCATGCTAAGCAACTCAGACGACCTCATCATAGCAAGGGGATAAAGCTCATTGGCAATTCTCGCAATCAATGGTTCTGTCAAGTCGCTCTCACTCAATTCTGTATCGGCGTCGTCTAAGCGGTAAAACCCCTCCATTTCAAAGGAAATTGAGAAGGGAGCAGCCTCATCACCGACAACACTTTTTCCGTTTAGGACTAAACTTAATAGGCCTATTACACCTTTCGCTCCCCTATTGCCCTCGGCAAAATAAACGTTGAGGTTCAATTCTGATTCGATTTTTCCGCGCGGAGCCGCAAATCTCGGAAGCCTGCGTTCTATGCTACATTTTTTTATCTCAACTGTTTGAAGCACTAACGACACGGGTGTCTTTACTGTATGAACCCGAGATTTGGTTTTTGAGATTTTTCTGACCATGCAGTACCTTCCTCGACATCGTATGAATCATGATTACTAATAATGTTTACGACATGGCTGTGATTGTGAATGACTGGCCCTGTAACCCTGCTTTCTGCTCCTACTTTTTCAGAAAGGGCTTCGTTTACTATTTCGTTAAGACTTACGTCCTTCCTTCTTGCCAAAAAGGCTAATTTCTTATGGAGGGTCGGATCAATTCTGACATTAAAGACCCCTTTATATGGCTTGCAGGGCTGATGCCCTTGCTCTTTGCAGAACTCAATATAATCGTCCACAGCGGCCCGAAAAGACTTTTCAAGCTCTTTAGGAGAATTTGCTTCATATGTAACTACATCATTGATATGCAGGATACGACCAAATAAACAGTTATCCTCGACGCTAATTTCAGCAGAACCCTGAAACTCATTATAAGACAGCAGTTCGCGAAATTTTGTCACTGTTGATCCTCCTCTTCTGGAATCAGACCATTTTCAATCAGAGTAGCAATAACCTCATCAATGACGTACCGCTTAACTACGTTTTCAGGATGAGGCTTATGAAATGCTAACTTATGGTCTGTAATACTATTTATGAACTTTCTGCTCGAACCACTTCCTGCTTTTTCGTGATAAGCAAAGTGCTTCAACAGGGACGTCAATTCTTCCCATGTAAAGTCCTTTGGCCGGCTTCGCAGGCGCGCAACTAGTTTGCTGTTTTTTGACAAAGTATTATGGTGAAATGTTCCATAATTTGCAACTGAAAATCAGTTTCAAATTTTAATAAGCGCTGACGCTATAAATTACTTCCTTAACTATAAAGTTACACAATCACAAATTATCGATGAGATTGTCACAGAACTCAGCAGTATTGGCTACTGTCCTGAGGTACACCAGAGCGTCAATGTGGGTAATTCACAGAGCTGAATTGGAGATAAAGAAGAGGCCCGTTTGGGAGGATGCGGGCCTTTAAAGAGGGATCGGCTATCTAATAGGGGAAAAAGACCCGCCGAAGCGGGTTGTGTGTGGTGGAGCGGTTCAGTTTGAAATTATTCGGTCAATTTCGGCCTTATCGCATCTCTTAATTCCTTGATTCTCCTTTTCCCCTCTTCTGCTGAAATTGCTTTTTTGGGTAAATTTCCTTTAGATTTTGATCTTGAATGACTTAACGCTAGTTGAACTGAGAAGCCCTTATCAAATGATGTTTTGGCGCAATCCTCTACCCCTCGTATATCGCATTGATCTATTTCTTCTGACGCCAACGCCTCGGCAAGCCCAATGGCTGCTATTGATGACCTTTTTGCGTGGTCCCGAATATTTACCTTCTTAGGTAAATCAGGGTTTTTTTCTCGTATATCCTTTTCAATCTCTGCCTTGTCTTTATTAAAAAGACCTTTGTATATTTTATTTGTGCAGATACCTATTTCATAATTTGGTTTTACGTCATGTTCTAGCAATGTATTAATGTAAATTTTACGAGTATCTAAATGATGCTCTCTATCTGCTATCCATTTTTCATCACGCCCCTGGCGCTCCCATCTTTTTACAGCCCTTGCTCTGCTTCTGTTTATTCCTAGCTCTGGATCTGCCGTTTCTTCCAGTCTTTCTTTGAATATTTGATTAACAATCAGATGCAATTCTGGCGAAAGATATTGCGCGTAAGATAATGCGAGTTGCCAATGTGCCCATGTTCCGCCGCCCATCCCGCGCTTAGTTTTTAAAACGGGGGATTTTCCCCCATTAATTGATTCTATTATGTTTTTTGTACTGGGAAGCTTAACCCATTCCTTTGGCGCTTTCCCTCTAACCGTCCCCGAGAGTTCATGTAATTTATTCAAATTAACCATGTTTCCATCGGCAATATCAATTAGAAACTTTTCCCCGTTGTATGAAATTTCAATGCGAGACGGCGTCACAAAACCTCCAGATGTTTATTAATTTTTTTGCTTTTAATTTGATTTAACTGATTCAACCCCTTTCCTTAGCCCACCGCATTCGAATGATCCCCTGGCGCTATGGCATATTTCTTTGTTGCTGTCATGGGGCTCGCCTCAACTCCTTCAATTCCCCCTCCAACTCCTTAATCCCCCTCTTCGGCTCATCACATTCTGCATTGCAAAATCACTGTAAAACGCTGTAACCTCGACCACGCATATCACTTCTTTTCATTCATCCGCACAACTATCCTGACCAGTCGGGCCAGCAAGACGGTGAGAGCGCCAATAGCGTAGGTGAGGAAGTTTTTCAGTCTTAATCCCTCTTTAAACGATGTGATCGGTCCAATGGTTCTCTGCGATAATTGCGAGTGGCACTCCTGATTCCCTATAGCTCACGGCCTTTGCAATCTTTAGCCCAAAACTGGTGTGTTTCCATACCTCTGATCCTACATTTCCAATCACCAAATAGTGTAGTTTCTTGGTTACACCTTTTATAGGAATACCCCCATGTCTCACCACAGCCTCTTGGCATTCAGCACGGGAACCGAAGTCAAAAACACCTGTAAGGCAAAAATTGCGGCCTTCAAAGATGATGTCTGGCACTGGATCATCAATGGGTAATGAAGACGGAATAACAGAGCCATCAATTGCGCGCGGACTCGCTACTCTCATAATTAGAGTCAGCAGATCAGCTTGTTCATCAGAATCCAAAGCACCGTCTGCCAAGATACGTCTCAGTCGATCATATAGTACGTTAGCAGGCCATGTGTCTAGGCAGGCTTTATGATTGTTTAACCAACCCAGAATTGCCTCTGCTTCGGATTGATCAACATGTCCGTCTTGTAGGGCGAATTCGCAGATTCCGGTTAACTGATCTATATCTCTATTAATCAGCCGGTTTGCGTGAATCTTGAGAAGACGAGGATCTTCTGGGTCGTTAATTTTGTTATCCTCGCTGCTTCGCGAACCAAACAAATTCCTAAACCAGCTCATCTCTACGCTTTCCCCTGCTTTCTGATAACGCTCTTAATTAGATGATCTAAAAGCATAACTACCATTCCAATCGCGAATGTTGGGCTTTTGTAGGCCTCCCCCGCTGTGTTCACGGTGTAATTCCCATGTCTGTACATCGCGGTAATTGCGAAACCAATGCAATCTCCACTCTCCGCATCTGCCACGATGGTTTTGGCGGGTTGGACGGTGTCGTGCGATATTTTGTTCTGAACAAGCTTAAATGGAGTTTCCATCTTTTTTCCTTTTCTCCGTAGAATAATTGTCCGGAAGTAGGTCGCCGCTCCTTATCGTTTCGCCCATGCCATACCCTTGCGCGCGCGCCTTGGGGCCCTTCCCCGGCCCCAGTGCGACGCTCAGGCGTCTTCAATTCTGATAGCCGAGCTGGAATAGTGTCAACGGTGTTGGAAATAGGGTTAACCGATGCGAGGAATGTACCGATGGCTATCCAATTTTCCCTGGCCCCATCTTCCATGTGCTCGGCTATCTGGAGGATTCTCACCTGACCTTGGGTCAACATTTTTTTCTTAACCCCTTTTCCTTCATACAGAAACCTCGCTTTCATATCTCCGAGGGATAACCCCCTCTTCCAGTCGTAAATAGCCTGAACGGTAACCCCTACCCTCTTAGCTAATGCAGGCACCGGCAGGTTTGTTGCCTCAATTGCCTCCAAGACTCGTTCTTCTAATGTACTCATAACCGTAATCATACGACTGATCCATTAAAGCGTACTTGACACCTAGAATTAAAGCATACTTTAATTCTGCCTATGAAAACTACTTTTGCCATTTCACTCTTTGGGAGCGTTGCTGAGTTAGCCGCTGCACTCGGTATAACTGTACAGGCCGTGTATCTGTGGGGCGACGAAGTTCCCAAGCTTCGTCAGTACGAAATTCGCGAGCTTCGCCCCGAAGCATTCATCAAAGCAAGAGATTTGGTAGATGACCTCATTGAACTCGCGGAGGAGGGAGAAGTGTATTTCGACAAAACCAGATATCAATATTCGCTTGATGACATCGAGAAAAGCGCCGTTAAGGCGCATCCCGAATTTTCCGCGTTTATGGCGACCACGCTGGCCATGGGGAAGGCTGCCCTGTAGCCAAGTTACAGCCACCTCTAGCCTGACGGGGCGAAAAGCGGAAACCTTCACCGCCTGGGGTGGCATCCTTATTGAAGGATACGCTTCGAAGGAGCGCTATGAAATACCCACATTGGGCGCCTGCGACTGTAGCGCAAATACATTCAGAATTATGTAAATCAAGGAATAATTTCCAGCCACAAGACCATGCTAAAAGCGATCTGGAGAGATATGCAAAAAAGGAGGGTTACCGATGCTGGGCAGATTTTGAAAAATCTTTAACACTATAAATCAACATTCTCGAAAGAATTTTGGTTCGTCGGGAAATGATATCCGTTTGGGAATGGATAGAGGAACAAAATTACCCAACCCCAATCGCAGCTCGAGGGGGGATTATCGGTAATTTCTTGATGGATATTCAAAACTGGGATAAATCATCAAAATCCGCCTCTGCGGACAGGTATGAAGACTTTAAAGAAATCGTAAACCACGCAAAAAAGCTTTCCCGGTTGCTACAGAAATACCAAGGGGAAAAGAGACAAGCTTTTAATTATTACAGCGCGTTAATTCCCAGAGAATACGATCTAGAGTTGAAGAGATTCTTACATCCTGATTTAAAAGCAAGAATAGAAACTAGATCAGAAATTCTCCGATCAATATGGCATCAATTATTACCGCCAATTGAAGAAATAATCAGTGGTATTGCTCGTTCCCTAGATGAAGATGATAGTAAATTAACCCGCGATTTTCCGAGAAAGATGGCGGCCCCTATTTTACCCGTCATGGTCTCTGAGCTCTTATCCGCTATTGAAATCCGCAACGCGAAATCAGGGGACAAGCCGCAAGTTGCGCGATGGAAACGGTTTAAACCCGCTGGTGCAAGGCCGATGCGGCCCGTGCCGTGGGGGGTGTTTACCGTATCATTGTCGAGGTCCTGCAAAAAGGGCAATTCCCTCTCGCTGCTGGGATTCGGCACCTTCGAAGTGCGCAGCTGCGCCGCGCGCATCGGCCGTAATCCAAAGACCGGCGAAGAACTGAAGATTGCCGCAGCAAAAGTGCCGGATTCAAGCCAGGCGCCGCGCTTAAAGCAGCTGTCAATGGTGGATAAAATGGATCGCTTCTCTTCCTCGCCCGTCCCTGCGCCTGGGTATTATTAGCGGTGCTTCCTTTCCCCTACGTCATTCTTGACCTGGAAACCACGGGCACCACGCCCCTGCATGACCGCATTATCGAAATTGCGCTCATCCGCTTCGAAGAGGGAATGGAAAGCGACCGCTGGGAAACGCTGGTCAATCCAGGCATGCCCATTCCACCTTTCATCACTCGCCTAACCGGCATCAGCAATGGAATGGTGCAGGATGCACCGTCATTTGAAGAAGTCGCGCACAAACTCTACAGTTTTCTTGAGGGGGCGGTGCTGGCCGCGCATAACGTCCGCTTCGACTACGGTTTCCTCAAGAACGAATACCGGCGCATGGGCGCCCTGCTCCAGCATCGGGTATTATGCACCGTCCGGCTCTCGCGCAAGCTCTATCCCCAACACAAGGGTCACGGGCTGGATGCCATTGTGCAGCGTCATGGGCTCCATACCGATGTGCGCCACCGGGCGATGGGTGATGTGGAACTGGTGGTGGCCTATTTGGAGGTAGCCCGGCGCGAACTGGGTTCAAGGCAGTTGCTTGACGCGGCCAGTGCGTTGCTGAAAGATCCCAGCCTACCCGCAAGACTGGATGCGGCGATGGTTGACCGTATTCCCGACAGCCCCGGCGTCTATTTCTTCTACGGTAAAAATGACCTTCCCCTCTATATCGGCAAGAGCGTTACGCTAAGATCCCGGGTGATGTCCCATTTCAGCAATGATCATGCCTCTTCCGGCGATATGCGCATTGCTCAGGAGGTCGAGCGGGTCGAATGGACGGAAACAGCCGGAGAGCTGGGGGCCCTTCTCCTGGAATCAAGATTGATCAAGGAACACCAGCCGATACACAACAAACGGCTGCGACGTTCCTGCACGCTCTTTTCCCTGGCGGTGGCCGATGGGCCGGGCAAGATCCCGCTGGTCAATATCGTAACGGAAGAGGACATCCGCCCCGAAGTGTTCGAACATTTATATGGGCTGTTCCGCTCGAAAACGAAGGCGGTCGATGCGCTGCGCGAAATGATCCGAGAAAACAGGCTGTGTCCCCGGCTCGTGGGCCTGGAAAAAGGGCATGGGGCCTGTTTTTCCCATCAGCTCAAACGCTGCAACGGAGTCTGCGCCGGTAGAGAAGCGCCTGAGCTGCATTTTCTGCGGCTGAAACAGGCGCTGATTTCGCTCAGGCTCAAGTCATGGCCTTATCCGGGACAGATCGGCATTCGCGAATACTGCAAATCGTCCGGACGCGCACAACTGCATGTCTTTAACTACTGGTGCCACCTGGGAACAGTGGACAACGAATGCGATCTGGATGAGATGCTGAATGTCCGCTCCGCCATGAAGTTCGATCTGGATACCTACAAATTGCTGCTAAAGACCCTGGGGAAGCAAGTCAGCGTCATTTTGCTTGGGCCGCAAGCAAATTAATTCATGAGTTAGAGATATTTACATTTTACGGAGGTGAAGATTCGACCCGGCAAAACTTTATGACCTCATGGAAAGGATGGGCCGAGCCCGACTGTTTCTGCAGACGATACAAGCACGCGAATCTCGGACTCCCAGTCTTTGAGTTTCTTCATGGCATGTTTTCGCTGTGCTGCGGTCGTCGCGTTATGGAGATTTGCCACAAATGCGCAGTTATAAACCCACACTTGCTCTGCGTACTTCCTGTAGTCATCACTCGGCGAGCTATAAATACGTTCCACATAAGCCCGGAGCGCCATTTGTGCCTTATCCTGGCTCGACTTATCCGCGTTCAACCGCCGCAGTAGCTGCACAAGATCCTGCTGGCGCCGATGGCGCTCGGTATTCCAGATATTGACTTCATAGGGTGAGAGTGTCACCCACCGCGTAATAAGCTCTTGTTGCGCGTTGTCGAGGTTGCCGTAGAAGAATTCAGCTCGCTCAGCTGTGCGCTTGATTGATTTCTTGAGACGCCGCGACGCATCGCCCTGAAGGTGTTCGTCGTGAAACTCCTCATTAATTTCGGCGTATCGCAGCTCTATATTCTGTATCTGCTGTGGCGTCAGCGTTAACATTATTTCAGCCGTCATTGGCAGGGCGCGATCGAAAGCGCTGTCCATAAATCCGCGCAAGTCAGTCCACAAACCACATGTACGCTCGGCCGTAATATCTTCCAGTACGAGATTCTGCGAGTTTGCAAGTAAATCGGCGTACCTAGGCAAGTGCGCACGCCGATGCCAGGCAAACCATTTCGCGAGTGCTTCACGGGCTCGCGGTTTCTGCATATCGTTGAAATCGACAAACCGGTCAAGCCACCAGTAAGTCAAATGATTTGCCTGGTTATAACCAAAACGGACTACGCTGCATCCCGCAAACGTGGATAGCACCAAAATCAGCACGGCGATAACCGGCAACTTCAAAGAAGATGTAGTCATGGCACGCGGCATTCGAGGCTCTTATCCAATAAGCATTTTGACACTACGCTGGAGCAAGCATCGGAAATAGTCCACGTAATCCGGTGGCCATCATTTCTATGGCCATCGCCGCAAGGATGAATCCGCCGACGCGCTGTATTACATCCAAAGTGGATTGGCGAATCTTCTTTTCCGCCTGACAAGCCATATAAAAAGTTATCCAGCACACGATGCCTACGATAAGGATAGGCACCACCACATGAATCAGATCGGCAGAGGTATGCCATGCACTATTTCCCATGACATAGCTGAATGCCGCCGGACCGGCCAGCAGTGGCACAGCCAGAGGAACGATTGCGGCTTCCTGAACCCCATCTTCATTAGCAATACTGGGCGATCCCTTGAAGGTTGATTCTTTCCCAAGAACCATTGCTATTGCCAGCAACAAGACAATAACTCCGCCGCCAACCTGCATCGCCCCCAGCGATACGCCGAGCAATCCTAAAATAGGCATCCCCAGAAATGTTGCCACCAGCAACGCCACCGTGACGCTCAACCCGATAGTTCTGGCAAAGCGGCCCTTGCTGCGTAAATCAAAACCCTCCGTAGCGGCGAGAAAAACCGGGATCATGGAAACAGGCCCCATCAGCACGAACAGCGTGATGGTTTTCTTGATGGTTAGAGCCAAAATTGAAAGCATTATCTAGTGGGGATAGGTGAAATATGTGCGTTCATACAAATGCGGAATGGGTGGTTTATTCTTCTCGAAGCGGGCGCTCAATGTTGATATTAGCGTATGAGTTGGGATTCTCTATTTGCTTCTGTTCTCCGTTTTATCGCATTGTACGCTTCCACTGCCCCAAGGGTTTTAGGAACCCAGCAATATTGAATAGTGTTCCAAGGCACGCCACACCGGGTCGTGTAAGATTTCTCTCGGACGACGAACGCCACTGCTTATTAAAAGCCTGCAGGAATCCAGTAATCTCTAATTGGTCGAGCTGGCGCAATGCCACCCGACAAGGACCAATATCGTAGACGAGCATGAAGTCAGGCTTGATGATGCAAAAAAAACAAGGGGCACGAAGGCCCCCTGTCAGTATGTTGCTGAAGTACGAGTTCGGGTCAAGCACGACGGCGCCGTGCGACCGCACTTATTATGGCAAGACCGGCAAGTAGCATCGCATAGGTCTCGGGTTCGGGTACGGGCGCAAGGAAACCGCGTATCTCGCCCATTGGAAACATGGTGCTATGGATATTTGAATAGGCGCCGCCGGTATTCAGCCCTGTCAGCAGCGCACTGAATGCACCATCAACGTTATTTCCATTGGCCGCGACGAAAGCAGGGTTATAATTCGATGCATCTTTCATATCAAAGGTATGGTCATAGACGCCCTCCCTCACACCAGACGGAAAATCCGGAAATGTGGGGATTGCGGTTGCCACGCCTGCGGTGCCGCTGTTTGGTGCAGTGGTGCAGCAATGGATATGTGAAACTGTGGTATCTGCCATGAGCCCACTGAAGCTTTCATGAATGTGCATTGTGCGAAGATCGGTGTCTATGCTGACCATTGCCATGCCGGTACCGGGAGAAGCATTAGGCGGAGCCTCGCTGGGGCCATCAAGCCTGGCTTGGTAAAATACCTGATCAGCGGCAGCGGGAACGGCTATTGTCGCCGCCAGAAGACCTCCTGCAAATAAGGTTTTGAGTTTCATGATTGTTACCTCCTTTAAGACGATTGAACTGCGAGGCGTTACGGATACCGCAATAGAAAGGGCGAATGTCTACGAACATGACTGTGTATCGAGGTGCGAAGAGCTAATGGAATTGTACATATCGGCAATCGTCGCTCAATAGGCCGTGTGGTAGGGGTGACGGTTGATGGACAGCTACAGCTTGAGTCGGTGCAAGCCGATTAATGGGCTATTTAAACGATGTCAGAGATTTGGAGGCTATTCTGCTTTTTTATCAAAATAATAATTTTTTAGCTCTACTCGGCCCCGTCGTTATCACTGAACAACGAGGCATTTGTTAAATTAAATTAAAAGATATTTTTCACTTTCGGCTCATACAGGTAATATCAAAGACTTCGGGACAAGACCAAAGTCTTTGGTACATGACGAAAGATAAGATGTTTTCCTTTTTGAGTAATCCGGGTCAATATGTTTAAGAACCTGACCATCAAATCGCGCTTGATCTTCATTCTTTCCTTCCTGCTGATCTTTGTATTAGGAATTCAAGTGGTCGGCTTGTTTGGTATGAGCAGCGCGATAGACGGCCTGAAAACCGTTTATCATGACAGGGCCATTCCTCTGAGCCAGGTGACGCATATCGAGTCGCTTCTGCTGCACAATCGGCTCGCCATCACGTCGGCTCTGGTCATGCCGACGCCCGAGATCATCAAGACCAAAACGGCAATGGTCGAGAAAAATATTGGGACGATTACGAGAACTTGGGAGGCTTATATTGCGACAAACTTGACCCCGATGGAAAGTAAGCTGGCCAATAAATTCACTTTAGACCACAAGAAATATGTCTCCGAAGGCATCTTGCCGGCAGTAGCCGCTTTACGTGCAAATAAAATCGGTGAAGCGAACCGGATTCTGGTCGAAAAAATCCGCCCTCTCTATCCATCTGTAGGCGAAACCATTGACGCACTTGTCTTGCTGCAAATTGATGAGACCAAAATAAAATATACGCAGGAACAAAAACGCTACGAAACCATTCGCAATATCCTCATTGCATCGATAGTCCTGGCCCTGGTGCTGGCTGCATTGTTCAGCCTCGTTTTCATCCGCGCCATTTTCCGGCCACTGGAAGATGTAGTAAGCATTGCGCGGAGTGTGGCCGCAGGCAACTTAAGGCAGGAAATCCAGGTCCGGTCGAAAGATGAAATCGGTCAGCTCATGCAGGCGCTGAAGGAGATGCGGGACAGCCTGGTAGATACCATCGGTCAGGTTCGTGACAGCGAAGCCCATACCCGCGCCTTACTGAACAACCTGATCGTCGGCGTTACATCGGTTGATGAACAGGGCGTGATCAGAACCTTCAATCCCGCCGCTGAGAGGATTTTTGGTTACCCGGAGAGCGAGATTATCGGGCAAAATATCGAGCTGCTATTCCCACAACAGGATCAGAGTCAAGGTAGGCATATCGATTATCTTGAAAATTACTTGAAAACAGGCTCCAGAGCGCTTGGTGTGACTACTGAAGTAGCAGGGCTGCGCAGGAATGGCGCAACGTTCCCATTGGACATTGCCGTAGTCGAAATGCAGGGGGGGGAGCGCCGCATGTTCGTGGTTATTTTGCGCGACATCAGCGAGCGCAAGCTCGTGGAGGAGCAAAAAGCCAGTTTAATGGCCGACCTGGAAAGCGCTAATGAAGAACTGAAAAGCTTCGCCTACGTAGTCTCTCACGATCTAAAGGCGCCGCTGCGGGCCATAGGTGCATTGGCGGATTGGCTTTCCACCGATTATGTGGACAAATTCGATGACGAAGGCAGAGAGCATATGCGCCTTCTTGTCAGCAGAGTACACCGCATGGGAAACTTGATCGATGGCATTTTGCAATATTCTCGCGTAGGCCGGGTAAGAGAGACACCGGTCGCGGTGGATGTCGGTGAGGTAGTGGAAGATGTGATCGAGCTTCTTGCCCCCCCGCCAAATATCAATATTACCGTGGAAAATCACTTGCCCACCGTAGTCATAGAGCCGACCCGTATACAGCAAATACTTCAAAACCTGATTTCAAACGCCATTAAATACATGGATAAGCCCCGGGGTGAGATTCGCATCACTTGTATTGCTGAAGGCGAGCAGTGGAAATTCAGCGTCGTCGACAATGGCCCCGGTATCGAGTCACGCCATTTCGAAAGGATCTTTCAACTATTCCAGACGCTCGCACCTCGGGATCGTATAGAAAGCACCGGCGTCGGCTTGGCCCTGGTAAAAAAAATTGTGGAAATGTATGGCGGTAGCGTCTGGGTAGAGTCCACAATGGGTAAGGGCAGCACATTTTTCTTCACCTTACCCCAAACTTCATCAATTGATAACTCAACTAAAGGAACAGCAGCGTGAAAGTAACTAACAAACCCATTCTCCTGGTGGAAGACGATCAAGTGGACACCATGACGGTTATACGCGCGCTCAAGGAAATCCACGTAACGAATCGGCTCGTACATGTGGAGAACGGTGAGGAAGCGGTAAGCTATCTTCGAGATCCGGAAAGCGAAAAACCCTGCATCATCTTGCTTGACCTGAACATGCCTATCATGAACGGGATTGAGTTTCTGCACGTGGTGAAAAGTGATGACTATTTAAGGCGTATTCCGGTAGTGGTATTGACTACATCGGAGGAACAACAGGATAAAGTGAACAGCTTCAACATGGGGGTGGCAGGCTATATGGCCAAGCCGGTCGATTATCGGCAATTCGTCGAAGTCATGCGTTCGATCGATGCCTACTGGACCATAAGCGAGATGCCATGATAAGGACTTCGGTGAAAGATTTCCAGATTTTCACCATCAGCTGATTATTCTATGATCAAACCGCTGATTCGCGTACTCCTCGTCGAAGACGACGCCGTGGATCGCATGGCCTGTCGCCGCGCCCTTGCGCGAAACCCGGACTATGATTTCGTGCTTTCCGAAGCCGAATCAGGTCGCGAGGGGCTCCAGCTTGCCCATGAGCAAAAGCCGGATTGCGTTTTGCTCGACTACCACTTGCCGGACCTGAATGGTTTGGAATTTCTGGCTGCCCTGACCGACGAGGCGGGCGACGTTGCCATCCCCGTCATGATGCTTACCGGCACGGACAATGCCGCTATCGCGGTCGAGGCCATGAAACGTGGCGCCAGGGATTATCTCATCAAGGATATGGAGCACCAGTACCTGGAATTGCTGCCTGCCATCATCCAACGCGTACTGAGCGAGCGGCGGATGAGGATGGAAAAGAAGCTGGCTGAAGACAAGCTGGCCCAGGCGGAAGCCAAATATCGCTCGCTGGTGGAGACAATTCCGGCAATCGTATATATCGCTACGCTGGATGGCACTAATCGCTTTCTTTACGTTAGCTCCCGGATTAAAACACTGGGATTTCCTTCGGACGAATGGCTGAACGATCCGGACATACTTCTTGCCCGAACTTACGCGGAGGATCGGCGGCATATGCTCGACGAACGCGCAAGAAGTCGCGCTACCGGCGCGCCCTTGCGCTGCGAATACCGCCTGCTTTCCCGTGATGGATCAGTTTTATGGTTTCGCGATGAAGCAAGCGTGGTTCGGGATGAGTCGGGACGTTCGTTATTCCTCCAGGGTATTCTGGTCGATATTACAGAGAGCAAACTGGCGGAAGCTGAACTGCGGCAACATCGTTATCGTCTCGAAGAATTGGTGGCGAAGCGGACAGATGAATTAGCAAGGCTTAACGAAGAATTACGCCGTGATATTGCCCAACGGAAGCTGATTGAAACGGAACTGACCAAAGCCAAGACTGATGCGGAAAAAGCCAATCTCGCCAAATCGGATTTCCTCTCCAGCATGAGCCATGAGTTGCGATCTCCGCTCAATGTCATGCTCGGCTTTGCGCAATTGATGGAATCCAGTTCGCCACCACCAACGTTCACCCAGATGACCATGCTCAAGGAGATCAATGCTGCGGGATGGTACTTGCTGGAGTTGATCAATAAAATCCTTGATCTGGCCACAATTGAATCGGGCAAACTCGTGGTTTCCCAAGAACCCATGTGTATGGGGGATGTCATGGTCGAATGCCGGACCATGGTGGAACCGCAAGCGCAGGAGCGCAATATCCAACTGATATTTCCGCCGGCGGATATGCATTTCTTTGTGAGAGCGGATCGAACGCGGGTAAAGCAGGTGCTGATTAACCTTCTGTCCAATGCAATCAAATATAACCGCGAGGGTGGAACGGTTGAAGTAAAGTGTAATGCGACTGCGCCGCACCGTATCCGTATCAGCGTCAAAGATACCGGCGCCGGATTGCCGCCCGAAAAGTTGACGCAGCTTTTCCAGCAATTCAATCGACTTGGCCAGGAGGACGGTTCGGTTGAAGGTACAGGCATCGGCCTCGTCGTGACCAAGCAATTGATCGAGCTGATGGGAGGCGAAATCGGTGTGGAAAGTACGGTCGGTGAAGGCAGCGTGTTCTGGTTCGAACTGACTGCGGACGATGTGCCCAAAAATTTGCAGGGAACATTGTAAGACGAGGCGTTCCGGGCTTGAACAACGCTTGTATTCATTACTTCAGCATGGTTATCTGTAACGACGGCGTGCCGGGCTCATAGTATTTTACCTCCAGTCCAAACTCTGATTCATCCGGCCTTATATCTTAATCCTGCTATATCCCCTATATCTTGCCTATCGGCAATGTCAGCAGCGGCGGTATCGCTTAATCCAATCCACCATTTTTTATTGCCTTCTCCAAAATCTATAAGCTTTTTAGATTTATTTGATCTATAAAGTTATTTCCTGGCAAATAAATTTATAAGCCACTGGCCCTGCTATATGAAGGCTACTTCAGGAAATTCGTTGCATCCCGCGGAGCGGGCGGGTAACACAATCGAAGCCCTGCGTAAAGCGGCATTGGACTGTCGCGCTTGCCCACTTTGGGAGCATGCAACCCAAACCGTTTTTGGCGAAGGTCCTTCGCATGCATCGATCATGCTCGTAGGCGAGCAGCCTGGCGACCGGGAAGATCTGACAGGCCACCCGTTCGTGGGTCCAGCCGGCCAGCTTCTGGCACGAGCGTTGGCAACGGTCGAGATACCGCATGAAGATGTTTATATTACCAACGCTGTTAAGCACTTCAAATTCGAGGTTCGCGGGAAGCGTCGTATGCATAAAAAACCCGCCGATGCAGAAATTGCCGCGTGTTACGAGTGGCTCAGGCGCGAAATCGAGCTGGTCGCCCCTCGCCTTCTTATTGCATTGGGTGCGACAGCTACACGCTCACTGCTGGGCCGCGCAACACCGATTACGATTAATCGGGGAAAACTACATGAATATGCACCAGGTATATCGCTGCTGATTACGGTTCATCCCTCGTTCTTGTTGCGCGTGCCCGAGCGAGACAGGGATGAGGAATATGACCGCTTTGTCGACGACCTCAAACTGGCAAGGCCTTTTCTGCGCTGACATTCCAACAGAATCAGGTGCAGGGGGTTTGATCCAGCATACTGATGAGTATGCGGGGCGTGATCTCTTTCTCTAAAGTGCGCGAAACCGTGTCACTTTCCGGCTGTCCAATTTTTTCTTTGACGCAGGAAGCGCAGATGAAAATGAAGAACCTAACATTCGAAAGGGGGTTTCGTGTGGTCTTTGGCAACGAGGGTTCTCAGGCAGCGGAGATGGTTCTGCCGCCCGGTGATGCGGAAGGCGGCCCGGAAAATCGTCATCGTGGCGCTGATCAATGGCTGTACGTACTGTCGGGAACCGGTATTGCGACAGTAAACGGCAAGCGCCATGAACTGGGCCAAGGACTGGGCCAAGGCGTGCTCATGCTCATTGAGCGCGGCGATGAGCATGAAATCCGCAATACCGGTGACGACTTGCTGCGGACGCTCAATTTCTACGTGCCGCCGGCTTATACCATCAGCGGTGAAGAACTGCCGCGCGGGCAGGACGCCTAGTACCGTGAGCGGGACATTTGTCGGGATTTCCGGTTGGCGCTACCCGCCATGGCGAGGAGTTTTCTATCCTTCTGGCCTTCCGCAGGATCGAGAGCTCGAATATGCTTCCAGAGCACTGCCGACCATAGAGATAAACGGATCGTTTTACTCGTTACAGAAACCGGAGAGCTTCCAGCATTGGTATGAAGCCACCCCTCCGGGTTTCATCTTCAGTGTCAAGGGGCCGCGCTACGTTACTCATGTGCGACGCCTCCGCGATGTTCATGGCCCACTCGCCAACTTCTTTGCTTCCGGATTATTCAACCTTCGAGAAAAACTCGGACCTATCCTCTGGCAGTTCCCGCCAAGCTTTCGCTACGATCCCGAAAGAATGAAACTTTTTTTTGAGATTTTGCCGCACGATACCCAACAGGCGCTGAGCCTTGCTCGCCGTCGTGAGCACCGCATGACAGGTCGCGCACGGCTGGCCGTCGATGCCACCCGTACCGTTCGGCACGCTATCGAGATTCGGCACGAAAGTTTCATCGACGAATCCTTTATCCAAATGCTGCGCGAGCACAACATTGCATTCGTCGTTGCCGACACCGCCGGAAAATGGCCCTATCGGGAAGACGTTACCGCGGATTTTCTCTATCTCCGCTTGCACGGCGACAAGGAACTGTATGCGAGCGGGTACACCGATGAGGCGCTGGCACGCTGGGCAGCGAGGATTCGCGCCTGGCGCGCCGGGTCCCAGCCGGACGACGCGCACCTCATCTCGGCGCAATCTTCGTTACAACTTCATACGCGTGATGTTTATTGCTACTTTGATAATGATATCAAAGTCAGGGCGCCGTTTGATGCCAAGGCCCTGATGGCGAAACTGTAAGGAATAAAGCCACAGTTGACTCGCCGTCCATGATTTGATCGTACAAATTCAACCGATGGCATTCCAGACTGGAGTCAATCCGCTGGGTAACTGTGCGGGGTGCTCCAAAAAATAGAAGAAGAGCAGACAAAAATATTCTCCAAAATCAAAAAACGGATCTCAAGGAAATTGCTCTAAAAGAAACTGACGCGAGAAGACACCGGAGAACGATATTGATGTGTAGCAGCTGTAGTCGAGACTACTACACATCAATAAAAGTTGAAGAGCAAAGACAAACTGACCCTCATCACGCTGGGCCACTATTTATTTTTATGGCTTTGGCTACCGGCTTTGGCATGTTGCTCTGATGTTCCACCACGGGTTGAATGAGAGGAGCTCTTATCATCCGAGCTGCCTTTTCCACGCGATTCTCCACCTTTCCGGCCAGCTTCGCGAGCTTCCTTCGAATCAAACTCATGCGCCGTACCCTTGTCATGAGCCGCCTTGCCACCTTTGCTGCCGGCTTCACGAGCCTCCGCCGAATCAAACTCGTGTGCCGTGCCCTTCTCATGAGCCGCTTTGCCACCCTTCCTGCCAGCTTCGCGAGCTTCTTCTGAATCAAACTCGTGTGCGGTACCCTTTTCATGAGCGGCTTTACCACCCTGGCTGGCTATTTCGCGTTGTCTAGCTTCATCCATGGAAGCAAAACCGCGCTTGCTTTCGCGGCCGCTGCTTCGGTCGTCACTTTTTACTTTATCTGAAGCCATCATGAATCTCCTATTATCGATATCTCAAAAGTTTCCCTCTGACATGCAATCCCTCAAACCCAATGTCTTCGGGGTTCTTGTCTCTGTTAATCGAGTTAAACACAACAGAGAGTGACTGCATCCTAATAGGGAAAATCGCTTCACTCTGTTCGGAAGCATACATAACCTGAGCTGTGGATATCGGATGAGATATGGCTAATTCGGGAACGCTAAGCTGCCACGAACCGCGGCGATCTGCCGATCAAGCAGTTGATCAGCCAATAACCGCTGCGTATACATGCCGAGCCGGTTTTTGCCACCCTCGCTGCCATCCTTACTTGCGGCTTGACCACATTCATGAGGATGAGCCTGGCGCCGTGGAGGACGTGAGATAAGGGGAGTATCAGGAGATTTTTTAGGTCTGCAGGGTCTGCCTCAAGGCTTGAGGGAGTCTGCCAAGGCTCAGGGAAGTCTACCCTAAGGGTTGAGCCACTACCGGTTAAGCCACTACCGGTCACTACCAAGATATCCTAAAAAGAAGCCGGTGCGCCGGACAGCACAGGCGTCACATGAGCACCGGCTCGTTGAGTATTAGCCCTGAATTCTGTATGTTGTAATCAGACAATATTCCTTTTTCAGTAGCTCTACTCAAGTATCTAATGGGTTTTATTCTTTCCGTCCGCCGTCCTTAGTCATAAAGAACCAAACAGCAACGGCACCTATACCTACTATGAGAATTGCCATTTCCATGATAACCTCCTTTAAAAATTAAGATGATTCAAGAGTTGACAACTTGACGGCCGAGTACCACAGTGCACTTCTCCCGGTTTTCGTCAGCAAGCACCTTCAGAAACATCCTGCAGTTAAAGAACTCTATCCGCGAATGAAACTCGTCGTACCATCCGCCAACTTTCGACTTAAGTACAAATAAAAAGTTCTGGCTTCAAGCATCAAAAATCGTCTCCGAAGCCATAATAATCCTACTCGCTTTGTGGACAAAAGATATGTGCGGTTTCGCACGTTAGGAGGCTTTCGGTATTTTTTTATTAGGATCCAGGCTGTGTCTCGGTCATGTCCACTGTATGAAATATAAGCGTGGCACCGGCCGCAACGTCGGCAGTAAGCAAAGGCTTGGAGCCCGTGACTTAAGGTCTGTCTGCGCGCCACTGCGCCCTTTTTAAAAAAGGGTGGAGTCTCGACCTGCGTCCAGCCAGCGGATACAATTTCTATCATCAGTTTTTGAAACATCGGATAGAAATATCGCTTATGCGATTATTTGCAATCGCCTATGCAATATCTTTTTGTATCACAATTGCGATAATGAAAAGACTTAAAGCAGTCGGCTGACGCGCAAGCCCAGGAGGCTGATGCAGAAAGATGTTACTGCTCGCGCAGGTCTCTTACAGAAACAGTTTTAATCCATGATCCGCACGGATGATCTCAACGGGCAACGATGCCAGTTGGTGATCAAGAGCATGGAAACGATAATAGGAGTGCTGAATGGGGCTGAATGACAAGACCAGTCATTAGAAAGGTAGAGCATGAGCAACGAAGATGATAAGCGGCAACGCGATGACGTTAAGTTCGATAATAATAAAATTTCAGACCTTTGGTCCAGCGAACTTAAGCGATCTCATTTCATTCTTGAGGGTGTTATGGCTTTGCTGTCTCCCTGCGCCCGGCAGGAACTTTCAGCGATACTGGAAATTCTAGCTGTAGACGGTGATTCCCAAGAATTGCATCCCATTCGGCAGCAAGCGCTACAGCTTGTAACCGAGGTTTGCAGGCAAGATGTCCCTGACGAAATTACGCAATATGGATCTGAGCGAAGAACAGGCGATAGACGGCAGCGTGATAGGAGACAGCAGTCCCGCAATCATGGCAGTCCATGGTCAACCGAAGATATTAGAATCCTGCAAACGCTCGCTGAGCAAAATGTTCCGGTGAGGCGAATCGCGCTAAAACTAGGTAGAACTTCAACTGCAGTCGAAAGCAAGGCCAAAGAGATTGGTGTCCCGCTAAGACTCATAAAAATACTGAGATCTTGACCTGCCACCTACCGCTTCAACAGTAATATTTCGATTCAATTTCCCATCACTTTCCTTGGCTTGAACGATAGCGTTGGACAAGTCTCTACCGCCTTGTTTAGCGGCAGCACGACGCTTGATGAGGATTCTACAGGGAACGGGTGCCGGGAAGTTCGGTAAGTTCTTGTGATGTCCCGGGTGTGTGTGGCGTCAGCGATAGAGATACCTTCTACACTTCCGGCGGTTCGAGACTCAGGCCCGACATTACCATGATCTCCATTGGCGCGAAATGGCTCAGGTTGGATGCTCTTGCTATCACATCCTGTTCCTGCAAAAGCTGGTACTGAAACACTTCCTCGTACATATCCTGGATCAGAAGATTCACGACCCTTTTTGGCCACCCTATCATCCACCGGTTTGCGATCTCGATCCCGATTTCCCCCGATTGCAATATCATTTCCCGGATTTGATCCGGGTATATATCCGGGTTGTACAGTAACTGCATTTTTGTTCTCCTGATTCGTTTCAGGTGTTTTAACATACTGTGTCGATTCTTGCTTAATCAGACCCTCTTCACGCTCCACCATCGCTACTTCCACCGGGCTAGCCTCAACGGATCCATTCTCGCCCGCCACAGCAACCGCAGTTCATTCAACTTCTGGTCTTCCATCGGTAACCCATCCGAGGCGGTTCAGTTCCAATACCGAGCAATTTCAAGCTCTCGCCTGATATGGTTCCCGTCATGATCAGCCATTGGATGATTTCGAGATATTACCGGCGCGCCCTGACTGAGATATGAAAGGATGATCTGAGGTTCCGTGACCTATGTCATGCTTACGGATCGTGCCGGCACCGGCTACGCGTTTCGTGAAGGCCATGCATCCGCCTTGTTCTGGATTATCCAGCTCCTCGTTGAACTCGACAAAGCCCGGTAACGAATCCTCCTTTGGCTTGCTATGCAGTTGTATAGCCGCCATCAACAGTCAAAGACTGTCCAGTTATGAATGTAGCGTCGTCCGAAAATAAGAACGCAACCACTGCAGCAATCTCTTCCGGCTTGCCAACACGTCCGAGTGGATGCATTTTTGCAAAGCCTGCTTTCATTTGATCATCATGGCCCACGAACCGATCAAGCATCTCTGTTTCAACTGCGGCTGGAGAAACGGCATTGACTCGAATGTTGTCCTTGGCTAATTCCAGAGCCGCTGATTTGGTCAAGCCAAGCACCGCATGTTTGCTGGCAACGTAGATGCTGAAATCTGCGAGTCCGACCAGTCCTGCGATCGAGCTTGTATTCACAATGACTCCACCGTCAGCCTTGCGTATCAAAGGCACCTCGTGTTTTATCGACAACAATACGCCTTTAACGTTGGTATCCATGACTCGGTTGTATTCCTCACCAGTCGCTTTTTCTATACTGCAAGCGTCTGACTCGACGCCAGCGTTGTTGAAAGCAAAATGCAGCTGCCCGAACTCCTTTTCAACCAGGCTGAATAAATCAACGAGGTTGTCTTCACGCGTCACATCCGTGACTTTGAAGATCGCTTTTATGCCTTTTTTCGCAACGCGGTCCTGAATTTCCGCACCTCTGTCTGCTCGGCGTCCAGCCAACACTAAATTGACTCCTTCTTCTGCAAGTCTCAAGGCTGTAGCCAAGCCGATTCCAGACGTTGCTCCGGTAATTACCGCAACCTTGTTCTGTAAACCGTTCATAAAAATTTCCTCGCATTTTATGGTCATGAGCAGTGACCGCTTATTTGGCGTAGTTGCTCATAGACGCCTCCTCTCTACTTACTCCAAAAGAACATCATGGGAAACGATTTTTTGAACGAGGCGAGCCCTGATCGCCGAGATGCGCGCCTCGCCCTCCCTTATTGGGACATTATTATTCTCCGAAATTGTGTGGGTTATGCGGTGATTGATCCTTAATTTGAGATCACAGAAGAGCGATGGTCAAGCGGCCTCCCATCCAAAGTTATGTTCATAGGGTAAACCCAACATACGCACCACCAAGGGCAACTGATCTTTTTATAGCACAAGAATTATTTTTTACATTTAATTCTCGGTATTCCAAAGATCGGGGACCAGCCTAGTGGCACGTGCCTTTTACCCTTGATAACCTACTTTATCAATAATATAAGATCGTTAACTTATTGCCCCAATTCGTCACGCCTCGCAACCTTGTAATTTTCTGTTTCTACTCTACAAATAGAAAAAAGAGCTGGAATTCAGATCGTGAAATTCCGCATGAAGTAACGGTGGGATCATCCATCCGAAGATAATCAGTCGAAACTTCAGCCTCCTTGAAGGCGAGACCCAGGGACACTTTGCGGCATCCAAACCAACCAACTTTGCCGTAACCAAGAGAGAGCATTCTTTATGATTGATAAGGCGATTATCGACACAGAAAAGCCTATCGTGACACTCCCGAAGGAATCCGGCGGCAAGCTGATTGTGCTGGTTGGGCCATGGACTCTGCGCACACTAGCGAAAGACCTGGCACTTCGCCAGGCCATTAAAAAGCTCGCCGCTGACATGGATAAACAATGGGATATCAGCCGAATCGAACGGCTGGACAGTGCCGCGGCTTTTCTGCTCTGGCAGGCCTGGGGCGAAAAACTGCCGGCGGATCTGATCATGCGCCCGGAGCAGCGGCGCTTATTCAAATACTGCCACGATCGTAGAGTTCCGACGCTCCATCCCATGCTACCCGATTTTGCCACGGTGCTGCGCTATGGGCGGGTGCCGCTTCAGGGATTTTATCAACACATGCGCGCCTGGCTGACCTTGTTCGGCAGGTTGACTGCTGATTTTGTTTATTTGTTTCGGCATCCCCACGCCATACCTTATAAGGAAATCTCGTTAACGATTTATAAGGCCGGTGTCAGCGCCCTGGGTGTTACGGCGTGGGTCGGCTTCCTGGTCGGCATTTCGATGAGTTATCTGTCTTCATTGCAACTGCAACGGTTTGGCGCGGAAATTTACATTATCGACCTGCTCGGGCTCAGCATCATACGGGAACTGGGGCCGATGCTTACGGCTATTCTGGTCGCTGGCCGCTCCGGTTCGGCCATGACCGCCGAAATCGGCATCATGCGCGTTACTCAGGAGCTCGACGCTTTGGCGGCGTTGGGTATTTCTCATTCCTTGCGGCTGGTTGTGCCGAAAGTGATCGCGCTGTCCATAGCCATGCCGTTGCTGATCGTCTGGACCGATGCGATGGCCTTGATCGGCGGCATGGTCTCGGCGCAATTGACGCTGGATATCGGTTACCGGCAATTTCTCGATCACCTGCCCAAGGCGGTGCCCATCGTTAATTTTTATATCGGTCTAACCAAGGGGGTTACGTTTGGCATGATGATCGCCATGATCGCCTGTTATTACGGCTTTCTGATCAAGCCCAACACAGAGAGTTTGGGAGATGAAACCACGCATTCCGTAGTAGCGACAATCACTGTGGTGATTGTGATGGATGCCATATTTTCCATTCTATTCAAAAATGTAGGGTTTCCGTGAAAAAATCTTGCGCCGTGGAGCTTGAGCACATTTGGACTTATTTCGGCGAACAATTGATTCATCGGGATATCAGTTTTCGTCTTGAAAACGGCGAAATACTCGGACTGGTGGGTGCATCCGGTAGCGGTAAAACCACCTTGCTGCGTGAAATAATTGGTCTGGAAACACCCAGCCGGGGCAGCCTCAAAGTATTGGGTGAGTCGGTTCAGGAAGCTTGCGCTATCGAATGCAGTCAGCGGCGCAATCATACCGGCGTATTATTTCAGAACGGGGCATTGTTCAGCGCTTTGAACGTTTTTGACAATATCGCATTTCCGCTGCGGGAACTGGATATCGACGACGAGGAACTGGTCTCGCAAATGGTGTACATGAAGCTGGCGATGGTAGGACTGAATGCCCGTGACGCCATGCTCAAACCGTCCGAATTGTCCGGTGGCATGGTCAAACGTGCAGCCTTGGCCCGGGCGCTGATTCTGGAGCCGGAATTATTATTGTTGGACGAGCCGACTTCAGGACTCGATCCCCTGGCCAGCGAGGCTTTCGTCACCTTGTTGCGGCAACTGCATCAAGAGCTTGATTTCACAGTGGTCATGATCACGCACGACTTGGATATTTTGCGGGATTTATGCCTCAAAATAGGGGTATTGGCAGAACATCGGCTGGTCGCGTTCGACACGCTGAATAAGGTACTCGCCTGCGATCATCCTTTTGTCCGGGAATTCTTTCATAACAATCGCGCACAACGGATATTCAGTTCATTGGAGGCAGGTCATGGGTAAAGACAGCTATGCTTTAGCGACCGGATTGTTCATGGCAGCGCTGATCGCCAGCATCGTCATCATTATCTTCTGGCTCGGCGATGTCGAGCGTCAAACGCAAACCTATGTGGCCATGACCCGCGACTCGGTGACCGGGCTCAAGGCCGGTTCCATCGTTTATTATCGTGGCATCGACGTCGGCAAGGTGAGCGCCGTACGTTTCGACACAAATGACCCCAGCGTGATCGTCGTACCAATGGAAGTGGATGACATGGTGCGATTAAACCGCGGCGTTTATGCGACATTGGAGCTTCAGGGCGTGACCGGATTGACGCAAATAGCCCTCAAAGATAGCGGCGACAATCCTGAACCGCTGCCGAGCGGCGGTTCTCCGGACACCCGCATTCCGATCAAGCCCTCCTTTATCGATCGATTGTCGGTTGCTGGTGAAGATACGGTCAAAGAAACCCATGAACTCGTACTCAGGCTGAATCAGCTCCTCGACAAAAACAATGTCCAGCAAATGAAACAGATCCTGATCAATATCGAAGCCGCCACGGGCCGGTTCAGCACATTGCAGACCAGCGCCGACAAAGCCTTGGCCCAAGTGCCGGCGTTAACGGCGGACGCGCGGCGGGCGCTGTCCGAGGTAAATGGACTGACCGATGAATTCAAGCAATTGAGCCGACAAATGCGACAAGAACTGACAGCGCTTTCCAAACAATCGGGCGACCTGATGCAAACTGGCGCTTCCGTAGGTCAGCAACTGCTGCAAACAACCATGCCGAGAGCCAATATCCTCATGCTGCAGATGCAGGCCACCATACATCGTTTCGATCGCGTGGCGACCATGCTTGAAACCGATCCGCAAGCGTTTTTGCTGGGGGCCGAACCCTTGTCGCCAGCACCCGGCGAGCCGGGTTTCAAGGCATCGCAATGAAACGATCACTTGGCTTGATAGCGATAACATTGATGGCAACGGTTTCCGGTTGCAGCATCGGTGCCAACCACGGCTTGCCGGTAAGTCACGATCTGGGTCCGATTGCAACATCTACCGTGCAAGATGCCGCGGTTACGCTCGATGCGCCAGTCTGGCTGTGGGATGAGCGGATACGCTACCGCTTGCTTTACGAAGACGCAACCGCCATCCGCTATTACAATTTGGATCGCTGGGAAGCGCCGTTCCCGGTTTTATTGGAACGTCGCTTGGCTATAAACGGTAAACGGCCGTTCACGGTACAGATAAATCTGACGCAGTTAGAACAACAATTTGAAACATCGGATCAGGCGCGCGTGGTCATGAGCCTGATGGTTAGCGTCTTCGCAGTGAGAGACTATCGGCTGATCGCCAACCGCTCGTTTAATCTGTCACAAAACACTGCTTCACCGGATGCGACCGGGGCAATCGCGGGCTTCATCACATTGACCGAACAGGCTAAAACTGATATTCAAGCCTGGCTGGAGACTTTGTCCGATGCAGAGAGGGCTGCACAGCAGCTTTGACCCGACTTGTGTAATAGGGGGCTTGACAAACCAGCACTCTTCCCTTGATCGGACTGACTATGCGCTACAGATACCGAATTGCCTTTCAATCAGGTGAATTTCTCCTGTGAGACATTGGCCCTATTTCCATATGTCCAATTGCCCTTTTTTGAACATCCGCATGAGCTCGAAACTTAATCACACCCACGCAGGACTTCCGCCGCTCGTGGACGGCGTCGAGAAAGTCGGAATTGGCGATGGCCCACCAATACAGAGCCACGACGGGTTCATGAAGATGGCGTCCCGCGGTCGTCGGCTGATACTCGGTCTTCGGTGGAACGACCGTCGCAAAACTTGGAGGCGTAGTCATCGCGCATAGCAATCGGTAGCCTGGAAGTGACATGGGAATGGGGTTTCCAGTTGCCTCCCGCCGTCTGTTCCGTAATATTGTGCTTGCGGCAATGTCGCGGATGACCGCTCCATCTGCTTCGCCTTCACGCAAAATACCAATAATCTGCTCTTCACTAAATCGCTTCTTCATGTTCGCCTCCATGTCAAAATTAACATGAAGACTCACTCAGCAGGTAGCTACAATATTCTTAGCAGATCAAGCTATTATTTGACCAGAATCCCCTGCAAGAATATCGCCTAAGCTACGCTGAGTTGGCTGTGCCATTTGCTTCCTTTAGAAATGAAAAAACCGCCCGGAGGCGGTTGGTTGTGGTTCTTGTTGGGGCGATAAAAAACCCGCCGAAGCGGGTTTGCTAGCTTGCATATAAATGCTTATTTAGCCGACGTTAGTTAACGATAGGCGTTTCTACTTAACTTAAAAAAGCTTAAGGTAACGATCAAAAACGTAGAGACGATCTCGCATCTGCCCAGTAGTTTCCTTCAAAATGTTTAGACGCTCTAGATCTAAGACAAGTGCATGGGCCGTGGGTTTAGATATAGATAACTCGCGTTCCAAATCCTTTGCGGTGATTATGGGGCGACGGTAAAGCAAACCTAAGGCAGCGCGCGCATTTGGGATCCGTCTATCTAACGATAAAACGCGCCGCTCGGCCTCTGTACGCAAAGTTAGTACCTCCCGGAACACATCTCGCCCCCTGGACGCAGTTTCCGTCACGCCTTGTAAAAAAAATCGGACCCAATGAATTATATTGTTACCAACACGCACCTCCATTAACGCGTCATAGTAGCTAGCACGGTTACGTTCAAAAAAAATCCGACAAATATAGTGAGGGTTTGGCTAATAACCCGTGCCCCACTAGATACAATGGAACGAGCAGACGCCCAATGCGGCCATTTCCGTCTAAAAAGGGATGAATTGTTTCAAACTGATAATGGCTAATAGCGATACGAATCAAATGCGGGACTGTAATTTGCTGATTGTGCCAGAACTATTCTAGATCGCCCATCAGGTGCGGGACACCTTCATGATGAGGCGGGACAAAGGCGGCATCAGTTAAGCTTGAGCCCCCAATCCAGTTTTGGCTACTACGGAACTCACCTGGCTGCTCGTTCTCGCAGCGCACGCCCTGCATCAAGACCGCATGAGTCTGCTTGAGTAAACGGTTGGACAAAGGCAGCTGCTCCAGCTCGGCAATAGCTTTATTAATTGCATTTACGTAGTTATGAACCTCGTGCCAATCATTGCGTTTTTCAGGGAGAATATGTTCCTCTGATAGAAGGGCTTCGCCGATACCTGTCTGAGTGCCCTCAATACGGCTCGACGTCTGCGCTTCTTTAACTACGTTATCTGAATGAACAAGTCCACATCAGGTACGATGAGGGAAAAGGCGTTGAGCTCTCCTAAAGCCCGATTGGCGGATTCCAATAAAAGATGAATAGTTGGGTCCTGCCATGTCCAGTCATGGTTAACGAGTGCTGGTTCAAAGCTTTTATATTGATAGCGTTGGCGCCATTGCCCAGCTTTAAAGGTTTCAAACTTCATTAGCACAACTCGAACTCAATATTAAAATACTCCTCATCTTAGAAATAAGACACAAGGCCACCTTGTTTTGGTGGCCTGTTTGGATGCTGATTTTTCTTTGTGTCGGGAGAATATGCCTTCTAAGTGGCCTCGCCGTACAAGTGCACTTGACCGGTTGAGAACTTGTTCCAATATTTCGGATCGTGAGCCGCCGCTGCTTGATATAAGGGATTGGATGAGTATTCCGCGACGCATTGAAGCCTCACCAACTCGCGCTTCTCGTTCCACGCCGCTATCTGCGATGCGCTGAAACGCTGCCCGGTTAAGGGGCACTCCCAATCGATTGAGGACTTCGCCTCGACTGAAATCGTATTTTGCATTTTTGGCGAAAAAGTTCTAAAAATAGCGAAAAACTTTTTTCTCCGTCATCACCTAAATTCATGATTTAATTGGAGGCGGGGGTCGGAATCGAACCGGCGTCCACGGCTTTGCAGGCCGCTGCATGACCACTCTGCCACCCCGCCATTGCTGCGTAACGTGAATTGGTTACGTTGCACCGTTGCAGTGCGATAGGGAAAACTAAAAAGGGAAAACGGATTTCAGCAAGGGCGCGGAATATGCAAACGATGCCTCATGCAGATGAATCCATTTTCCCACTGACTGGAGCGGGAAACGAGGCTCGAACTCGCGACCCCAACCTTGGCAAGGTTGTGCTCTACCACTGAGCTATTCCCGCAAAAAAACAATCTGGCATTATAAGGATGCTGCTGTCTTTGTCAAGAAAAGGCGATACAAGAGCAGGGTTGAGACGTTTCAGCCATGCTTCAACGCCTGGGGTATCGCGACTTTAAGGTAGTAGGCCATGGACCATAATGTCAGTACTGCCGCCAGATAGATCAGCCATGTGCCCACTTCCTGCGGGTTGAAGTTTTCACCTATTTTTTCGTGATACAACAGCAGTGGGATGGCTGCCATTTGTGAGGTGGTTTTCAGTTTCCCTAAAAAGGAAACCGCCAGATTTTTTCCTTTACCAATTTGCGCCATCCACTCGCGCAGCGCTGAAATGGTAATTTCACGACCGATAATGATGAAGGCGATAAGTGCATCAAGCCTGCTCAGGTAGACCAGAACGATCAACGCCGCCGCCACCATCAACTTATCCGCTACCGGGTCAAGAAATGCACCGAAAGCCGAAGTCTGGCGGAGCACTCTCGCAAGGTAACCATCCAGCCAATCGGTGATGGCGGCCACGGTAAAAATAATGGTGGAGATGAGGTTCTGCTCTGACGGGGACAACCACGTCGAGGGAAAGTAGAATATGCCTACGAACAGCGGAATCGCCAGGATACGCATCCACGTAAGTACGTTGGGCAGGTTAAGAGGCATAAGGATCAGTATATGCCATTAAGGTGCTGTTCTGATGAACCCGGGTTGCAAACCTTCGATTCAAATTGTATTGTTACCCTGCCTCGTCGCGACACTACTCTTTGCTCAAATAAATATTCCCTCTCATATCAGTCTATGGGGGGTCAACATTTTTGGATTACGCCTCAGCGGCAATAAGCTGTCCCAAACTCGGGACGTTTATATGACTGGAACTGAAACAAGCCCTTTGTAATCAGTGCAATTCCCTGTAAATTTTCTCCGCCAGCGCACGGCTGATGCCATCTGCTTGCTGCAATTCTTCAATACTTGCGGTCTGCACGCCTTTCAGCCCGCCAAACCGTGCCAGCAAGCTTTGACGACGCTTGGCGCCGATACCATCAATTTTCTGTAAACTTGAGCTGGTGCGTAATTTACCAAGCTTGGCGCGGTGGCCGTAAATTGCAAAACGATGAGCTTCATCCCGAATCTGCTGAATCAGATGTAATCCGGGATGGTCCCTTGGCAATTGTAGCGGCTTTTCCGCTCCCGGGAAAATCAATTGTTCCAGTCCGGGCTTGCGCGCCTCACCTTTAGCTACGCCCAAAAGATTCGCGCCATTCAACCCAAGCTCGACCAGTACATCTCGTGCAACGCTGACCTGGCCTCTGCCACCATCGATCAGAATCAGATCAGGAAGACTTCCCTCGCCTTCGGCAACTTTATGATAGCGCCGGGAAAGGACATCGCGCATTGCGGCGTAATCATCCCCTGGCGTAATGCCGGTAATGTTGTAGCGGCGATATTCGCTGTTGCGCATGGCGAAGTTGTCATAAACCACGCAGGACGCGATGGTCGCTTCCCCCAGCGTATGGCTGATGTCAAAACATTCGATGCGGCCAAGGCCGGGCATATCCAGGGCCTGTTGCAAGGCTTGCAGGCGCTCTTCCTGGCTGGCCTGCCGGCTCAGCATCTGCTCCAGCGCCAGGCGCGCATTTTCCGCCGCCATATCCAGCCATATACGCCGTTCGCCGATCGGATTACAGTTGATGACTACCTTATGGCCGGATTGCTCGGCGAGCGCCGCTTGAAGGATGTCCCGCTGAATTTTCTCACCGACGATGATAAGATTCGGCACGCTCCGATTGAAATAATGCTGGGTCAGAAAAGCCTCCACCATTTCGGGCGGGTCGTACCCTTCCGCATTTTGTGGAAAAAAACTCTTGTCTCCCAAGTGGCGCCCTCCCCTTACCATGGCAAGATTGACGCAGGCCCTTCCCCCGCCGTTAGTTTCGACAACGCAGGCAACCACATCGGCATCCAGCGCCTTGCCGCTATCGACGAACTGTTTTTCCCGAATTTTTCGCAGTGACTGAATCTGGTCGCGAAACAAGGCAGCCTGCTCATACTCCTGCAAATCCGCGGCTTCCCGCATTTTTCCGGCGATGCTTTCCAGAACCTCGGTCTGCTTGCCCTGCAAGAAAAGCTCAGCGTCTCTGGCATCCTCTTTATATGCCTGCGCTGTGATCAGATCGACGCAAGGCCCGCTGCAACGCTTGATCTGATAGAGAAGACAAGGCCGGGTGCGGTTGCTGAATACGCTATCCTCGCAAGTGCGAATCCGGAATACCTTTTGCAGAAGCTGTATGCTCTCTCTCACCATTCCCGCATTTGGAAACGGTCCAAAATAATGATGGTTCTTATCCAGTGCGCCGCGGTGAAACCCAAGCCGGGGAAAACGATGACCGCTCAATATCACGTACGGATACGATTTATCATCTCTAAACAGGATGTTAAAGCGAGGAGTTAAATTTTTTATTAAGTTGTTTTCGAGCAACAGCGCTTCCGCTTCAGAACGGGTCACTGTGGTTTCTATGCCCGTGATTTGGGAAACCATCAATTGCATGCGGGGCCCCAGGCCGCTTTTCTGAAAATACGATGAAACACGTTTTCGGAGATCGATAGCCTTGCCGACATAAATCACCTGGCCTGCCGCATTCATCATGCGATAGACTCCCGGCTGCGATGGCAGGCTCGAGTAAAATGCCTTGGGGTCGAAAGTAGACTCTACCGCCAAGGCGATCAGTCCCCCTCACCCAGCAGTTTGCCCCCGATGGCCCAACTTTCGTGAGGCAGTTCATCGAAAGCAATATAGGTATAGGATTTCGGCTTGTGCGCGACTCGCTCGAGCGTATCGGTTATTTCCTGAGCAATCTGTTTCTTCTGCTCGCGGCTGAGGGTGCCGGCAATGCGTATATTGACGTAGGGCATGGGTTAGTTAGTCTCCAGTTTGCTGATGAAAAGCCAGGTCGCTGCAAATTTTCGCGAATACCTGTTCGAACATCTCTGCAGTCAGACGCCGAGTCTGGGTATTGTAACGGCTGCAATGGTAGCTGTCATATAGTGTCAGGCTGTTGGGTTTCAAGCTATCGGATGCCGGCCCGGCAGTTAATTCATGGATGGCGCCATGGCCGAATGGATAAGCTTTTTGCTTGAGCCCCAGTGCCATGAGCACTGCCCGATGAGCAACCCCACCGAGAGCGAGCAGCGCGGTGCCGCCGTCTTTTGCGAAACCAGCGATCTCGGCCGCCAGGTATCCATTACATTGTCTGATCTCGCTTGGTTCAGGTTTGTTTTCGGGGGGAAGGCATTTGACGGCGTTGGTAATGCGGCAATGCGTGAGCTGCAAATTATCTTCCACCGAAGCTGAACCTTCATGGTTGGCGAAGCCGAATTTATATAAGGTCCGGTACAACAAAACCCCGGCAAAATCACCGGTAAAGGGGCGGCCGGTACGATTTGCGCCGTGCATTCCGGGAGCGAGACCGACAATGAGCAGCTTGGGCGTTACATCACCAAAAGCCGGCACAGGACGGGCGTGATAATCCGGATAACGAATTTTTACCTCGTCCAGGAATCGGGCCAATCGGTGGCACTGGCGGCAATCCGCCGAGAACATTGATTGCATGGGGTTATCGAGAGCTTTTTATAGTAAGATGCGCGTTTTCTTGATTCACTGGAACAATAATGGCTAAAGTTCTTGCAACGGAAATCCGCGTCGGCAACCTGATCGAATGGGACAAGCGCATCTGGCGCGTCCTGAAATGTTACCACGTTCATGTTGGAGGCCGAGGTGGGGCATTCATGCAGGTAGAGATGAAGGATATCGAAGCAGGCACCAAGACCAACCAGCGCATCCGTACCGACGACAAAGTGGAACGCGCTTTCGTCGAGCCGCGCGACATGACTTTTCTCTACCAGGAAGGTGAGAATTATATTTTCATGGATAAGGAAAACTACGAGCAATTGGGCCTGTCGCAGGAATTTCTTGAGGGTCAGTATGAATACCTGCTGCCGAATACGGACGTGCAAGTCAATTTCCACCATGATCGCGCAATTGGCGTACAGCTTCCCTCCAGCGTAGTGCTGACCATCACAGACACCGAACCCAATTTGAAAGGGGCCACCGCCACCAGTTCTTACAAGCCCGCCACGATGGAGACCGGCCTTGTTGTCATGGTTCCGCCATTCGTCCTCCAGGGCGAAAAGATCAAAATCAATACGGACAGCGGCGAATATATCGAACGGATGTAACAAGGCAACTCATCCCCGCTTCTCGCCCTGATCAAAAACTTAGCTGGGTACGGAAGGAAATAACGGAAGGGCTGTCCGTACGGTTTGGCGTGCCGGCGCCGGCGTTTCCGAGTTCCGCTTCGGTAAGATAATAATTAAGCATTAATCGTACCCCTTCCCGAACATACCAGTTAACGCCCAGCGTGAGTACCTGGACCTGGCATTTGGTTGTGCCGGTGCCGCAGGGATTCTCGGCCAGGCTTTGATCCTTGTTCTCGACTGCGTCATAACGCGCAGCCAGTTCGATTGCCCCCCATTTCCTGATCGGCTTGGGCTTGCCGAAAGCGCCGCGCTCCTTCCGGTAGATTGTTCTTTCACCGGTGACAAACCAGCTAGCCTGTACATAGTATGCCTGTATGTGAGAATCCTTCTGCGCCCCCGCCAATAGATGGGTATTGTCGAGTTTTACAGCGGCGTATTCTCCTTGCAGGTTGACAGGCCCAATCGCATAAGCTGCTTCCAGTGCCCACGTGGTCTCGCTATGATGGCCGGATAAGCCCGCAGCGGCACCGGCGGAACCGAAGGATTGGCTAAAACCGCGCCGTCCACCATAAATATCAACTACCTTTGCAGAAAGTGATCCGGCAGCTTCCGTATCGATACTGTATGAGAAACCAAAGTGGAGGGTATCACCTTCCTGCGAGCGGGGCACCCAAAATAGCCGGCCGCCATAGCTTGAACCCTTGATAGGCATACCGGTGTGCGTCAGGCTCATAATATTGACAGCATAACCGAGCTGGTCCGCAAAAATACCCTTGTAACCGACCCCCATCAGCCACTGCCGCCCCGCATAAATGCCGGTGGACGAGGTCGAGGGACGCTCCATCATCGTGGTTTCATTTGAGCTGGTCAGTTCTTCCATGCCACGATAAGCCTTGAACTGGCCGATCGTGAGTTGACCCGGGCCGATTTTGGCGGCGACCCAGGCTTCCCGAAGGCTGCCGGGAAATGTTCCGGCCGCAAAATCGTTCTGAAATTTGAAGCTGAGGTCGTAGAACCGGGCGGTCACATCGGTATAGCCGCGGCGAAAATTGAAACCACTGCGCGGCTGACCATCGGCTACCTGGCTTCCAAAAGCGGGATAGGCGGGATCAGGTTTATCGTTGTCAAACGAGTGTACGTCGAGATGAGCGCGAGCACCGAAAACCATTTCAAAATTGCCATCATTTGTCTTGATTTTAGGGCTACCTTTAGTATCAATGACAAACGGATGGGTCCAGCCGACGTTCGCGCTTATCGACACAACCAGGGCGCAACATTTCAAGACGTTATTTATCGATTCGGCTGTGAATTTAATTGGATGGCCCCGGTTTGCTTTGTCTCTTTGTCTTTGTGGTGCTGATCGCATAATTCGTATATATGCGACCCGGCCTTGGAACGCCTGCCTGCCACAGGCCCATCATATTACTTGGGTGTAAGTGTAATGAATAATAGAGGCTGGACGATGGCGCACTGAACGTTCGAGATGCGCCGTCCAATGTCGCCATGTCAGATCCATACGGCGCCCGGCATAAGAACAGTTCCCTCAACTTTTTCCAATATTATCAGTAAAAACATTGGCATTGAATTGGTGCACCGGCTTCCAGCGCAGCGAGTATCGTATGATGCCCGGTTATCATGGAATGGAGAGCGTTTTTGGTGTGGTACCGCACTGAAGCGTTGCGAGACGGCACGTAACCTTTCAAACACAGCAATATTGCTGGATAAACAAGAAGGAACAGCCATGAAATTATTCTCTATATCATCTCTTTTAACCTTGGCCAGCGCGGCGATATTCAGCATCGCGGGTATAGCGCAGGCTCAATACGGCGGTAGCACATCCGGCCAGGGAAGTTCAGCCGGACAGAGCGGTTCTACGGGTAGCAGCAGCGCTTCTGGCCAGGGTAAGTCCCGATCCACTCAAGGTGGGACTACCAACGATGGAATGGATATGGGATATGTGGATCAGCAAAAAAGAGAGGAACGGAGCAAAGATGCAGGATCGCCGAGCAAAGATACCCACGTCCCCGACTTCCCTGTGGATAAGGAAGGAAAGCCGAAAAAAGACCCAAAGTATGAACAAGGTGGATCTATAGGGCCAAATTAATCCGACGATATGGCTAAAAATCACCGTGGAATTTTCAGACGTGGATACCCTGATTGCTGCGGCCGAGTGAATTCGGGCCGCAGCGCTATTCTGCAACTCAGACTGCTTCCTGGCTGGACGTCAGCCTTGAGGTCTAAAGGTTGACGGACTCATAATTCTTATTGGTCAAGCGGTTAAGGCCCTGGAGCGATAAGCGTGCTCGTTGTCAGCCACTGATTTTCACACCCTGGCTATTCAGTTAAGAAAAAGTGAAAAAATTAATTTATATTTTTCTGACAGGGTTCAGCCTCCTTCCAAACGCATCTTTGCTTGCCGAGGAAGGTACTGCGGCCAGTGCCGTTATTATTCGCGTCGGCAGTACCGACGACAACGTGGATAACGCATCGCTGGAATTGGTCCGAAAAACGATCGGCAACGCCATTGCCTCCGATACTGTCGATACTTTCGATGTTTATTATCCCAGAGTGGGTGGCCCGACATCAACCAGGGTGGGTTTATCCGCTTGTGCGGAAGCAGGCCTTAGCTCAACACCGCGTGAATTTCGCAATTTCGTCGAGCAACTGCGTTCTATTCGTCCGAAACCCGGAACTTTTGTCAAAGTGGAATTAACGGACCGCTGCAAAGAAATTGAACCCATCGAACCATTGGACTGTGGCGGACTTCTGGGAACGTTATGCCCCGATGCGCAATACTGCGAGGTCGGTGCCGGGCAATGCAAAATTCGCGATGCGCAGGGAACGTGCAAGGCCATACCCAGCACCTGTACCAATGAGCACAGACCTGTTTGCGGTTGCGACGGCAAGACCTACGGAAACGCGTGTGAAGCGGCACGCGCAGGTGTGTCTGTGGAGCATCACCAGAAATGTGAGCTTGAAGAATTGGTGCGATGACGTTGCAGCGAGCAGATGCGATGAAACTAAAGGCAAGAGTGAATGCAGCAGCTCGTTTATAAGTTCGCTGTCATTCATACGCCGTCGCATTTACTGATTGGCTTGGAAGCGCCGACAGACTGGCGTAATTTTGCAGCCATTATACCGGCGGCCACTATCAAGCCCATGCCGAGCAGCGCCATGCCCGTCACCGGGTCGCTGAATAGCAGCACTCCATATACGTAGGACCACGCAATACTCAGGTATTGGAGGCTGGCATTGACGAGTATGCGGCCGGTAGCATAGGCGCGCGTCATCAGCAGTTGTGCGAATGTTGCCAGCAAACCGACAGCGAGCAACATGCCCAGGCTTTTGAGAGTATGGGCGTGCCAGCCGCCAGCCAGCGGCACGACTGCGGCACCGGCGCAGATACTGCACAGCGAGAAATAAAACACGACACGGGCTTCCGGTTCGCCGGCCCTGCCGAGAGCGACCACCTGCAGGTAAGCAAGCGCGGTAAGCAGACCCGAGAGCAGGCCCATCAGGCCCGCCCTTAGCTGATCCCCCGCCATTGTTGGCTGGAGGATACAGATCACACCGGCGAAACCGGCAAGCACTGTGCATATCAAACGACTATCAACCTTGCTCCCTCCACTAAGAGCGGTCCTGACGAGAAGCAGCAGCGTCATCCAGATAGGCGACATGTAGTTCAATGTCACCGCCGTGGAAAGCGGTAAAGCGCTGATTGCATAAAACCAGAGACCGAGCGCACACACGCCTGCCAGGCTCCTCCCGAAGTGCATCGCCGGCAGACGGGTGCGAAGCGTTTGGCCATGTGCGCGCGTAAGCAGCATCATGGTGGCTGCCCCTATGACGCCACGGTAGAACACGATTTCGGCCGTACTATAGTCCGCGGAAGCGAACTTCACACACATACCCATCGTTGCAAAAAGCAACGTTGCGGCAATCATCAGCATGGGCGACGACATTCTTCCTTCCTCTTCGGAGATGCGTGTTTTGACCCTCACCGCGCCGTAAACGCGGTTGGTATCGGCTAGCAGCCTGTCGGACTTAAAGAATCGCAGCGAAAAAGAGACTGGTTGAGGGCAGATTTTGCTGATTTTGAAGGCCAATAGTTATTCTATTGGTCGAAAAAGCGGCGAAATATGAACCAGCCAGACGCTTTTGCAGCCGATTTCCTTTAAGTCCGACAGGCTGCTAGCCTGTAAGATATTACAGCTATTCATACCGGCTAATCCCGAGTTAAATGGCCGTCATTGTGGAAACCGTTCACAAGTTGCAACCATTGTGGAGGTATAGTGAAGGCGGATAAGCAAGGGAATCCCCTGCGCGCTACCGCGGCCTCGAGGAATTCTCCGCAAAATGCGGGGGATGTCCCTGCGGCGCATCATCCTGGACCTGTCACCAAACGGAACAATCCAGTAGTGATGCATTATGCGGGAAAGAAACGCGCTGAAAACGAAACACTTCTGGAAGAAGCGCTGCTACTGCGGAAACAGCGGGGCGGGTGCGATCTCGATATAGCAGCCAGCCTGAGCAATCTGGCCGAGATTCACCACGCGCAGGGAAACCTTGAGCTGGCTGCGCCACTTTTTCTCCGTGCATTGAATATTCGGGAAAAGGCCCTGGAGCCGAATCATCCCGAGATTGCTATGAGCCTGCATAACCTGGCTACGCTCTACCGCGATCAAAAGTGCTATGCGCAAGCCGAGCATCTCCTTCAGCGGGCGCTGGAGATTTCGGAAAGCAGGTTCGGCCCCAATAATCCGGTGGTAGCGATCTGCCTGAACAACCTGGCTGAGATGCAGCGCGAATTGGGGCAGCTTCAAAACGCAGCAACCCTTCTTGCACGCGCATTGCAAATTGGTGAGAAAATCTTGGGCCGGCACCATCCCGATGTTGCCACGAATTTAAATAATCTTGCATTGCTGCATCTCGCGCAGCGGCAGTATGCCCAGGCCGAGCCGCTTCTTAAGCGCGCGTTGAAGATTTCAAGGAAAACCCTGGGTCCGCATCATCCCGATGTTGCCACTACCCTGCACAATCGGGGTGCGCTTTATGCTGGTCAAGCTCGATATACGCAAGCAGAGCGGCTTTATAAGCGGGCGCTGAGGATAAATGAAAAGCGCTTCGGCCCAAACCATTTGAGTGTAGCCATCACGCTGAAGAGTCTGGCCACACTATATCGGCGTACACATCAGCCAGAAAAAGCGGAGTCTTTCGAAAAGCGGGCATCGGCTATTTCATCGATACGAAGATACCCAGTTAGATAATGGCACGAATCTTCCATAAGCCGGCCGGATTTAGGTTCATGCGTCAGGAGGCGGTATCGATTCTCAGGCTATCCGTATAAAATTGTTGGTATGAATGCAATTTTGCCATCATTTATTGATTTTTCCGCCCCGTCCGTTGATGTGGCTCGGTCTCTGATAGGCGCAACCTTACTCCTCGATGGCGTCGGGGGACGCATTGTGGAGACGGAAGCATATGATCACGAAGATCCTGCGTCGCACAGTTTTGGCGGTCCCACCAAGCGTAATAGTGTGATGTTCGGCCCGCCCTGTCGAGCCTACATCTATCGCTCCTACGGAATTCACTGGTGCCTCAATTTCGTTTGCCGCACGGAAGGACATGGCGCGGGTGTCCTGATTCGCGCGATCGAACCGCTCGCAGGGCTGGAGACCATGCGGGCGCGGCGCGGTCTCAATGATGTGCGCCTCCTTTGCTCCGGACCGGGGCGTGTCTGCCAGGCGCTCGGTATAACGAGTGAGCATGGCGGTATGCCCATCGACGCACTACCATTTCAACTTACACTCCCCAATTCCGGGGAACAGATTCCAATCGTGACAGGCCCGCGCATCGGTATTTCAAAAGCCGTGGATGTGCCTTGGCGGTTCGGTCTTGCCGGGTCCCGCTTTCTGAGCCGTCCGTTTCGTTGACCGATCATGACTGCCTATCTCCCTATCTCAGGTAGTGGGAAATTCATCATCACAAAAAATCCCCTTCTAATCGCCGCTTTCTTCTCTTTTTTCTAATTGCTGGCGTTTTGGCTTAAATACTCCCCGCTTTCTGCTTGAAGTCGTGAACCTGCGCTGATAATCGCAGACTGAACAGAACCTGCCTGAATCGTGTCCTTGTCAGCCTCTTTGGCCCAATGGTAGCGATTGCGTATTGCCTCACGATACATCCGTTTCTCACGTTTACCCATGTCGATACCACCTCGATCCGTTACCGGCATTTTGCGGCAACGTATCCTCTTGGGACATTCCTTTTTTATTGAGGTAACACACTACCTGGCTTGCTATTTTAATTCTGTGATCTATAAAAAAAGGAAGGATGTTTTATACCCTTTGAAAATATAAACATGTAGTCGAAGGCGCGTGCCTGCTTGCTCCGATAGTAAAAGTAAATTTTTAACACGCCGATCAACGAGGAATCAGCCATGGCAACCAAGTACCTCAGCAATTATTACAGCTACAAAGTCGTCCCGCAGGTTTTCGGCTTCCAGGTGGCGGAAGTTGATCCGAAACTGGCGCTGGAAAAACAGGTGCAAGGGCATCTCGCGAACGGACATCGTTATTTTTTCCAGGACGAGTTCCAGAACGCCCTGAGTGAGTATCAGACAGCCTACTCCCTGTTGCACAAGTTCCTTCATCCCTATTTCCCCGTCAACGTCACTGTAATCGCTACTTCGGCGCTCAAGCAGATGCAACTGACCGACGCAATGGTCAGCGCTGCTGCTCAGGTTGCAAGATACCGCTCTGCCGTCGCAGACCGCCCGATAGTAGCGCCCGGTAATCCCCCGCGGGAAATCTCGTCCATCGTGCAGAAGTTCGGTGGCATGGGCAGCACTGTGGTGGCATCGCCAGCGGCCATCCTTTATGAACAAGCTTCTACGTATCTTCAGGCCGGGGCTACTGCTGAAGCCCGGCCCATCATTCGGCAGGCGCTCGAACTCAATGGGGGACGCGACCGTGAACTGGAATCGAATCTCCTGGTGGCCTCCGGCATAGCAGCCGTGCAGCAAAGCGAATTCGATAACGCGCGTGACAGTTTCACGAAAGCATTCCAGCTTGCGCAGCGCACGGGCGCGGGTATTGGGCCGGCGAACATACCCGGGGTACCCGGCGCGGTGGTCGCACCCGGCGCGCCTGGCGCAGCCGCAGCCGTGGCGGGACAATCGCTGCAAACCCCGGAACTCGGGGCAATCAGCAACAACCTCGGGGTGGTAGCGGCATTGACCGGGGATGCGCGCAGCTCCGGCGCCGCTTTCCAGGCGGCGGGCGACTCCGTTCCCCTGTCGTTCGGGCGCACGCTTTCGCAGCCGCTCAACCCTGGTACGGCTACCGCAATGCAGAGGCCGATGGGCAGTGAGGGACTCGGCTTCATCCTTAATTCACCGTCAGGTTCCAGCCAATATCTGGACGTATCACCCGCAGTTTCGCTCGCCAGCGGCGCTCAGCAATTCGGAGTGTTCAAAGGTGACCAGATTGTCAGCGTCGATCTTCAGGCCAATGCGGCTGCAAACCTGACGGCAAGCATCTACCAGCCGCGAATCAGCGCTAGCACACTCGCGGCACTCGCTACTTTCGAGATCATCGACACCAATTTCATCGCCTATATCCCGCACACCTACGGTTTCACCATTCCGTTGAGCCTTGGCGATTGTCATCTGGAGCTGGGCGATTATGAAGAAGCCATCAGCTGGTACGAAAAGGCCCGCGACTATCAATACCTGAACCAGGCCATTGAAGCCCCGATGATCTGGTTGAAGCTGGCCAATGCTTACACCAGGTGGGGTAATTTCCTGTTCGAATCCAGTGAGAAGGCCGAAGCCAGAACAAGGTATGAACAGATTGTCCGCCTGACCGATCCCATCCTGGATCCGGCTTCGGCGCTCTACAAGTCGCCGGTGTTCGATGGACTTACGGCGCAGGTACAGGCCATTCTCGCCGCGCCGCAGCCCTTGGATGCCAACGTGCACAACCCGTCCATCGCAGCGGTGGTATTGCTCGCCAAACTTAATATTCAGAACATCGAAGATGGGATCGATTTTCCATTGCTCAGCCTGGCGCGCGAGCAGATCCCGGTGTTTCGTTTCGACTACTTGCAAAATACCGCGCGTTATTTCGCCGAGCATGCGATTCAGGCGGAGCGGACTTACATCAATTTCAAGACCAGTGCTGAGCAGGAGCAGTTCCAGCGGTCGATGCTGGAGAATGCGGTCGACCTGGAGGCTGCGAACGAACAACTCGAGATCAAGAAGGTAGAGATAGCAAAAGAACAGAAGGAAGCGATCGAGGCGAACCAGGCTTATGCGAATACACAACTCGAAAACGCCAAAAATCTGAAAACGGAATATGCGGACGTGAGTCTCGAAGAGATGGCTTTGGACTCCGAGATCACGTATGTCGGTGCCCCTACGACCGAGTACGATTTCTCGGGCTATGAAGGATACGGAATCTCGAATGGAACCCACCGTGTCGACGAAGTGCTCCGTACGCTGACACGCCGGCGCAGCGAGATCTCACGCGAGTTCGAGCTCAATAACATGGATCGCCGGATCAGCGAGCTGGAGGCTGCGAAGAAAGTCGCGGATGAGCAGGTGGACATTGCGACCAAACAGAAGGAGGCCGCTGATATCCAGAAGAATATCGCCACGCTGCGCAAGCAGCAGGCCGAGCAGCAACTGGCGCTGTTCGACTCACAGGAGTTTACGCCTGACCTTTGGAACCGCCTGGCGAACGAGATTCGCCAGATCTCCAAGTCATATCTCAGCCAGGCTATCGTGATAGCCCGGCTGATGGAGCAGGCTTACGAGTATGAGGTGGGCAAGGCGGTGAATATCATCAAACCCGCATATAACCGGAACGATCTGGCGGGTCTTCTAGGCGGCGATTTTCTGCTCCGCGACATTGATTCGTTCACTTTCATGCGGATTATCCTGGGCGAGAAAAAACAGCCGATGAAGGAAATCATCTCTCTGGCGGATCGCTACCCGGTCCAGTTCCTCCGCGATTTTCAGCGGACGGGAACCATGGGTTTCCGTACCGAGCTGAGCGATTTCGACCGGAACTACCCTGGTGCCTACCTGCAGCGCATCAAGCGCGCCGAGGTGATTGTCGAAGGGTTGATCGGCCGCGGCGGAATACATGCGAGCCTGACCAATACCGGACTTTGCCTGTCGCGAATGCGTAACGGAGGCATCAAGATGCGGCTGCTACAGCCGGAAACGCTGCTGGTGTCGCAATACCGCATTGCTGCAGACGCCGTAATCTTCACGCCGGATGTGGAGATGCTGGCGATCTTCGAAAACAGCCCGGTCTCGACCTCATGGGTATTCGAGCTCAATCCTGCGGCAAACGACATCATCCTGAACTATATTACCGACATAAAGCTCGTGCTCTATTATGAGTCGTTTTTCGATCCGAACCTGAAGCCGAAGGTGCTGGAAGAACTCGCGGTCGAGCAGATGAATGCCGGACGCCGCACCGTCGCGCTCCGGTACGAGCTTTTCGATGAGTTCTTCGCGTTCCAGGATACCGGCGACGTGACGTTCACGCTTCGATCGACCATGCTGCCTTTCTATCATCTGGATCCGCACGTACGCGAACTTACCTTCCTGATTGAAACGGACGAGGGCGCATCACCCGAAAATCTGGTCGTCAAAGTATCCGCTGCCGATGGCACTACTGCCACCCAGACCACGACTGCGGATGGCGCGCTTTCGACGGGTGGGTCAAACTCGCTCAATGCGTTCATCGGCAAGCCGTGGTTGAAGGAGTGGAAGATTGTGATTCCGATGGCGGAGAACCAGGCGCGGTTCGATGCCGGTTTCGAGTGGTCGCAAGTTCAGAACATCATAATGACTACGGAGTACGAGTTCACCCCCCGCCGCATCCCCGGCCAGCCTTACCTGTTGCTGCTGGATCGCTTCGATGCGGACACGCTTGCGGATTTCGACATTGTCGACGATCCACAGGCCACGGTATCCGCACCGTCGGAATGGGTCTTCAATGCTGAAGCGCGTCGAATCGATCAGCTGTCGGATATACACGGGGGTGCGTTCGGAACCGGTGCGACCGGACCCGATAAGCCCGGTACCTACCTCGTTCGGAAAACAACGACCGCACTGCCAGCAGTCCAGAATTGCATCGTGGTCGTCGACGTCAGCTCGGAAGACAACGACGGTATCGGTGTCGTGTTCCGCTGGCAGGACGTGGACAATTTCTATTACTTCCTGATGGATCAGCAGCGCAACTATCGGCGGATGGGGAAGAAAGTCGCCGGCGTATTCCAGGAACTCGATACCGCCGCACTCGATGCAACTCATGGATACGAGGCTGGTATAAGCTACTCGTTGAAGATACGCATCAGTGGGACACAGTTGAACGCGTACCTGAATGACGAACTGGTATTGTCGGGGCAGGATGCGTCGTTACCCGGCGCAGGGCGTGCCGGGCTTTTCTGCTGGGGCAGCGCGGGAGCACACTTCGACAACTTCCGCATCGTCGATCTCTGACATAAGAGGATACCCTGTGGCCAACAAATCGCCTGTCAATCGTCAATCTGCGTCCAATCCGGCCGGCGGCGGCGACGTTCGCGGTCTCGGCGAGACGTTTCAGCCGGACCTGAATTCCGGTGTCGGCAACTATCGGGTTCCGCTCGATCTATTGCCGGGCATACGGAATTTCCAGCCCAGCCTGGCTCTCGGCTACAGTACAGGCGCCGGGAACGGTACCTGGGGCTTGGGTTGGTCGCTGCCTTTTGCCGCCATCAGCCGCCGTACGTTTCGAGGTACACCCGCCTACACGGATGACGACACATTCCTGTTCGCCGGACAAACGGAACTCCTCCCCGTAGGTTCCGGCAACTTCAGGGCATCAATCGAGAACGGATTCGAGCAGTTCAGCCGCACGGCGTCCGGGTGGCAGGTCACTGAGAAGTCCGGCATGCGCCACACCTTCGGGACCACGGCCGAGAGCAGGATCGAATTCGACGATAATGGGACGACTCGGGAGTTCGCATGGCTTATCGAACGCACAGAGGACACCGCGGGCAACACTATTACCTACCGGTATCGAACAGAACAAGGCCAGCGATATATCGAGGAGATACGCTACGCCGTCTATGCGGTCCGGTTCGAATATGAAGCTCGCCCCGACCCGTTCTCGGATTTTCGCAGCGGCTTTGAAATGCGCACCGCCCTGCGCTGCTCACGTATCACGCTTCACGTCGAGCCGCTGGGTCCGGCCGCTGTGCGGACATGGGCGCTGGCGTACGATACGGAGCCCTTCTCCGATTTATCGCTTCTTCGGTCGGTCACTTTTTCAGGCAACGATCCGGAAACGGGGGAGTCGGCGTCACTTCCGCCGCTGGAATTTTCCTATACTGAATTCGCTCCCTCCAGTCGCCGCCTGAGGAAGTTCCTGGCTCAGGCCGGCGCAGCACCGCCCGGCCTCGATCAGCCGAACCTGGAGTTGATCGATCTTGAGGGTCGCGGTCTCCCCGGCATTCTGTCGATTGAAAACGGCGTGGCGCGATACTGGTCCAATACGGGTGAACTCAGGTGGGGACCACCCCGTTCCTTGCCGCAGTTCCCGGCTGTTTTCTCCACAGCTGAAGATCGCGTGCAATTTGCCGACATGGACGGAAACGGCGCGGCGGATGTGCTGGTCGGCAGCGGAACGCTGAGTGGTTTCTACCGCAATGAGGGAACCGGCGCTTTCGCCGATTTCAACCAGTACGTCCGGCAACCTCAGCTCGCTTTTGAAACCGGTGGTCTGCAGTTAATGGATGTCAATGGCGATGGCCTCGTTGACGCGGTGCATGACGGCCGCACCGGTCTTCAGGTATACGACAATCTGGGGTCCGCAGGGTGGAAACCCCCGAGACTGCTGCCCAAGGACGACCTGCCGACGCCGGTTCCCAACCTATCTTCCGGCGATCCCCGCGTCCGTGTTGCCGACATCAATGGCGACGGACTTGCGGATGTGGTGTTATTCAGCAGCGGGTATTTCGAATACTGGCCCTCGCGCGGCGGAGGCCACTTCTCCGAATCGCGCAAGATGACCGCCGCGCCGAGATTCCCCTATCCGTTCGATCCGGCGCGAGTGTTCATTGTCGATATCAACGGGGATGGCCTGGCCGATGTCGTTTTTGTCGGCTATGACGAAGTAACGTACTGGATCAATCAGTCGGGGAACTCGTTCAGCGCTCCGCAGACGATTCGCTACACCCCGCCAACCTCGCACGCCGATACCTTGCGAATCGCCGACATGAGCGGAACCGGAACGGCGGGGATCTTGTGGACGAGTCCGTATCCGGACTATCGCTACCTCGACTTCACCGGCGACGTGAAGCCCGGTCTGCTCTCGCGCATCGATAACGGACTTGGTCGCATCACGACCATCGAATACACCACCTCGACCGAGGAGGCAAGGCGTGACCGCGAACAAAGGGAACCATGGGCGTCATTTCTTCCGTTTCCTGTGCAGGTGGTTTCCGCCGTTACGGTCGATGATTCGATCAGCGGCCTGCACAACGTGACCCGCTACCGCTATCATGAAGGCCACTACGACGGACATCGACGGGAATTCGACGGATTCGGCCGATCCGAGCAGATTGAAGAAGGCGATGACTCGATTCCTTCGTGTCGCACCGTCTTTCATTATCACACTGAAGCTTCCGGACGGCCGACCGTTCCCGATCCCGAGCTTCGGCGCAGCCTGAAACGCAAACTTTTTCGGGTAGAGGTATTCGGAGAGGACGGCGGTCCGCTGGCAGCGACCCCATACCGGGTGGAGGAGAGCCGATGGATCGTACGTGTCGAGCAGACGCTGCCGGATAGCCGGCGAGTTCTGTTCCCCTTCATTGAGGAGACCACCACGTCGACGTTCGAGCGCACGTCCGAGGCGCGTATCGAGCGGCGCCTGCTCACGTTCGATATATCCGGAAATGTGACAAGCGAAGAGCGTCGTGGAGAAGGAGGGGCAGGCGCACCTATCGCTATCGTTGTAACGACCCACGCCGAGTACGCGCTGGGCCCGGCAGGGCGCGTTCGCGACCGTGTCTCCCGCATTGTCCAGCGTGACGGCGACGGCAATTTGCTCAACGAAGTGCGCCAATACTATGACGGTGCTGCATTCCAGGGCCTGGCGCTCGGCCAGGTCACAAATGGACTGCTCACCCGCACCGAAAAGGTCGCGCTGCACAAGGATGTGGCCACGTCCACATACGGTGCCCATGAGCCTGACTTGTCCGCGTTGGGGTATCACGACGGAGAGGATCAGGATGGCAAGCCCGCCTGGTTGTACGATCATAGACGGGTCAGCCTTGATGAGCGCGGCAACGTTCTGGTCAGCCGGGATGCACGCGGGAACGACACGATCTACACCTTCGACGAGTTCGGTCTATTTGCTACGTCGATCACTGATGCAAAAGGTTTTGTTGCGACGGTCGAGCACGATCTTAGGGTAGCGAGGCCCCGGCGGATGGTGAATCCCAACGGCGGCGTGACCGAGTCGCGCTACGATCCCTTGTCACGTATCGCCGTGGTAGTGGCGCCCGGCGATACGCTCGCCATCCCCACCGTCACCTATTCATATGAGACAGCGACGCTGCCCGCGCTTCGTGCTGCCCATTATCGCGTCGTTTCAGGTGATACTCGTACCATCTCCGTCAACGAATATCTCGATGGAACCGGCGCCCTGTTCCAGCGCCGGACCGAGCATGACGGCAACATGGTATCCGTCAGCGGACAGGTCGTCCCCAACGCTCGAGGAAAAACAGCCGAAAAATTTGAATCCTTCTATGCCGAGGGATTGGGGTTCGAGCCGTATTCGGCTGATCCCTCCGCGCCACGGCGCAGCTTCTTCTTCGACCCATTGGGCCGCGCGATCCGTACCTTGCATCCCGATGGCGGCCAATCCGGCGCGGAATATGGAACATTCGACACGCTGTTTTCTGATGCAGGGGATAATGACCCTGCCCTGGCGGATTCGTTCGGGACACCACGACGCGAGATCTATGACACGTGGTATCGCCTGGTGGCAGTGGAAGAGCGCGACCAGGCATCGGTCCGCACCACCCGCTACGAACTTGACGCCACCGGCCGTTTGCGGCAGATCACCGATCCCCGCGGGGTGGTCCTTAGCCGCATCACTCACGATCTGACGGGACAGGAGATCTCGATCGATCACGTGGATGGGGGGCGTCGTCTGCTGGCTTATGATGCCGCCGGCAACCTCGCGTTACAGGTGGATGGAGCTGGCGAGCCGATTAATCGCCGCTACGATGAACTGAATCGCATCATCGGGACGGCTTATGGGGGAGCCGAGCCGGAAACATATTTCTACGATGCCGGGACAGGCGCAAATCTGACGGGCCGGTTGGCACGCTCGATCGATCCCGCCGGCGAGACCACCTACAGCTACGATTCCCGTGGCAATGTAGTCGAGCGCTCGCGCATGGCGCCGGGCCAGACCGAAGCCCTGGCGCTGACCTATTCATTCGACCGCATCGGCCGCATGATCCGGCTGACCTACCCCGATGAAGCCGCTGTCGATTTCGAGTATTACTCGGGATTTCTGCTTCGGGGTATCCCGGGATTTGTGGACGCAATCGAATACACGGCCGCCGGTGTGCGAACGGGGATGGATTATCAAAACGGCGTCCGCACTAAATACGGCTATGACCCGGCTTCTCTTCGCCTGCGCGAAATCCGGACGTTCCGGCCCGATACTGGAGCCGTGTACTTTCATACCCGTTACGACATCAATACGGTCGGGAACGTTGCGTCAATCGAGGATCTGAGACCCGGTACCCCGGGATTTGTGCGGACGCAGAGCTTCGGATACGATGCATTCCACAATCTGCTGGAGGCTTCCAGTCCCGATCCAGCGGCAGGGTACTCGCATGTCTATGAATATGATGCGGCGGCAAATTTTATTCGCAATCCGCTGATCAGCCCCAACCCGCTCTTTTATGAAAGTGGCGGCAACAGCAACCGGCTGAGCGGCCACCTGGACAACGGCGGCATCAATCCCGTCAGCTTGTTCGGGTACGACCTGAACGGCAATGTCGTGTCCATGCCGGGGCGCACCCTGACGTTTGACGCGAAGCAGCAGCTCGCGCGGGTGCAACTGGACAGCGGCGCCGATGTCGCTTTTTTCTACGACCATAAAGGTGTGCTGAGCCGGCGCGAAGCGACCGAAGCCGGCTCGACGGAGGTGACGCACTACGTTGACAACCTGTTCGAGTCGCGCGATGGTTCAGATATGCGCTGGGTGATGGCGGGAGACCTGCCGGTTGCCCGTATCTCCGGCGGGACGACCGTATTCATACACAATGACCATCTGGGCAGTGCAGTCATCTATACCGACGCGGATGGTAACCTTCTGACCGAGACCGCGTTCCACCCATTCGGGAGCGTGCTCATTGCACCGTCCGGTACGCTGCCCCCCGCGTTCGCGACGAAAAGACTGGATGCGGATATCGGCCTGTACTACTTCAACGCACGCTGGTACTCGCCGACGATGGGTCGCTTCATTTCACCGGACCCGCTCTACCTGTACCAGCCGGAACAAGGGCTTCAGGAACCGAGGCGCCTGAACCCTTACGCGTACGCCGGCAATAACCCGGTGCGCTATGTCGACCCGAGCGGCCTCGGCTTCTGGGATGTGCTGGGCGCAATCGTCATTGCCATTGCCGTGGTGGTAGCCGTCGTTGCCGTTTCGGTGCTGACCTTCGGCGTCGGGACCGCAATCGGGTTCGGCACGCTCCTGGCCTATGCGGCCGTTGCGGGACTTGCGGGCGCCGCAATTGGGGCTGTCGTGGGCGGCATTGCCTACGGTAGCTGGGAAGGCGCATTGCGCGGCGCGTTGATAGGATTTACCGCGGGTGCCAATGCCATGATCGGCGGCATGATCTTCGGGCCGATCATCGGCGCCGCGCTTGGCGTCATCACCTTCCTGTCGGTCATTCCGCCGGTGGCAAAGAGCGATGTCTACCAGGGTATACTCGGCTGGACCAGCTATCTGATGCCGATGAGCTGGCCGGGCCATGCGATTGGCCTTACCCTGTTCGCGCTGAATGTCATCGGTTACCTGGTCACGTTCGGGCAGGTGGATGCGCTGCGGATTCGCGACATGCAGGTCGACTGGAAAACAGGAAACATTTTCACGGTGGGCGGATGGGTCGGCCAGTTGGACGGAAGAGCGTTCAACTTCGGCGCATTCAGTTTCGTGAATACATCCCGCTATGTCGGCGGGGAAATCATACCGGCCACGTTCGAGCATGAGTCGGGCCATATGCTGAGTAACGCGGCATTCGGTTTCTTCCAGGCAACGCGCGTGTTTGAAGGAAACGGGCTGGACAGCTTCTGGGAGCGCATCGCCGAAAGTAATGTGCCGCCGGGGCTGCGCGGCAGCGACCCCGTCACGCCGGAACCCGATCGTCCCAAGATTCCGCAATGGGGTTGATTCGAGGCATCCGGGCCGTGCGCTAAGCTCAAGTGTTGGGTGCTGGGTCAGAGTCGGTTGGGGATTCTTCACTCTGACCATGAAGTTTCGGCGTCAGCGCTTGTAATACCAACGCGGATACCGTACTGATAAACTTCTCTTTTATGATGCCGATTCCATGCGAATGCCGTCATAAGAGGCATTTGCAAAGTGGTTATCATTGTTCTTTTTTTCAAAATACATGGCCTCGTCGGCATGTCTGAGAAGCTGGTGCGCCTCCTCTCCATGATCGGGGTAGAGTGCGATCCCGATGCTCGGCAGTATGCAGAGGCTGCAGCCTTCTATTTTTATGGGTTGGCTGATAACACTGCGGATTTTTTTGGCTACATTCGAGGCGTGCTCGGGCAACTCGATGTTTTCGAGCAGCACCACAAACTCATCGCCGCCCATGCGCGCGACGGTATCCAAATCGCGTACGCACTGCTGCAGGCGAATGGCGATCACCTGCAGCAGTTCATCCCCTGCAACATGACCCAAAGAGTCGTTGACTTGTTTGAAATTGTTCAAGTCCAGGTAGAGCAGGGACATTTGTCCTTGTTCCCGTCGTGTTCTTGCCAGCGCCATTTTCAGACGATCATATAAAAGTCCTCGGTTGGGCAGCCCCGTCAACCCGTCGTATTGCGCCATGTGCTTCAGTCGAGCGTGTAACTGTTTGCGCTCGATAGCGGTGGCAACCTGAGTGGAGACAAATTGCAGCAGTTCCTTGTCCTTTTCGGTGTAGCACGCACCGTTCGAGTTGCTTTTCAAAATCAGGGCCCCGATAGTGCCCTTGTGTGAGTTGAGCGGAACGACCAGCCAGCCCACCACATTGCCTTCGTTGACAGATCGTAATTCCTCGGGAAGGCTAGCCAGCGACTCAGGCCCCAGCAGCAAGGGCTGCCTAGTGCGAATGACTTCTGCGCAGAGGGTTCTTACGGCTGTTTGCTGCAGTTCGGACGCCTCGTCATAGCCGCAGGTGTAGTAGGGAAAGCTCAACTGATCATTATTCTCATCGTACATTGCCACGGAAAAATGAGTGGCTGACAGCAGCTTGCCGATTATTTGATGAATTAGCTGAAATAAAGAGAGTAGATCCTCTGCGGTATGCGCAGCTTCGGAAATGGCATAGAGCGCTGCCTGCATCGATTCGGCCTGCTTGCGCTCGGTGATGTCTCGTGCAACGGCAATCCTCAGTTGATCGGCTTCGGACCAGCGGGCGGACCACATGATGTGCACCACTCGCCCATCCTTGCGGATATAGCGGTTCTCAAAATCAAGTGTAGGATGCCCTGATATGATTTCATTGGCCGCCTGGAGAGTTCTCGCTCGATCCTCAGGTACCACCATCTCCAACATAACCTTGCCGATCATTTCTTTCGGCGTGTAGCCAAAAATACGTTCGCATGCTGCACTGACAAAGATAAAACGCCCCTCTCCATCAACAACGCAAATAGCGTCAAGCAGTTGATCTATAAATCTAGCCAAAGGTGCGTAAGTTTCTGTATTCATATGTGAAGGACACTAGCCAGGGTTTGACCAGCCTGGCTTTTTATAGACAACTCCAGAGTTACCCCCGGCTGATGGCTCCGAATCATACTGGATATATCGAATCATGACTGAAGGTCTGAAGGTGCTTAAGAGTGATAAACGCGCAATTTTCACAACGGCCAACCAAGCCCGCAAGGCATACCGCTATCACGGATTTAGGCAAAGCCACCAAAGCGAACAGAAAGCCGTTTAAAAAAGGCTGAATACCGTACTGTTTATAGTACAGTCCGCTTAAGGACAGTAACGGATGAACAAGAAGATCACCGCGTGATTTTATCATACAGAGCCCGGTGCTAGCCCCGGCTGGATTAATTCGAGACGTCCGGGCCGCGCGCCAAGCTCGAGTGTTGGGTGTTGGGTCAGAGTCGGTTGGGGATTCTTCGCTCTGACCCTGAAGTTTCGGCGTCAGCGCTTGTAATATCAAAACCACCACCTACTGAAAGTAGGTGGGTTAGCGCAGCTTTGATGCAGACGACTAAAGTCGTCTAACCACATCAAGCTAAGCGAGCATGAGTCAACATACTTTAACCAAATCTATTGAAATAAAAGGGGAAATAGATTAAACTTAGTATCTCCTGAACGAAATTCAGGAATCAAGATTCAGGAATCAAGACGATCAGATAGAAGGATGACAAGCATCGAAGCCAACCAGTTATCCGCAATCTCGCGGCTTTTCTCGTCGGGCGTCATCCGAGAAATGGCCCGCAAAGGAAAGTCGCCGCTTTTTGCGCGACTGTCGAATGAAGCACTTCTGTTTCAAAAAGTAACACCATCTGATCGCGTGCATGATCTTTTCGATGTCGCCTTCTCAATCCTCCAGAAAAAGGCTCATCGACACGAGTACGTTTATAAGGCGGCACTCACTCATAAAATATTGCTTGGTGCGCATTCGCTTCAAACAGCTTCCATGCTGACTGAATTTCGGGTCGGTGAATGCAAAGCTGATCTAGCAATCTTCAACGGCACAGCAACGGTCTATGAAATCAAATCCGAACGCGATTCTCTCGGCAGATTGGAGCGACAAATTCGCGCCTACAGACACGTGTTCGCGAAAGTTTACGTGATTGCTGGCGAAAACCATGTAGATGCTGTTTTTGACGCAGTGTCCACAGATGTCGGCGTGATGCGACTTTCGGGTCGTCATCAGATTTCTACCTTGAGAGAGGCCATAGATCAGCCGGAACGCACAAGTTGTGCCGCTATATTCGACTCAATTCGTCTAAACGAAGCAAAGCAGATTCTTGCGCGAAACGGTCTGTGTCTTCCAAACGTGCCCAACACCGAGTTGCATTCAGCGCTTCGCGACCAGTTCATCAAACTGACCCCACAAGCGGCGCATTCTGGAATGGTACATGTGCTGAAAAAGACGCGGAACTTGATGCCACTCGCCGATCTGGTCGGCCAACTTCCAGGCTCCTTGCAATCTGCTGTGCTTTCGATTCCGCTCAGAAGGATTGATCATGAACGCCTATTGCATGCAGTGAATGCGCGTCTAAGCGACGCCATAAAGTGGATATAGGGAACATGTATCATCCCTATTTTCGCGGTAAACAAAACGAGTTGATTACTATTCGTGAGACGGCTCACATATTGGCCGTGTCAGGGTTTGTCCCGATCATCGAACCCGTCAAGGAGGCGCTGAACGGGTTGAAACGAACGCTTGATGCCGTGGTCGAGGCTGGCGGGAAAGCAGTCGTCATCACTAATCCGTTTCACGGCGATTTTTCGAGTGATGGCGAGGATATCTCCATGCTCATGGCCGAGCATTTTGCCGAGGCGGAAGGCATATCGGTGGGCATTTTACTGAAGGGCAACATGACCACTACAGATGTTCAGGCGTGCTGTGACTCTCATGCGAGCCACTCACTTTCTCTTATTCACGCCGGATTTTCTGATGCCAAAGGACTAGCAGACGCTCTAGGCGAGCAGGCGCAAAGCATGCGCCATGTGTTTTTCGAGCCAGACAGTGGAAAGTTACATCAGAAGCACTTCAAAAATAACCAACGGGTACTAATCCGCGACGGTTTCCAGCGTCGAAAAAACAGAGAGCACCCTGAGGTCGAGTTATTCTCAGACCTCCATGCAACTTTCAAAGACGAAGGGATGGATGGGTTTGGCGATTTTCTCATAGTCGGCGACGACTACTCCGAGACTGGCGGCCCTGCTTACGCGATAGCGATTCATTTAACATACATCGACGACGACAAAGACGAAGCGATGTATGTTTATCACTTTGTATCTACCAGACAGGACACGCCTAAAGACCCCGCAGGAAAGTTTGCGGAGGCATTGGAAAAAATGATTCAGACGCTAGATAAGTCCGGATCAAAAGTGCTGGAATCGAAAGCAGTGCAGGAGTTCCGCAAGCTTCATGCCCGGCGCCACTTTCCCGGACTTGGCTATATTAAGAAGCTGTCGATGCAACATCACATCGAAACACTGCATACATATTTCAAGAAGTAGAATCCGCGATGAAGTGCTGCGCAAGTTGCTTCGGAGATCGAGGATTACGAAAGGAAATATCGTTTCGATCGACTGAAATGGGAACCTGTGACTATTGCCGTACTGAACAGGAAATCCTGATCGACCCATGTCAACTTTCCGACATGTTCGGTGTCCTAGTGAACGTTTACCAGTTCGACGACGATGGAAAGTCGCTAGTCCAATGGCTTAAAGAAGATTGGGCTTTGTTCATTCATCCCAAGATGGATGACGCCCACGCCAAGGAGTTACTCGGTGATATTCTCGATGACGGCCAAATTGTCCGCAGAAGCTTTATACCGTCCAAGCAGTATGAGTTTGATAGGCTTGGCCAATGGGAAGAGCTTCGCAAGGAGTTGATGCATGAGAATCGCTTTTTTCCGAAAGCGCAGATTGATTTCGACAGGCTCAAACTTCTTCTTGAGCGATTGATGCTCGACGCGAACGAAATCCCGAGCACTTGGTATCGCGCTCGAGTCCAAAGGGGTGACACGGTATTCCCAATCGCAGAAATGCAAGCGCCTCCTGCAAAGATCGCGCCACATGGGCGCGCAAATCCAGCAGGGATTCCATACTTATACTTGGGTTCTGAAACTGTGACCGCAGTTTCAGAAATCCGTCCGCATACTGGTGAGATTGTTTATGTGGCGGACTTTACCATGACGAATGACCTAAAACTTGTAGACCTTCGCACCCCCCGGCGAACGGTTTCGCCATTTCTGCTCGCGGACGAAGTAGACGTTGGTCAGATGCGTTTCGATATCACGTTTTTGGAGCGGCTTGGAGAAGAACTGATCCGTCCAGTTTTCCCCCATGCCGCAGCGTTCGATTATACCCCAAGCCAATATCTTTGCGAATTTATTAAGAAATGCGGCTACGATGGCGTCATTTATCGTAGCTCTGTAAGCAGCGGGATGAACCTTGCGCTCTTCAAGCCAGAAAAGGCGACGGCAGGTGCTGTGCAGAAACACGTGGTTACGCGTGTCTCCGTCGAGGTCGAGGGAGCGCAATAGCTGCACCGGCAACAGAGCTAACTGGGCTGAGTATCAGGCGGAAGTCGCACATTGCGCTTAATCACTCTATACAGAGAAAATCTAGCAAAAAAATCGTAGATCAGACTCGATTGATCTTGAATTGCTCCAGTCGACTATCACCACCCTTGGCCGCAGGCCCTACCCGTCTTTTCAATGAATAAATGCTCGTGGTTGGTCATCAGCACATAGGCGTGAATGTCACAATCGTGCTTTTTACAGGCTAACCGTAATTTACCAATATAGAACCTGTAATCCACCTCTTCATAGAAAATCGAAGTCCGATTATTGCCATGTAAAATCACTTGCTGCGGTTACCATTCTGATCTTTCGCGTCACTATATTTATAATTCCAGCGTGCGCTTACGTAATAAGATAATAATTGGCAGTTTGAATACCAAGCTTGTCGGCAATAGCCTCACGTTAACCTGAAGCGCTGACGTCTCTGACCAATTTCAGATAAGTGAATCATCTCGTCATCACCTGGAACAGATAATGAATCATCTAATCACTAAGCTCGGCTGGTGGGCGTTTGCCGCGCTTGGCGCGTTTGCATTCGCCTTCATCGCACTGCACCATGGCGAATCGATAGGCGCCATCTGGATCGTTATCGCCACTGTCTGCGTCTACACCATTGCCTATCGTTTCTACAGCCAGTTCATCGCCAGCCGGGTGCTGAGGCTGGATCCCACCCGCATGACGCCGGCTTATAAATTCAATGATGGCCTGGATTATGTGCCGACCAACAAGTACGTATTGTTCGGGCACCATTTCGCCGCGATTGCCGGCGCCGGTCCCCTTGTCGGCCCAATTCTGGCGGCCCAGATGGGTTACATGCCGGGCATGTTGTGGCTGCTGGCGGGTGTCGTCTTCGCCGGCGCGGTGCAGGATTTCGTTGTGTTATTCATTTCCACGCGGCGTGATGGCCGCTCGCTGGGTGATCTGATCAAATCGGAACTGGGGCAGATACCCGGCATGATTGCCCTGTTCGGCACCTTCTTCATTATGCTGATCCTGCTGGCAGTGCTGGCGCTGATCGTGGTCAAAGCGCTGGCGGAATCACCATGGGGCACCTTTACGGTTGCCGCCACCATGCCCATTGCCTTGTTCATGGGCGTTTACGCGCGTTATATCCGCCCTGGTGCGATCGGCGAAGTTTCATTGATCGGTTTTGTTTTATTGATGCTGTCGATCATCGGCGGGCAATACGTGCAGGAAATTCCCGCGCTGGCGGTCATGTTCACCCTGACTGGCGAACAGTTGACCTGGGTACTGATCGCCTACGGCTTCATCGCTTCCGTACTGCCTGTCTGGCTCTTGCTGGCGCCGCGCGACTACCTGTCCACCTTCCTCAAGATCGGCACGATTGTCGGCTTGGCCATCGGCGTCATCTTCATTTCGCCTATGCTCAAGATGCCGGCGTTCACGCAGTTTGTGGATGGCTCCGGCCCGGTCTGGTCGGGCAGCTTGTTTCCCTTCCTGTTCATTACCATCGCGTGTGGCGCGGTATCCGGTTTTCATTCGCTCATCTCATCCGGCACTACCCCCAAGATGATCCGCAACGAGACCGATGCCCGCTTCATCGGCTACGGGGCGATGCTAATGGAATCGTTTGTCGCCATCATGGCGCTGATCGCCGCTTCGACGCTTGAGCCCGGGGTGTATTTCGCCATGAATAGCCCGGCCGCGATTATCGGCACCACAGCGGAATCGGCTGCGCAAACCATATCGCAATGGGGTTTTTATCTCACGCCCGAAATGGTCACGCAGACCGCACGGGATGTGGGCGAACACACCATTATTTCTCGTACCGGCGGCGCGCCGACACTGGCGGTAGGCATGGCGCAAATCCTGTCGGAGTTTGCCGGCGGCAAGGCGATGATGGCGTTCTGGTATCACTTCGCGATCCTGTTCGAGGCGCTGTTCATCCTGACCGCGGTCGATGCGGGAACCCGTGCCGGACGCTTCATGCTGCAGGATTTGCTGGGTACCTTCATCCCGTCGATGAAGCGCACCGATTCATTGGTTGCCAGCCTGATCGCCACCGGTATCTGCGTTGCCGGCTGGGGATATTTTCTGTACCAGGGCGTGGTTGATCCGCTGGGCGGCATCAATACGCTGTGGCCGCTGTTCGGCATTTCGAACCAGATGCTCGCCGGCATTGCGTTGATTCTCTGCACCGGCGTGCTGTTCAAGATGAAGCTTGACCGTTTCGCCTGGGTGACGATCGTGCCTGCCACATGGGTGCTGGTGTGCACGCTGACCGCCGCCTGGCAGAAGATATTCGATGCCAATCCACGCATCGGTTTTCTGGCGCACGCCAGCAAATACAAGGACGCTGTCGCGGACGGCGTGCTCCTTGCGCCAGCCAAGTCACTGGAGCAGATGCAACAGGTGATTTTTAACGACTATGTGAATGCATCGTTAGCGGGATTGTTCATGCTGGTACTGATCAGCATCCTGTTTTTCGGTATCCAGACAGTGCTACGCGCACGCGCCACGGGCAGACCTACCGCTAAAGAAGCGCCATTCGAATTGCTGCCGGTCGAGGCGGCAAGAACGTGAGGAATCACCTATGCTGAATAAAATAAGCAGAACAGTTCGGTATCTGGGACAGAGCATGCGGCTCATGGTTGGCGTGCCCGAATACAGCACTTATGTTGATCACATGAAAAATGCGCATCCCGACAAGCTGATCATGTCTTACCAGGAATTCTTCCGGGAGCGCCAGGAAGCGCGCTACGGCAGTACCGGTAAAATCACCCGCTGTTGCTAAGCAGCCGTCCAAAGCTAAGCTGCCGCATACGCGATAAGGATCGCGTAAGGATACTGATAGTCGGAAAGCGAGGATGGGGGCCTATCGCTGCCTCCCAACATTGATGTCGATCAGTGCCGGATAACTCAAAATCTGGCTCGGGATGCCTCTGCTCTTCCCTCTCATCACGCACAGTACGCCAACTTCGCGATTAACCCGGTAAAAAAACTCCCATTTCGGAATGCCTGAAAGGAGTCCGGACGAGTTCCGATTTAACCTTCCTGTCTGTTCGCTGAACAGTCGAAAATAAAAAACTTCAATTCATGATGGAGATTCAGCATTCCGATCTTGCTTTGCTGAACCGTGAAGTAATCATGAATTTTATTTTCGATGCCTAGGAGGTTATATGAACCATCTGATAAAACATGGACTTTTGGTAACAGCATGCGCAATCGGAGTTGGACTGAGCCAATCTTCAGTTGCAGCCGACACCACTGCCCCGGTTGCAGCGACCGCTACTATCGACTGGAGCAAGCTCCAGCTATCGATTACGGGTGTCAACGATACAGTACCTACAGTGACATTTTCAGGTCAAAACACGTCGCTGAGTTCATATGCGTCGTCTCCCGGACAACACGAAAATAATTCGAAGTCAATCAATAACTGGACAGATCCCAAGAGTGCCGACGCAGATGCCGGAACCACGTTTGCCAATGCGTTAGCCTCCACGCTAAATTTTTCAGGGGACGCGAACTCGGTGCATGGTTCTGCAAGCTCTTCGGGTACCCGAACGGAGCAATTCACTTTTGACGGGCCGGGTGTGCTGACTGTAACCGTTCCTTATACTATCAGCTTAAACGGGGAGACTTCCAATTACTGCTACTATTGCTACAATTACGACCACGCATCAGTCAGCGGGAGCGCGTCCTTTAACAGCTACGTAGACAATGGGAGCTCCAGTACTCATTCCAATTCTTCGTTTTCGCTGCATAATTACTATGGGACCCCACCTTCACAATCACAATCGGGAACCCTGGTATTTGGCATTTTCGCCAGTGGTGCTGGCAATGGCTCGCTCAACGTTAACTTCGATCTATCGGCACACTCTCCAGTCAGCTCGGTGCCGGAGCCCGAATCCTATGCAATGTTGCTGGCTGGCCTGGAGCTGATGGGCGCAATGGTCCGGCGACGGGGCAATAACCGGAGCACCTGAATCCCGTCACCCAGGAATCGGTCTTCAAAGGATAAGAGGATTATCCAGCCTCCTTCGGGAGGCTTTTTTGTATCGACTCGAAAATAAACACCCGAGCTTCGGGGCTTTATCGCGTTGGACCAATGCGTAGTTTTTTACGTGGCTATCCCCTTCATAAGGCCCGGTTTCAGATACTCATGATTCATAACCAATCTAAAAGTTAGCAACGACCGTCAGGCGAAAAATGCGGGGCGCACCCGGCGTTATGTTGTTATTGCTGTTGGCTGACGCAACATAGTTGACATTAGCTATGTTTTCGATATTTGCCTGAACCCGCAGGGTCTTGTTGAGGCGGACGAACACGGCCGTATCCAGTCGCGTGAAGCCGGGCAGGAGCACGGTATTGTCTACTGCAGCATACATGCTGCTGCGATGAATCACGCCTAGTCCCAATCCGATAAACGGCGTGAAATCATAGCGGTTCCAAACGGAAACTGTATGCTTGGGAACTTGTGCCACAACCGAGCCGGCTGGAGTAGTGCTCCCTGAGGTGGTGACTAACGCCTTGCTAATTTCCGCATCGGTATAGGCATATCCCCCCATCACGCTCCACTGCGGAGTGATGCGGCCCATCAAACCTATCTCGGCCCCTCTGGCGCGCTGGCCATCGACCAAGCTTGTCCGGCTGAGATCGTTGGGATCTTGAGTAATTACATTACTGCGGTCCAACTGATACAGCGCCGTGGTCAGCGAAAGATCAGGGCGAATATCCCACTTGGCACCCAGTTCCAGGTTCATGAAACTTTCGGGCTTGAGCGCCGCGTTGCTCAACGTTAACGAACTGAGCTGATCACCCGCACGCGGTACATAAGCCAGACTGTAGTTGCCGTAAATGGATACTTCTTCGATCGGTTTATATATCAATCCGACCCGAGGCGAAACCAGTCCATCATTGGTATGTATCCGCTGGCCGTTGCGATTATTGACAAAATTCGCATCGAAATTATCGTAGCGTATGCCCAGGACCGCCTTCAATTGGGGGAGAAGCGTAATCTGATCCTGTAAATAGATTCCCACCACCTCTACCACACCGTGATTATTGGCATCAGTGGGGCTCTGTGAGAAGGAGACCGGACCCAGAAAAGTGGGGTTAAGAAAGGATACTCGATTAGGCGTACTGAAAAAACCGCTATTGCGGAAGTTGTCCGAAACCTGGCGGCCATACTCCACGCCCGTCATGAACTCATGCTTCACACCCCAAGTTTCGAGGTTGTACAGAAAGTCTGTCTGAGTGAAAAGATTCTGGCGTTGGGTTGCATTGTTGTAGGCCGAAATAGCTACTGTTCCCGTAGCATCTTCGGCTGAAGCAGCGCTTCCGGCAAATACGTTCTGGTAGAACTTATCGTAACTGGCATAACGGGTACGGTTACGGACTTTAAGATTGTTATCGAACCTGTGCTCGATGAGCGAATTCAGCGACCAGGCATCGACATTCGTCGGGCTGTTTTCCGCATTGCCAAAGAAGGTCGAGCGGTCCGTATTGGCTGGGCGCCCCATGAAAGAAGGAATGCCGCGGTCTGCGGTACGCCGATCGAAAAAGTATTCCCCGCTCAGCACGACCTTGGTTTGAGCAGTCGGCTTGAATGTAAACGTGGGATTGACCCCGCCTCGCTCCAGATCGACGCCGTTACGATAGCTGTTTGAATGTTCGTACATTGCGTTGAGCCGGAAAGCCGCGACGTCGTTGATGGGTTGGCCGATATCGACCGCAATCCGCTTATGGCTGAAGGATCCATACTGCGCCGAAATTTCACGAATGGGCGTCCAACCGGCCTCCTTGATGACACGATTGATCACGCCACCCGCACCACCCCGCCCGAAAATCATCCCGTTGGATCCTTTCAGGACCTCGACCCGGTCTACATTGTAGAGATCGCGGAAATACTGAACGTCATCGCGTAACCCATCGACATAAAAATCGCCCGTTGAGCTGTTACCACGAAAAATCACGGTATCGCGATTGCCCTCCCCCTGTGATGTGTTGACACCCGGCACATAACGCACCACGTCGCCGATACTCAGCATGGTCTGATCCTTGATCATCTCCTGTGTTACAACGGTGATGGATTGCGGTACATCGCGTAGCGGGGTATCGGTTCGGGTGGCGCTAAAACTTTTTGTGGCCATATAACCATCCGTCGGGCTGGTTATGGTGCTCGCAGAGACTTTTATTGGCGGTAGCGCCGTAGGTTGATCAGCTACGATCGCAGGTAGCTTCCTTACAATGTACCCATTGGCCTGCGGTACCGCTTCGAGGCCGCTCCCAGTCAGAAGATGGTTCAATCCGCCCTGTACCGAGAAATTGCCGTTCAGCCCTTGCGTGGTGATATCTTTTACATCGGCGGCAGCGAAGGAGAGCTTGACCCGTGTCTGCCTTACAAAATTATTGAGCGCATCTTCCAGCGGGCCGGCAGAAATATTGTATGGCTGTGCATGGGCGCTGTCGCCAACGCCAGACTCGGCAAAAGCCGCATGAGGCAAGGCTATCGCAGCCGTGCCAAGAAAAAGCAGCGCACCCTGTATTGCCGCTGCGAGGGAAGATCGATATAAGTTGGATTTTTCTTTCCTGCCATTGTGCTTTCGTACCACGTCGTGGTTTTCGGAGCGAATCGCACAGAGGGGGGTATTCTTGAGTTCATTAGCGTTAACCGAACAGGCGATAAGTCGGGACGCAACAATGTTCGCGCTACTTTTATATTTATTTTTCACAGCCAATAATTCCAATAGGTTGGATAAAAATTGGCTGGCTTGCCGAATGGCTGGCGGGCTATAAGAATGCCGCTGGTTTAGGCACTAATTCTCCTATCCCAGCGGCGGTGAAATCATTTCTCGGCTTTGCAGCCGGTTCTCAATACGGTATCGCCTCGGAGTGGCGCCTTCCATATCCCACTCTGATGAGTGGGTTTACGATTGCCGCCTCGTCTGAGGCGCCGGAACACGGTATGAGATTGTGAGTAATTCTTTCTTTATCTTAAGAAATGATAACGGTTCTCATTATATTTCAATGACACCGGAAAGGCAATAGCGTTAATAGGGTTTTATGGTTTTCCCTGCGCAGCTTTGCGGCTGATAGGAACCGGATTTTTAGAAGTCTTTTTATATACTCTCGTTTTCGTTCGATTCCTCCACATGAGGTAGCCGGTAACAAATAGCACAAGAGGCGAAAATCCTATGATCACTTGTAAAATCCGTGTGAACGTTCCTCCTACCATACCGATATGGAGAGGGTAAAAAAAGTTATAAATCCGGGTTCCTGAAGGTGCTGCCAAAGCATTTTCAATCCGCAATACTGCTCCGGTGTATTGGTCGAAATAGATGAAGCTTCTTCCATTCGGATGGAATTCTTCCGGCATTTTTTTGCGCACCACCAGAGGCGCCTGGGGCGTTTGCGGAAGGTTGATCCAGGTAGTTGGCCCTGAGAGAATGCTGTCGGCCTGATGCAGTAGATCGTCCAGCGGAAGAATCATTCCTGCGGCACCGAGAGGATCGGAATGAGGCGGGGCCGGTCTTGGCACACTCGCTGTCAGAAAATTGGTAAGCTCAACCACGGTTTTATTGAACACGAGGGAGACACCGGTAAAGGCAATAATCAGGAGAAAAACGATAGTGTAGGCGCCTGATGCACGATGCAGATCAAAAATAACTTTTTTCCATGGCGCAGACCAGCCAACCTTGAAACCCCGCGCAAGTTTCCCTATTCCCTTTCCATTGGGCGGCAACCAGAGGAAGAAGCCGGTAATGCTCATGCAAATCAGCAGTAAGGCGCTGACACCGAGGATGGTTTTACCGCCCTCCCCAATCAGAAGTTCGGTATGCAACAGGGCAACCCACCCCATAAAAGTGTCTTCCTGCCGATGGGCGCCAAGCAACTCACCGCTGTAAGGATCCGCATAAATGAATAGCCCATGCGGCTCATTCATTTTCAGCAGGTAAGTCTGCTCCGGCGTGCGCGGCATGCGAACAGAAAAAACCGTGTCGTCAGGGTAAGCCTGTTTGACCGCATTCAGCACGGTTTGCAGAGGAACCCGCTCGCCGCTCACTGCTGCTTCCATCAATTCGGGATGCAAAAGTGCTTCGATCTCCTCGCGAAACACGATCATGCTACCGGTCAAGCCGCTCAATACCAGGAACAATCCAGCCGCTAACCCGATATAAAGATGAAAATTGAAGACGACCCTTCGTATTTTCATGACGAATACCTCATCTGGATATTTAACCCGGTACCCCAAAAGCGGGCGCTCCAGCTTCAGGAATTCGGCTTCCCGAATACCCTCCTGGAACCAGTTATTAGAACTCGACCCGAGACACGACCTTCATAAGAATCGGGGCGCCGACACCCAACAATCCGTTGCCCGCAGTACTCCAATAATTGCTGTTGGCCGCGTTATCCACGACTGCCTGGATCATGGTGCGTTTGCCCGCAATACGAGTCGTGTAGCGTGCGCCCAGGGAAAGTATCGCGTAATCATCCACGAAGGCCTGGTTGGCGCTGTTCACGGGCCGCCTCCCCACGTAATGCACGCCGCTGCTGAGCGCCAGTCCAGGTATGCTGGTCGGGCGGTATTCGGCAAAGAGGCTGGCCGTGCGTTGCGGCGTGTTATCCGGTATCTTGCCGAATGTCTCGGCATTGGCTCTGTTCAATTGTTCCGCCTCCATGAACAGGGCCGAACCGATGAGCGACAATTGCTTCGTTATCTCGCCAGAGGCTGACAACTCAAAGCCGCTATACCGGGCCATGCCGTTGAGAACAAAACGATTGGCTGCATCCACGGTTGTCGAGGCGCGCTTGATGTCGAAGTACGCTACTTGAAGCAATATGCCCTGCGCGACGAGTGCCTTGACGCCCACTTCCTTTTGCTTCGACACCGCCGGCGCCAGGATCTCCCCACTATTGGCACGATTGGCGGGCGCCTGCCCGCTTTCCTCGACCCCTTCAATGTAACTCGCGTATATCGACACGTTGGGTATGGGCTTATACATCAGGGACAACGACGGATTGACCCTATCGGCTTTATAGTGAGTGGTCGCAGCGACACTCTCATAGAAACTGCTGCGTACCCCCAGCATGACTTGCAACCTGCCGCCAATCAAGATTCGATCGGATATATACAAGCCGAAATCCGTTATTTTTGATCGGTTTGCGCTAAATGGCGTGGTGGGAGACTGCCGCGCAATATCAATGGGGTTATACAGATTCTGCGTGGCATTGAATGTGGATGAGGTGCGAGGATCCTGCCTGCGCTCGTTGCCGGTAAACCCCACGGATACCTCATGGGTAATGGCCTGGCCTGGAAACCGCCCGAATACTTCGGCGCGAATATTCTGGTTATCCCAATGCTGGCCACGGTTGAAGAAAGTTTGCAGAGTTCCCTCGCCGGTGGCAAGGTTGTAATTCTGGAACTGGGAGAAATTGCGGTCTCGCCTGGTTTGCGCCTTACCGATCTCGAATAGCAGTCCCCAATTGTCGCTTATCGCATAATCGGCACGGAGCAATAAGTTGGTTGCTTCCGCATCATACTTTTGCCATTCCCCAGCGAGATTACGGCGGGCATTCGGAATAGGGGGTAATGTGATCACACCATTGACTGCTGGAAGGATCTTTATCGCCGCTTGCTCGGAAACCTCCTTACGGTAATGCTCCACATCAAACTTGACGGAAAGGTTGTCGGTGATCCGCCAGTCGAAGGCTCCCGACATCAGGGCGCGGTAACCGGAAAAATTGTGGATGCCGATATCTTCACGCCCGGCGAGAAGATTGATGCGCGCCCCGAACTGCTGCTCGCTACCGAAGCGCCGCCCAACGTCGATATGCGTATTGGCGCCGCCGTACATATTTGCCATCAACGAGACATTTGTAATGGGATCCTTGCCCGCACGTTTGGTTACCAGGTTGACGATGCCGGATGGCGGCACGAAACCATAATATAGCGATGAGGCGCCTTTGAGTACTTCAACGCGCTCCTTGTTCTCCATCGGGATATCGATCAGGTTGATAATCGGCAGGGATCCGTTGAGCCGGTAATTGCTGCGGTTTTCCACGAGAATGCCGCGAATCGCAATATTGTCGTAAGTCGAACCGTTCAATTGCGAACGCGTAACACCCGCTGTATTACGCAATGCGCCAAATACACCGGTTATGGCCTGTGCATCGAGCACTTCCCGTGTGATCACATTGCTGGTCTGTGGCACATCGATTGGCGCCATATCCCGGAATGTTCCAACCTGAACGGAATCGGAGTTGAAACTCCCTACCCGCTCGCCGGTCACGGTGACGGCGGGCAGCTTTTTCCCTGCCTCGGATTGCTCTGCCTTGGATTGCTCTGCCTTGGATTCAGCAGGCGGAGTCTCTGCTTCCGCCTGCTGAATCCAGAACGTCGATGAAAGTGCAACGATTGCCGAGTACAAATTAATTTTCATGATGCCAATGCCTCTCTCCATGAACCAGGATTTACGCCTCACGTTAAGTCCTTATTCATGGTCGGATGTTGCTCATCAGCCGCCGTTGCCATACTGATTTCATAGCGAGACATGAAACGCGTGGATGCGGGCAAGGAAGATATGACAGCCGGATCCTGCAGCAACGGCACCGAAATGTTGCAAATGGGAAACGGCGATGAAAACCGGTGGTGGGTGGTTTTCGGTGGATATAACTCGCCGGTTCTGGCGCGGCGCACGATTTCATGCGGGTTGACCAGGTAGCCCTGGCGCGTTGCATCGACTTTTACGCAATCGTAGTCGAGCAGCAGGCAGGGGATATACTTCAGCCTGAGCCGGCGCGCTGCCTCCAGGCGGTGGTGACCATCCATGACAGCCAGGCTGGTACGCTCCACGGCGATGGGGATGCGCCAGAGCTGTTCGCGCAAAATGGTATCCGCCAGGGTCACCGCGTGATTAGAATAGTGGCACTCATTCGGGCGAACCCGCTTGACCTGTACAAAATGAATGGGGAGCGAACAGAGCATCGTGAATCCTTTTAATAATTGTCCAGAAACACACGTTCAGGATGAGGGTGGCTTAAAAAATCGTGATGGGAGATATGCCAGCCATAGGCGCCGGCCAGCAGGAAGGCGACACAATCCCCGGCTCGAAGCTGTTTGACATGGACATCGCGTGCAAGGGTGTCCTTCGGCGTGCATAGCTCGCCGCAAAGTGTGACCGGGGCATCGCGAACTGAAGGACGCGAAAAAGGGTAGTGCCAGCTTTCGCGCTCCAATATCATGAAAGGATGATTGTGCTGCCACGAAACCGGTAGCCGGAAGTGGTGCGAGCCTCCACGGAGGATGGCAAAGTGTTTGCCATAGGCGGTTTTCACGTCAATGACTTCACTCATGTAGCAACCACAGTCCGCGGCGAGAAAACGTCCGCACTCGAATACAACCTGAAACCCGGGCTGGCGCGCGGCGATGAGTACCGACAGGCCTGCGCAGAAGCTTTCCCAATCGAAAGACGAATCCGGGTCAGCATAATCAATGCCAATGCCGCCGCCGACATTCAGCCAGTCGAACTTCAGCCCATAGTGGCGCTGCCACGCCTCTGCCAGGTCAAAGTAATGCTCCATCAGGGCGAGGTGGGCATCCGGATTGAGGTTGTTGGAAATGGCATGGATGTGCAGACCCTTGAGGCGAATGCCCGGCAAGGTCCGGATGAGTTCGAGCAGGGCGGGAATTTGTGCCTCTTCAATGCCAAACTGGGTCGCCTGTCCGCCCATGCGCAATGTTGCCTCTTGCGGCACATGGGCCGGGTTCACACGGAGCAGAATATCCGCCACCTCGTGACGGTGTCGCGCGATCCAGTCGAGGCGCCGCAACTGATGCTCGCTTTCCACATGGATCAGCATGATTCGGTGGTCAAGCGCACCTTCCAGTTCGGCGTCACTTTTGCCGGGACCACCGAATACGATGGGAACGGCGTCATCGATGGCGCGCACGCGCCGGATTTCGCCCAGCGATGCCACTTCGAAGCCGTCGGTGTGGTTGAGCAGCGCCTTCAATACCGGCTCGTCGCTATTGGCTTTGATGGCATAAAAGAGCTGGCATTGTGAAGGCAGGCTACGGCGCAGCATGTCAGCGCGCCGCCGTAAATGTGCCAGATCATAGATATAGGCGCATACGGGCTGAATATCGGGCGAGTCGGACTGGGCGCGACCATGCAGATAATCGTGCAGGCGTTGCGGGTTCATTGCTTGAGCACCTTGGCCTGGTGCTGTACCAGATGCGACGCCATGGCGCGCCGCGTAATACCGCGATCATCGCCAAGAATGAACATGCGAACCGAGCTGCGATAATCAGATTCGAAATCCCCCGGTATCCGCGGCAAGCCGCAGAACATCTTGCTGTGGCGTTCTGCCGCGGCGCGAACAAGCGATACCGCTTCACGTACGTCCGGATGATGGGTTTGCCAGGGCAAGTCCAGCGATTGCGAGAGATCTGCCGCACCCGCCAGCAATACGTCTACCCCTTCCACCGCCGCAATTTCATCGACATTTTCCATCCCTTCACGGTCTTCAATCATCGCTACCACCAGGGTGCATTCTCGTGCGGCACTCGTGAACCTGGCGAGGTCATCGCGCCCGTAACGGGTATGCAGGGTAGCGTTCAGGCCACGCTCCCCGAGCGGGGCGAAATGGCAAAGGCGCACCGCATCCCGTGCTTCCTGCGCCGAGCGAATATGCGGAAATACAACGCCCTCCGCGCCGGCATCCAGTACCTGAACAATCTGATGAGGCGAGGCTACCCGGACCAGCGCCGCAATGCTGCCGGCGCGGGCTGCCAGCAGCATTGCGGCAAGCTGCCCGGAGCTGATCAGTGTGTGTTCCAGGTCGATCACAATGAAGTCGTAGCCGGCCGCTGCGATTATTTCCACGCTCAGCGCGGCGGGGGTGGAACAGAACAATCCATAGACGATGCCGCCTGCCTCCAGGCGCGTCTTCAGACACATGACGGCTCCTCGATTTTTGCAAGGGGGTTCTGCGCAGGCCGGGTACGTAACCGAATTTCCGACTGGAAACGCCGGCTGGCAAGTAACTCGACGCCTACCTCATCGGCAAAGCAGTCGAACAGCGAATAACGCGCCTCGCTCTGAGGATGGCGTTTCTGGTGTGCCTGCAGCACTTCGCCGGTGATCTGCCAGAATCGTTTTTCCGCTACACCGTAGTGGCGCAGGAACAGCCAGGCCAGTTCCGCCAGATTGACGAAAAAAAGCGCATCGAAGGTGAAATCCCGTAATTCCTCGGCGTTCTCGCTTTCCAGAAAGGAATTGGGATTGATCTGCGCATGCTCGGGCGGCGGTGCGGTGAGCACGGGCGCAGGCGCGGATAATAGCGCTCTGCTGAAGCGCACCCCATCATGGAAGTCCTTGAGTGCTACGCGCGCCGGTAGCCCCTCTTCCACCAGCAGGAGCATATTCTGGGCATGCGACTCCAATGCGGTTCCATGTTCCCAAAGCAGATGCAGTACCGGCAAGTATGCCCGCTCCACCAGCCGCTTCAGCCATTGCTCGGGCCCATGGCGCCGAACCCACGGATCGATGAAAGGCTTCCCGTCGATATCGATATGCGTGACGGCGGTCATCGGCACCGCTCTTTCACTTGGGCGCAGATAGTTATGCACGCTTTCGCGCCAGATGCACGACAGCGCGCCATACTGGCCGTGAGCCAAGGCCACTGGCGTGAAACTCACGCCGGCCACTTCGCGCAACAGCACGGGGCGCGCCAGGGGTAATGACCAGTCGGTTCGCTCCGCCAACCCATGCAACCAATCACTGATGACGGGTGCATTCTGCACGGTGTGCGGCGCCAGCACCCGCGAGGTGGATGTATTGACGAGGCTCATCGAAAGCTTGAGTGACAGTCGGTTGCGGTCGCTCAAATTACTTAGCGTACGGATCGATTGCTGAGGCAGATACCGATCAGGTAGCAGGCCCAGCGCAAACAGTTCGCCTCGCGCCAGGGCCTGGTGATAGCCGGGCAGGACAACTTCGTCCCATTGCCAGGGATGAACCGGTAGCGGCAGATAATCGTCGGGCTGCAACGAGCGTCGGGATAATTGATTGTAAAAGTACTGCCAGCCGGGCTCACCCAGCAGCGCAGCGCCCCTTTCCGCATCATTATTCAGCGTTTTACTAACCGCCCAGCGGCAACGATCCCGGCGTACGGCGAGTAGCAGCGGCCTTACCGAGGCCGCGATTTCAGGCGCATACATTCCGTTGTCATCCAGCGTGAAGCCCATCCGCGACTTGTAGGCCGGATGATAGAGATGGCCATCGGTCAGCCTTGCTTCCAGCGTGTCATAGTCCGCATCGCGCAACGGCTTGCCGCTGTGTGCGAATAATGTTTGCGCATCCTTGATCTGCGTAGCCAGCAGTTCGGATGCAAATTGGCTGAGCCGTAGTTCGTCGGCAACCAGCCAGGGGGCAATTTCCGTCAGGAACAACGCAGGGTCGCAAGCCTCATGGGTAACGCCGCCATCGATGCGCAGCAGCGGCGTAATAATGCGCACGCGGCCAAAGCTCATGGTTTGGCGGGCCTGGCATTGATAGCTGAGGGGAACGTTATCCGCACGGAGGCCCGGCAAATTCAGTGTTTCGCCATCCCAGGTGCAATGCGGTATCGCACGCTCAAATAGCAGCGCCTCCAGGAGTTGGCGTAACACGCGGCGGCTCGCCTGGCGGTAAGCCGGACTATCAATCAGGTTTTCATAGTCGACAGGATTCATTAGTTTACTTTTGCAATCATTGGATTGGGTATCTCGACCCATGATGGGTGTTCTCCCTGCTGGTGGAAGCTGCTGAGCATATTGGCCTTGGCCGGCAAGGTCGGCTGTATGAGCAATCGGCGTATCAACGGGTCGTCGATCGAGCTCAATATCGATGCGGTGTCGCGCCACAATGCCGCCTCGGTAGTCAGCCCGGTGCGAGCCAGACAGGCGGCCACATGGCCGATATGATTAACCAGCACGTAATACTGGAAGCGGTGCCAGGCCTGCTCCTCCGCGTAGAGAACCGGGCTGTCGCCGGGTAGGTGGTCGAGGAATTGGAAACGTGTGCGGCTGATGCTGACGCCCTCCATGTCTCGCGCGTAGCCACGAGACGGCCAGCCATCATGGAAGGCGATCAGGGTATTCTGCAGGTGGGCTTCAAGGCTGATGCCATGCTCCAGAAAGAGATGCAGCAACGGCAACAGAGTGACATCCAGATAGCATTTCCACCACATGCGTATCAATTCCTCGCTGAGCGGTTTTCCCCTGGCAGAGAGCCGCAACAAGGCCAGCAATGGAATTTCTCCATCGGCAGGCTCTTCCAGTACCGCCACGATTGTCTGGACGTGCCCTGCCTCGATTACTGGCATCGCCTGCCGGTATACCACTGCACAGGCAGCGCGCAAGGCCTCGTCCGCCAGCCTCAGCGTCTGGCTCGCCAATTCGGGCAGGATGCGAAATGCCGATTGCTCGGAGATATGACGCGGTAGTAACGACAAAGCCAGGCTGGCATCCAGCGCCCGCCTGACCTGTTCGGATGGGTTGTTGCGTATGAAATTGGTGATACGGATATTTAGCGACAGTTTGAGAAACAAATTTTGGCGAGGTAGCCAGACGGTGCGCACCGAAGATGTAGGCCAGGCCACTTCACCCATCGGTCCGAGCGAAACCAGCGTTCCTTGATTTATCAGCATGCTGATTTCGGGCAGACCCAGCAAATAATTGGCTTGCCAGGGATGACAAGGCAAGAGCCGGTAATCGCCGTTGGCGAGCATGTCTCCGGCGAACAATGCCACTTCCGGGTCGATGGCGGGCTGCTTCCCATTGATAGTGCGGGTCTCCAGCATGCGGGACGCGACCGCGAAGTAGTGCAGGCGAAATGACGCACTCAGCTCAGGCGCGTAACGTTGCATGTCTTCTTCGCTGAAACCTTCCGCAGCCTTGGAGGTAACATGAAAAATGTGACCGAAGCGCAGTCCCTGCTCGGCAGAGAGGAAAGACGGGCGTTCCCCGGTGGGTTTATGCAAATGGAAGCGGCGGACGTGGGCTATGCTGTTCCGCATCAGCGTTTTTAACCGGACACGGCTGTGATCGGTTATTTCCGCAGGCTGATCGGCGACTGCGGCGAGCGCGTCGGCGATCAGATCAGCCAGCAACGCCGCATCTGTAATCAAGGGTTGCCAGTTACCGTGCCGTCCAATCCAGGCGAATGGCGCCAACCGGTGATAGCCAATCGGCGAAAAGTAGGCAAACGCACCCGCTAGCCAGTACTCGGTTTTTGCAAGCGAAACCAGATACGGCGCCGATCCGGCGGCACGCCAGGCCTTGATATGCGAACGGAGTTCAACCGGTCCTGCGTCATCCGCTGCGAGACGTGGATCAAAACAACCTGTTTCCCGGCAATAGGTGTTGACATACTGCTCTACCAGGCGCCGCTCTATGGGTGCCATTTCCAGCAGATGTGAAGGCATCGGAATCATTTTTTTAACTCCGCAAATGAAAAACCATCGGTACGATCGCTGAGAACCAGTAGTCCACCCGCGAAGAACAGCACGGCAACAGGCCAGATAAGATCGATGGGGGAAAGGAACGGCAGCAGGAATAGAATGAGTAATGGGCCGACCAGCTGACCGACAACCATGAAGCTCCTGCTTAATCCCGTCACATAGCCATATGCCGAGATGGGTAGCTGGCGGCTGCAAGCCAGTAACACCGATTGCATCAATGCTGCGTAACAGGCACCCTGGGTTATCCGCAACAGCGCGACGATCCAGATTTCGTCGATAAGGATCAGTAAACCGGCCGATAGCGCGCACCCCATGGCAGCAAACGTGAAGTAGCGTCGCGGTTCACCGCGATCGTTCAGGCGGCCCCACAACGGAGCGGCCAGCATGGTCGCAAGCCAGCCCAGCGCGTGCAGGAACCCAATCTTGCTGGCCATTGCCTCGGCGGCAGGGAAACGCGCCGTCAGATAGAGTGCGAAGACATTGACAAAGGCGAATGCGGCCGCCTGAATAAAACAGGCTGCAAGCATCCAGTTGCGCAGGTTGCTGTCGCCAAGCACAGTACGTAGTCCGGAAAAGGGCAAGCCGGAAATTCCTGCAACTTTTTGCGGTTCGCTGAGTTGAGTCCACAGTATTCCGCCAGCCACACCCGTAAGTACGGCACTCGTCAGCAGCAGTGGTTTGAGCGACCAATAATCCAGCATCATGCCGCCCAATAACGGGCCGGCCAGCGCCCCGCACGCAATAGCGCTTTCCTGCAAACCCAGCGAGCGCCCACGTGAAGTGTCATCGCTGACATAGCCGATGAAGGCGGTGAGCACCACGCCTATGGTACTTATGCCCTGCAGCAGACGGCCCAGCATGAAACCGTGCACACCCGGGCTCAACGCCATCAGCAGCATGCTGGCGGTGAATACGGCCAACGATGCCAACAGCATCCGCTTGTAGCCGAAACGATCGCAGCATTTGCCGACGTAAGGAGCGAAACACAACGTACCGATGGCGGGTGCCGCCAGTGCAAGACTGCTCCAGTGCGCGGCACCCACGGCATCCATCTGTTCCAGCGTTGCAATATATAACGGCATGATGGGCACGAAGACCATCAGCCCAAGCGTGGTAACAGCCTGGCAGACCAGTAGCAACGTGAGGTTATTCATGCCTGTTATCACCGTGCCTGTCTGTCGTCTTCCGGCCACGATGGACTGCCGGCTAATAAAGGATTGGGCAGACGACCCATTGCGCTGGGCATACCGGTACCGAAACTTGTGACATTGAATAGCGGAGCAAGCAACTGCTTGAAGGGCCACTCCGCCTCCTCCAGCAGCATTTTTCTTGCCTGCCCGGCGATTTCAACCGGCAGCGGAGCATGTGCCAAACAGATTTCGAGCGCTTGGCGGACAACACCCCAGCCATGCGCTTCGTCCCGGCCATAATATGTGGCCAGCGCAGCGAGAATCGCATACAGATTGACCTCAATCGCCAGGGTTTGCAGATAGGCCAGCAGTTCCCGCGGGGTATTCAGTTCCAGTGTATTAGGCGTGCTGCGATCGATTACGTAGTCCGGGATCGTGACGCCCTGGGCCTGCATCAATGGATGGCACACACGCAATGTGTCATGATCACGCAGCACCAGCGCGGCAATTTGCCGGTCCTTGAAGGCCAGCAATACATTCTGCCCGTGCAACTCCGGCATGACGCCGTGCGCAAAACAGCGCAGTCCCAGCTCGAGTAAAGCCCCGGCAATGTCGCCGAACAGGCGCCAGGCGGCTTCTTCCGGCGCTGCGGCGCCGATCAGGTGATCGAATGCCGGCAACTTGCCATCAGCCGAGACTGTCGGCAACGCTGCCATCGGGATCAGTGTTGCGCCGGGGAGCACCGGATAGCGGCGAATCATGCAGGCCAACTCACCCGGTTCAGCGTCGAGTGCGTCGCATTGGCTCAATGCCCACCACTTGTCCTCATCGCACAGCAGCAGGTGAGCAGCCAGCCAGTCGTCGCGCCGACGCAAGGATTCCAGGCAAGCGCTGGCAAGTATGCCGTTATGTAGATAGCGTGGCGGCAGAGCGCGAGTTGCCCCCAGCGTACGAACGGAGAGTGCGAGCTTCAGATGGGTACCGGGGTTTCCTGTGACGGCAAGCGAGCGCAACGATGCAGTGGGAACCGCCGTTCCGGGCCCCATACTCAAATAAATGCATTCGCTGAGCTTCGGGGAAATTGCCCGGTTGAGCCAGGCCCACTGCCATGGATGGACCGGCATCCATAACCAGTTCGCGCCATCGGCATGGCCAGCACGAGCAGCGCTGGCCAAGTTGTCTTGCTGACCAGGGTCAAGCAGACTCTCCGCCAGAGGCTGACCGGCAAACTGAGCCGCCGGTGCGCTTACTATACAATCGCGCGGTACGGCCACCCAGTGAAGCGGAAGCGACGCCATCGTTTCCGTGGCATAGCCATAGCCATGGTCCCCATTCCAATCCTTGGCACGGGCCAGGGGGTGAAACGGCCGGTCTTTGAGGCAGCTCAACGCTTCCCAGGGCAGCAGGTCTTCGGGCGCAGCCATGAGACTTTCCAGGATATTTTGCTCATGCACTGCCGCAAATGCGGCCTGATCATAGGCAAGCGTGAAGAACCGCGTAAAACGACCTGTCCGGTCACGCCACCAATTTGCCGTCTGCAAGACTTCGATAATCTTGCTGAGCTCGAGATTCGTCGTATTCGTAGCCGTATGCAAAACCGCGTTTGAACCCAGCACCCGAAACGGGCGCAAGCCATCCGCCCTCTGCCCTTGCCAGCGTAACGACCGCGTTTCGTCAAGCGCAATTTCCATCACTACTTTTCCATTGACCTCCGGATGCATGAGGCAATGCCCGCGAAAACTGTAAAGGTTTTCCAGCCAGAGCGCATCGAACAGGTCCTGAGCCAACCGGCTCGCATACGGATGAGGTGGGATGATTTGCATGGTTCAACCGTATAGCGGCAGCCGGGTACCGGTTCCACGCTCATGCGCAAGGCGGTAAAAGTGACGCGCGCAGATGATGTCGTCGATGGCCATACCCATGGGGTTGAGCAAAATGATTTCGTCTTCGTTCTCCCGTCCCGGCCTGTCTCCGATAACGATCTCCCCAAGCTCCGCATGTAACTGTTCGCGGCTGAAGCGCCCTTCCAGCACCAACTGGCTGATGATCTTCTTTTCGCGATTCGACTGGTCCCAATCATCTACCACCACCTTGTCAGCCTTCTCATAGACATCCTTGTGAACGTCCATGATGGATATATTGCTGATGAAAGCACCAGGTTTAAGCCAATCGAAGGCCAGGTAGGGTGTACTGGTTACGGTACAGGTCACAATCACGTCAGCCGCTCTCACTGCGGACTCCGCCGAGTCTGCGCTGATAAAATCCACATCCGGATAGCTTTCCGCCAATAGGGTACCCAGCAATTTGGCCGCTTCAGCGGACAAGTCAAACAGATGAATACGCTCGATATCCGGAAACTGCTCCAGCAGCGTCTGCATCTGCATACGTGCTATCGGTCCGCATCCGATACAGGCAACATCGGTAAAGCCCTCGCGTGCCAGATAGCGGGTACCCACGGCAGTAATGGCCGCCGTGCGCATGCCGCTGATCAGCCCGCCTTCAAGGATTGCGACCGGATAATTGGTCTCCGCATCATTCAGCACAATGACCGCGCTGGCACGCTCAAGACCGAAGTGAACCGGATTATGCTGGCGGCTACCCACCCATTTCAGGCCGGCGACCGGTTGCTCGCCGCCCAGATAACAAGGCATGGCAATAATACGGTCGGCGATGTGATCGGCGCCTGGCCAGCGCAGATAAGGTTTGAGCGGTTGCACGTAGTCGCCACGAGCATGTGCCGCCAATCCATCCACTATCGCATCTACATAAGGTTGCGAGTGGCTGCCGCCTAGTGAGCTGAGGTCGCTGCGGCTAAGGTAGAGCAAATCAGGTGAGGTATCCGGCATGCTCATGCTGTTTGCTCCTGAGGCGTGCCGGTAAACCCTTTTGTCATGCGTGCAAAATGGCGTTCCCTCATGCGCAACAGCCACTGGTCGTTGTATACCGTGTCCAGATAGCGCTCGCCCCGATCGGGCAGGATGGTCAGGATGCGTGCCGGTTGCAACAGACGGGCGGAAAGGCGCTGGATAGCGGCGATTACGGAGCCGGATGATCCTCCGGCAAAGATTCCTTCACGCTTTACCAATTGCCGGCACGCCACAGCGGATTCATAGTCATCGATCTGGATGACCTCGCCGAGCTCATCGCGCTTCAATAATTCGGGTACGCGGCTTGCGCCAAGCCCGGGTAATTCGCGAACTGCCGGTGAAGTACCGAACAATACGGAACCAAATGCATCCACGGGGATGACCTTCAGGGCGGGCCAGGCCTCGCGCAGACGCCGCGTAATGCCGTGGATGGTTCCCGAGGTGCTGACGCCCAGCACCAGATAATCCACGGGCCGATCCAGGTCGCGCAGGATTTCCTCGCCCTCGCCGTGATAATGGCTTTGCCAATTACGCTCGTTGGCATATTGATTCGTCCATACCGCATCGGGTTGCTCGCGCAGCATGTGCTTGACCCGCTCGATGCGGGTTTCCAGATAACCGCCCTGGCGATCCTTTTCGGTGACAAGCTCGATATTACCGCCGTAACATTGAATGATCTGGCGGTTCACAGGTGAGAGTTTTGGATCCACCACCGCCGTGAAACGTAGTCCGTGCATACTGCAGACCATGGCCAGCGCAATGGCAAAATTGCCGGAGGAGCTTTCGATGATATGCGACCTGGAACTGATGGAACCGTCCGCCAACCCGCGCTCGACAATATGGTGTGCCGGCCTGTCCTTGATGCTGCCACATGGATTGAACATCTCCAGCTTTGCCAGCACTTCACACCGCGAATCGTTGAACATACGAGAGAGGTTGACTATTGGCGTCTTCCCTATGCCATCAAGAATACTGTGAAGGATCATTTTGGTGCCTTCCATTAGATAATAATAATGATTAAGTAAATAAGAACGATAACGCGAGTAATAATCATTACTTCACGATGCAGAGGCTTGGATCGGCCTTCTCTGCTTTGTTCTACTTCTAGAGTTTGATTTCGACCAGAAACCGGCCCTTCGCAAGGCTCGGCCGGACGATGTGATCCAGCCAGGCTGGTTGTCAGGCTATGTCGGCTTCGGCTGAACTCCTCCGGCCGCCCGGCTAAAAGTTATTATGTGGCGCTGATTACGTCGGAAGCAGCCAAGGCGTGGCGATGCGTGCAGTACTATTGTTGATATTTCCATAGCCAATATTCCCGATAGATAGGGTTAAAAGATTGGCTGGCTTGCCCAGGACGGGCTGGCGAGCTACAGAACTGTCAGCGTAGAAGAATGCGTGAAAAATTATTTACAACTTATTTACAACGAATAGCCCCGTGATTTCTTGGCCGGCTTTACGCCATTCCTTGACGAAGCGCAAATAGAGTGCATTTCTTCTTATGGATCGGTTTTGCACTCCCTCTTTCCATGAATTTGCATCTACGACCGAATGTCGAAAAATCGGCTGGGGATGTACTACTATTACCTGATGGTTTCTATACTTGTAAACGGGAATGATTCTTATTATATTTAATCACAACTGAAAATCAAGTCTTTTCATCAAACATTTTCACATAGACGTAACAATAATGCCGTATCAACATTTCAGTGACTTATCGACGCAACGCCAATCATGAGCCCGCCTCGCAAGGACACCAGCACTTCTCCAGCCGCGTACGCCGGGAAAAATGCTTATGGGGATTTGCTGCAGGAATTGACGACATTGCGGCAGGAGTTGATGACGCTTGAAGCCGAATCGGCCGAAATACTGCGCATGGTGGATGCGCGCCATCTGGCTAGCGCGGCTAATCTGATACATTATCTCGCCTTGCGGCGGCGCGATATGCGCCCCCTGCAGGAAAAGCTCGCGGCAGCCGGTTTGTCTTCCATGGGGCGTGCGGAATCGCATGTCCTGAGCAATCTGCACGCCATCATCACTTTGTTGCAGCACGCGCTTGGAAAAAAAACACGGCAAGCGCCCGCTTCCCTCATCGCATCTTCCATAACCGGCCCGGATCTGCTGGAAATCAATACCAATAGCCTGCTCGGCAAGCCGCCGGCGCACAGATGCGTACGCATTATGGTCACGTTTCCGAGCGAAGCCGCGGATGACTACCCATTGGTCAAGGAGATGCTTTTGCAGGGCATGGACTGTGCCCGCATCAATTGCGCGCATGACGATGCTGGCGTCTGGAAGCGCATGATCAAGCACATAAAACGTGCACGCCGTGAAACAGGTCGTCCTTGCCGCATCCTTATGGATCTGGGCGGCCCCAAACTACGCACCGGAGAGATCGCATCAGGCTTGCCGGTGCTCAAATGGCAACCGCAGCGCGACATGTACGGCAAAGTGACGGCGCCTGCCCGAATCTGGATATACCCGCAGAATGATGGTTCCACCTGTCCGGCGCATGCCCATGCGTGCCTTCCTGTCAAAGGAAATTGGCTGGCCCAGGTAACTTCACCGGACAGGCTTGAATTCCGCGACGCCAGGGGAGCACTGCGCAGCCTGCAAGTGGTAGGAAAGGTTGACGGAGGCTACTGGGCGGAGTCTACGCAGACCACTTATGTCAAGCCTGGCCTGAAGCTTTACCTGTTGAGAGTGACCGATTCCGGCGTAATACGAAGAGCCGGTCACGCCGGTGAAATAGGCGCGCTGCCGCAGATGCCCGGAACGATCCGGTTGCACCGCGGAGATAATCTGATTGTGACGCGTGAACCGATTCCCGGGCACCCCGCCCAGTTCGGTGAAGATCGGCAGTTGTTGCGTGCTGCGAGCATTGCCTGTTCGTTATCGGAAATCTTTGCCAGTGCGCATCCCGGTGAGCGAATCTTGATCGACGACGGCCGTATCGGCGGCGTGATACGCAACGTCAACACCGAGGAAATCCTGGTTGAGATCACCCAGGCCCGCGATGGTGGAGAAAAATTGTTGGCTGACAAGGGCATCAACCTGCCCGACAGCCATCTCGATCTGGACGGTGTCACGGCCACGGATATCGAGCACCTCGAATTTGTTGCCCGTAATGCGGATATGGTTGGGCTTTCCTTTGTGCGAAAGGCCGCCGATGTCGCGCTGCTGCAGGCGCATCTCAAGCGCCTTGATGCCGATAAACTGGGAATCGTAATCAAGATCGAGACACGCGCCGCTTTCGAGCAGTTGCCGGAGCTGATGTTTACGCTGCTACGCTCGCCGATTGTCGGGGTCATGATTGCACGCGGCGACCTCGCCGTGGAATGCGGTTACGAAAGGTTGGCGGAATTGCAGGAAGAAATTCTATGGCTGGCGGAGGCAGCGCATATCCCTGTAATCTGGGCCACCCAGGTACTGGAAGGACTAGCCAAGACCGGTAAACCGAGCCGGGCCGAAGTGACCGATGCGGCCATGGGCGAGCGGGCGGAATGCGTCATGCTGAACAAGGGCCCCCACGTCGTTAAAGCCATTCAGATGCTGGACAACATTCTTCAACGCATGCAGGGACACCAACAGAAAAAGCGCGCATTATTGCGCCGCCTGCATTGGTAGCGCCCAAATACTGCAATTCATCTCCGCAGAGTCATGGCAAAGCCAAAATATCGAGCTGAACAGAAGATGGCAATGGGGAAGTGCAACCTCTGCCCTCCCCCATTGCCATCAGATGTGCCTGAGACCTCCCTCAGTTAACCCTTGCTCGCGCTAACCGTTAGAGGAGTATCTTCCGCGGCGAACCATGGCGCCCATCAATCCAAGACCCGCCAGCATCATGGCATAAATTAGTGCTTGCGGCGATAGTTTCAGTGAGCCCACCCAAGGCAATGAATGTGCTGGGAACCAGAAAACCCAATTTTATGTGCTTAAGCATACCGTTCTCCCAAGAAATTGATAGGGCGTCGATTTACGAAGTACTGCACATCCTGATATATATAATCGGCGAGTCTTCCGATTTCTGCCGAATCAGGTGCCGGTGCTTCTAACCGTGCAGCAGGATGAAAATATAACGCGTAAATATGACAAGCTTGCTTCGCAGCCTGTAATTACCTTTACGTTTGACCTGCTGCAGGCGTCGGATCCGTTGCTGAAAAGCGCCTTAATCTTGGCTGGCTTGGCGTCAAATTGTTCCATCAAATCTTTAAGGCGGTACCCATTTCGCGTCGGTGTCGACTCCAGATCGTCAAGCTACCGCGATAGGATCGACTCAACCATTTCGGCAGATATGGGTTAATTCTGATGGGGCGGTGGGGCAGTTTTTGGGATTAAATCAACTCTAAAAAGGTGGATCAGTTGCGGATAGTCAGGGTGAGCGATGAGTGGTTCTGAACCTGGTTTGCACTGGATTTCGCTGCGCTCGAACAGGGCCATTACCGATTCATTATTATATTGATGGCTCATATATAGAATGCCATCTGCTTCAGGTACTTGACTGTGTAATGCTGCGGATATTTGCATTGAATGGGTATAATCATCGGATGCGCTGAGATCGCTGTTTAGTCCGAGCACTTTAAGATCGCGGCCAGTGAGTTTGGCCAGCTTCAGGGGTATTCCATTCGCCCGATCGAAGTGAGCAATATATCTCTCATTAACGCGCGCCTGCTCGATGATCCATCGGTTGTCTCTGTAGCAGCCCTGTTCATGTAGAACGGTTTCCGCAAAAGCGACCTCTAATTTTTGGGCTGCATAAGTGACTCCAAAGGTTGCCACAGGGTCGTCAAAACGGTACTTTACGTTCCTTCCCCAATGCGGCTCGGAATTTGGGAACCTGGTTAAACGCAAAAGCGTCCTGGCGTCAATATCTATTAACGATAAGTTGCCTTCCGCCCATATGGCAGCGAAGTCCGGCAGATGCATCAGTCGCGACCCCACCCGCCCGCCAAGCGTATGATGTCATTAAGCATGTCGCCGGCAGCATCGGCAGGTGTCCGGCCTTTTAGGGCTCCGTGTTTATGCAGCAGAAATACGAGCTTACTTGAAGGGTCAAGATCACCCAAGGCTTCGTTAATGCGCGCGAAGGTAGTACGTTCGAATTTTCCCAATTCCCCAGGATACCAATGCTGCCCTTTCACCCACAACGAGAATACCTCGCCGCGATTGCGCGCGGCATCCAGTGCTTGGCGCGTGATTCCCCATAAATCAGCAAGTGTCTTGCTATCGATCAAGGTCCCGTCTCGAGTCCAGTCTACCAAGCGAGCTTCGCCCCGAGCTTGGGCGTTCTGAACCGATTCAGCATAACTGATGTTTGGCGTCGAAGTCTCAGCAACCACCGGTATCCATTCTAGAATCTCCTTTGATTGCTTTAATTTTTCAATATCTTCTCTCAGGGCTTTCACCTCAGTCCTGAGGTGTGAGGCTTCCGCACCAGTTTCAATATACCTGTTCAATTTCTCACCACCCATAATAACCGAGTCAATATCCCGTTTGAGTTTTTGCTTAATTTCATTCGTGATTGTGTGCCTTACATTCTCTTTATGCATTACATCCCCCAAATATCGTGGTTAGCTCATAGTCCTTTTAGTAAGGGGTGGCCGTATTACGAAATGGCTCACCTCGACCTTAAAAAGGCTGCGTGAAATTTTTATCGCTTTAGCAAATATAGCATAAATCGCAAATATAGCAAAATTGAGATTTCAAACATTGCTACGACTCGAATTTCCCCCACTTCAGAATTTGATTTGGGGCTTATACGGACTCGAGAGCCGGCAAGGCTGTTTTCAAGGTTTGTATTCCAGGCACAACCACGATCACTGCCGGCATCCAACGTGTCGAAGCGTGCCTATAGTGAAGCACTCCTTGGTTACTTTTTTGTTGGGGCAATTCGGCATGCGCCGCTTTACTTGCTTTTTCAACGCCCTGATCTATATTAAAGAATCTTTTGAACAGTTCGGTCTATGGTGCCGATTCAAGCGTTGAAATGCCAAACAGGAGACGATCCATGCCAAGCCAGAACCAAATTAACCGGCCAACCATGAAGTCAATAAGTTCATACGTCAAAAAGCATGCCCCACAAGTGGAGGAAGCCCAGAGGCACCAGCACGAGGCATCTGAAACTGTCCGCGAAGCGGACTATGAAGGCCACCATATCGTTGTCCGCACAACTTATCAGATAGAGGTCGATGGGGTACCGGTTACCGGACACCTCGGGGTGACCGACGACGGGCAAGTCCATTATCACCCCATACCGAACATGAGCTTCGCTTCCGCCCTGGACATGGTCAGGCAGTTGATCGATGTCTTCCCTGATGACTTCGTTGATAAGGGGGGTATGCCCGCTGGACATGAGGGACATGAGGGCCATGGCGCCCCGGGCCGACCTCGCACCAAATCCGCGCCGAAGACCCATCGCACCAGGAAAACCCATACTGATCACGAATAGACGCTGGAGAACGCCATGGCCATACGAGAAAATATTCTGACTAGCGCGGCCGCGCGCGACAAGTATATCCAGGGTGTAAAATTATTGAAGAACGAGTTCCCAGGGCCAACCACGGCAAGCCTCGGCATCGGAGGTCTTTCTCAGCCAGTCAGCACCTACGATCTGTTTGTAGTTTGGCATCACGTTGCGATGACAACGTTCACTCCGCCTACGCAGAGTGACAGAAACGCCGCCCATCGCGGCCCTGTCTTTCTTCCGTGGCACCGATTCATGCTGATGCAACTGGAAATGAATCTCCAGCGCGTGCTTGGCGACGACTTGACCTTTGGACTGCCATACTGGGACTGGGCGCAAGATGGCCAATTGTCGCCGGCACGTCAGAGAAGGGCTGCCGTCTGGGCCAGCAACTGCATGGGAGGTAGCGGAGTTCCGGTAACGACAGGTCCGTTCGCGTTCGAACCCGGTGATCCAGGCGCTTGGCGCGTTCACATCACAACAAATGTCAACGGACAACTGGTTCAGGTAAACCGTGGCTTGCGCCGGCAGCTGGGAACACAGACGACCCGCCTGCCGAAAAAAACGCATACGGCCGCCGCCCTCGGTCAGCCCATCTATGACACTGCTCCATGGAACACGACTTCCGCCGGTTTTCGCAATCTTGTCGAGGGCTGGCAAGACCAGCCGCAAATTCCATCCCCGAGCCTGCACAACCGTGTCCATGTGTTCGTTGGAGGAGATATGTCGCCTTCAACTTCACCCAACGACCCGGTGTTTTATCTCAACCACTGCAATGTAGACCGCATTTGGGAAAGCTGGATGCAGCCGGCACCGAAAGGTCATGGCCGCGCTTATGTCCCGGCGCAATCGGCACCCGCTAGCTTGAAAGGCCACCGCCTCAACGACACCTTGAACTCCCTTTTGTCTGGAACCACTACTCCTGCGGAAATGCTGGATATCAGTGAACTGTATACCTACGACTCACTGAGTGTGTGAAGTCATAAAATGCCCCCAGGCTGCTGGAAGAATCGTAACGACCTGATACAAACCATTCGAGAAGATATAATCCAGGGTGATAAAGATATAAAGCGCGAGCGGTATATTTTGTCCTATAATACCGCGCAATCCGCATGCAGGTTCAGATGCTGAGGACGCCCTGCATCCAAACTACTTCGCTAAAAGCCGAGATTCAATCACGACGGCTCATCGCGATAAGTTCATAGTAGGTAGCAGGTGCAAAGAACGAACCTGAATCCCTGCAGCAAGGTGATCCATTTTGCTTGCTGGTAGTGGGAGTGATCATGGCCATTTTGATATTTTAACAAGAAGCATGTCATTGATCAGCCATCCCTTCATTATTGAGTTCCTGCAATTGCCAGTCCCCTCGCATTTGAGCCAGAGTGTCGGCTTGATATACGTCAGCCATGAAACCGGGCAGCGCAACCTTATACTCAAACAGGCACTGCCGTCGTGGCCAGCTGCCATGTCATTTCCCTAGAGTAATCAATGTATTCGACAAGAGTTCATGCACAACGCACGAGCTTGTTATTCAGCGGACGCCATTGATGTGCTCAGCATCCTGAACGCTGCATCAAAATCAGGTATTTTTTTTGGCCTGCTGCTCGCCTCATGCGCCATGGCGCTACAGGCGCAAACAATGTCCGCTGAGGTGGCGGGACAACTCGCCATTACTGAACAACAGGCCGTCGCGTTGTTCTATCAACGCAATCTTGGTTTGATTGCGGCACGCCTCAACATCGATAGTGCCGAGGCTGAGCAAATTATTGCCGCCGCGATTCCTAACCCGGTGTTCAGCCTCAACACTTCAGAACTGGCCCCGAAAGCATTTGCGCGGGAAAGTCGTCACCTGGCAGTCCCGGCGATAATGCCGCAGATTGAACAACTGATTGTAACCGCTGGGAAACGCCGGCTGCGGATAGAGAGCAGCGAACTGGCTACCGAGGCAGTGCACTTTGATGTGCAAGATGTTGCGCGGGTACTCACCAACGCCGTACGGCGCAGTTATTACAATCTTTTGCTGGCACAAAAGACACTTGAAGTGGCAAGCGCTAATTTTGAGCGCTATCGGAAAATTTTGCGGGTCAATGAAATCAGGCTCAAGGTAGGGGATGTAGCAGCAGTCGACTTTATCCGTATTGAGGTTGAAAGCCTGAAGGTTCAAGGTGATCAGGATCAGGCACGGGCTGCGTTGAACGAGGCGCGAGCCGATCTGCTGCTGCTACTGGGATGGCCAGAAAACAGTGTAGAAATCAGTGCGGTGGAAATCTGGCCTGAAGCAGCTCCCGAAATTGCGCTGGCAGGACAGGATCAGTTGGTTGGACGCGCGCTGGAACGGCGGCCGGATATGCGCGCGGCGAAGGTGCGCATAGCGCAGGCCAAGAAGATGCTGACTCTGGCGCAGCGGCAGATCATCCCCGATGTGACCATAACCGCTTTTTATGAACAGGATGCGGGTAACCAATTCCCGCGTACGGGCGGCGTCGGTATCAGCCTGCCACTTCCCTTGTTTTATCAACAAAAAGGCGAAATTTCCAAAGCTCGTGTGGGTGTAACCAACTCTGAACTGGCGCTAGCGCAAGCCAAGCAAGACATCCGGGCCGAAGTGATGAAAGCTTCGGCATCCTGGCAAAGTGCCGATGCCATAGCCCGTCGCTTTGAGACTTCGGTAGTCAAGCGAATTGAGACATTACGCAACGCACAGGAAATCGCGTATCAAAAGGGGGCGATAGATGTACTGGATCTGATCGATGCCGAGCGCAGCTACAAGGCAATAATGCTGGATTATTACACCGCTCTGGCGAACCGCAGCAAAGCCTGGGCAGATCTCCTGATGGCATATGGAGAAGAAATGAGAAACCCTTCAAGTAATCATCCGAGTGGAGATGGTTAATCCATCTGCTGTCATCCTGTGCGAGATGCCTTGCAATCGTAGCGGATCAAGTATCTGGTTGAGAATCCTTTTACGATATCTCTTTTACATCGTGTCAATTAATCACATCCACACCCACATAAAATCATATAAAGAAATACATAAAGAACCGGGTTGAATAATGAGCAAGAAACTTATCAATATCACTCATCTGGCTGCCGGCCTGTTGAGTTTATCGCTCTTGGCCTGCCAGCCGCAAAAAGACGAACAGCCGCAGCAAATCGTCGACCACCCCAAAGACGAAGTCATACTCAGCGAGAATTCACCCAAGCGCGAGTATATCAAGGAAACCATTGTCGAATTGGTTCAGCGCCCGCTGATGGATCCAGTAACAGGCAAGATCACTTATGACGAAACTCGTACTGCCCGTGTTTCCTCGCCGATAGCCGGACGGGTGATTGGTGCTATTGCGGCGCTGGGCATGCATGTTCGGACAGGTAATGCGCTGGTGGAATTGGATAGCCCGGAACTGGGAGCAGCACAATCAGCCTATGCGGAAGCAATGTCCGATTTGAATCTAGCCAACCGTGCTTTTCAGCGGATACAGGAGTTGTACGATAATGGCATTGCTCCCCGTAAAGAGCAGGAGCAGGCGGAAGATAATCTGGCACGTGCGCGGAGTGAGGCGGAACGAGCCAGACTTAAACTGGCGAACCTGGGGTCACGTCCTGGGCGTATGGATAACCGCTTTATTTTGCATGCTCCCATCTCAGGAGTAGTTACCGAACGCAATATCAACCCTGGCATGGAAGTCAGGTCCGATCTGGCCGCACCGTTGTTTGTCATTTCTGATCTGAGCGACTTATGGGTCCAGATAGATCTATTCGAGAAGGATATTGGTCTGATTCATGTCGGCACAAAGGTGTTGCTGCATGTGCCTGCCTATCCTGCTGAAAGTTTCATGGCGACGGTCAGTTACATTAGTCAGGTAGTGGATGAGACTTCGCGTACGGTGAAAGTGCGCTGTATTTTGCCCAATGCGGACGGACGGCTGCTGCCAGCCATGTTCGCTGCTATCGAAGTGCAAAGCGACCCGGATGATCTGGCGGTTGTTGTGCCATTGACTGCATTATTCACTGAGGATGAATCCGACTGGCTATACGTAAATATAGGGGAGTTTCATTATCAGAAACGTCCCGTTAAAGTGGGTTTACGCCTCAAGGACCAAGCAGTGATTCTTGAAGGTTTGAAACCAGGGGAGCGTCTCGTGATACATGGCGCCCTGCTGTTGCGCACCGAGCAGGATGCTGAGCATCAAACTGGAGAAAGTGCGCAGTGACATACAAAATAATTGCGTTCTGCCTGCAGCAACGCGTGACGATTCTTGTCGCATCAGTGTTGTTGGCTGCCATTGGTATTCTATCGTTTGATCGTCTGCCGATACAACCTTTCCCTGATGTGCAGAATGTTTTTGTGCAGGTGGTAACCCAATATCCCGGTCAAGCGCCGGAAGAAGTGGAAAAACTGGTCAGCCTGCCGATCGAAAAAGAAATGAATGGCCTGCCACATTTGATCAATATGCGTTCGGTGTCCATTTTTGGCTTATCTGTGGTAACCCTGACCTTCGATGACGACGCCGAGGATTATTTTTCGCGGCAGCAGGTACTGGAACGATTGAGATCCGTCAGTTTGCCTGGGGGACTTGAACCATTGCTGGGACCCTTGTCCACCGGCATAGGTGAAATTTATCGTTATCGCATCGAAGCGCCTGGCATGCCACTTGTGGAACAGCGCGCGCTACAGGACTGGGTGATCGAGCGCACGCTTCGCTCCGTCCACGGCGTTGCCGATGTTGTAGCCTTCGGTGGCGGCATCAAGGAATACCAGGTGCAGGTCGATCCCAACAAGCTGAGGAATTACCAGCTGACACTTCCTGAAGTCTATACGGCCATTACCGTCAACAATGCCAACATCGGTGGTGGCTATATCGATCACGGCAGCGAGGCGTTGGTCATTCGCGGTGCCGGTTTGTTGAAGTCCATAGCTGAAATCAGCAACATCGTCGTTACCAGCCAGGATGGTATCCCTGTTTTTGTCAAGAATGTCGCCGATGTGGTCATCGGCCCCCAGCCGCATAAGGGTCTTGTCGGTTACAACGAGCACGATAATGTAGTTGAAGGCATCGTTTTACTTATAAAAGGCTCGGATGCCAACGTAGTGTTGAAAGGAGTGAAGGGTAAGATCGAGCACCTTAATAGCCACGGATTACCTCCGGGTGTCAAGATCATCCCCTTTTATGACCGCACTGACCTGGTGCGGCACACCCTTCATACGGTCGAGCACAATATGCTGGTCGGCGTGATACTGGTTCTGGCAATCCTGGTTATTTTTCTGCGTCGAGTGTGGGCTGCGGCGGTGGTTATCCTTGTCATTCCAATGTCCTTGCTGTTCGCCTTTATTCTGATTGAAAACGCACATATTTCCGCCAATCTGATTTCCCTTGGCGCGATCGATTTTGGCCTTATCGTGGATGCCTCGATTGTGCTGGTTGAAGCGGTCATGGTCAAGATAACATTAGAAATGCGACAGCAGGCCGGGATGGCGCACATGCGTCAATCCATGCTCATGACAGCGGCAGAGATGTCCCGGCCGATGCTGTTTTCTCAAGCAATTGTTATCGTCGCCTTTATACCCATTTTCACCTTTGAGCGCGTCGAAGCAAAGATTTTCTCTCCAATGGCATATGCGCTCAGCTTTGCTTTGGCAGGCTCGCTGATTATCAGCTTAACCTTGGTACCGGTGCTGCTGAGTTACTTGCTGGGACCAAAGCTCACCGAGTCTCACAACCCACTTGTAGACGCCATGGAGCGGCGCTACCACACATTGCTGGAAGCGGTGCTGCGCAGCCCTCGCAAATTATTCATAGGTGCGGGGCTGGCACTGGCCTTGATGGTGGGTTCTTCACCGCTGATCGGCACGGAGTTCATGCCCAAACTGGACGAAGGCAATATCTGGTTGACAATTACCATGCCCACGCCTGTCTCACTGGACAGGGCTAAATTACTGGAACAAGATATACGTGCCAGAATACGCGAGTTCAGCGAGGTCAAATCAGTACTCACGCAACTGGGGCGCCCAGAGGATGGCACTGACCCCAAGGGCTTCAATAACCTAGAAATTCTCGTCGATCTCAAGCCGAAGGAAACCTGGCGTTTCAGCAACAAGGACGACTTGGTGAAAGCCATGAATAAACGTTTGTCCGTGTTTCCAGGCTTGCAGTTCAATTTCTCACAGGTAATCCAGGACAATGTGGAAGAAGCTATTTCCGGCGTCAAAGGCGAGATCGCCATCAAGATCTTTGGCGAAGACCTTAGAATTCTCCAGGAAAAAGCCAACCAGATCACCAATATTCTGCGCTCCATAAAAGGTGCGACTGATGTGGCTGCCGAGCAGCAATCGGGTCTGGCTCAGTTGGTTATATCCATAGACCGGGCGAAAATCGCCCGATATGGGATCAGCGTGTCCGATGTGGAAGACGTGATCGCCATGGCGGTGGGGGGTAAAGCCGCGACACAAATGCTGGAAGGTGAACGCCGCTTTGACGTCACGGTGCGACTGACCAGCACGGCGCGCGATTCAGTGGGAGCAATTGAAGATATAACTGTTTTGTCCCCAAATGGGGGCCGCATTCCATTAGCTGAATTAGCCGAGATCAAGGTCAACCAAGGCGCCTCCCGCATCACCCGCGAAGATAATATGCGCCGTATCGCTATTAAATGTAACCTGATCGGGCGCGATCAGGGTAGTTTCGTAGCGGAGGCACAAAAAAAGGTCGCTCAACAGGTTCAACTTGACCCGGGTTACAATATCGTCTGGAGCGGTCAATTTGAGAACCAGCAGAGGGCTATGAAGCGGCTTTCCTTTATCGTTCCCGTTAGCCTGATGTTGATTTTTTTACTGTTATTCTGGGCCTTTCAGTCACTCAAACATGCCTCGCTGATTGTAATGAACGTACCATTCTCTCTAATCGGCGGATTGCTAGCCCTGCTGCTCACTGGCATACACCTAAGCGTTTCCGCAGCGGTCGGGTTTATCGCATTATTCGGCATCGCTGTGCAGAACGGTGTAATCCTGTTATCCAAAATCAACTTTCTCAGGCGCGAAGGTATTCCGTTATACGAGGCCGTTCTGCAGGGCTCCGTCAGTCGCGTGCGTCCGGTAATGATGACGGCGCTGGTAGCGATGCTTGGGTTATTGCCTGCTGCGCTCTCAACCAGTGTTGGATCGGAAGCTGTCAAACCTTTTGCCGTAGTCATTATTGGCGGGCTTGTGTCAGCCACGTTGCTAACTTTGACCATGCTTCCTGCGCTCTACTGCTATTTTGAAAAACAACACAAAACGTGAGGCATGCCCCATGAAAGAAATCCGCGCTTATATTGAGCCCTTCATGCTACCGAAACTCACTCAGGCACTGCTTGATGAGATACCCGATTTCCCGGGCATGAGCGTGTCCGATTGCGAAGGTTTTGGGGAAGTTAAACTTATCTCTGGACGAGACTTCACACCGTACATGCCGAAAAAACGCATTGAAATTTTTGCTCCCGATGAATTGACGGAGATTATTTTTGATACGTTGATGACGGCCGCAAATACTCACCAGCATGGCGCCGGCAAGGTTTATGTCATCGACGTGATTAAAAGCGGAAAGATAAGCACGGGGGTACGAAAAGATGAATATCTTCCATGAATTTGCGAATAATTTACTTGGCTGGCGCAGATTATATTGAGTTGATAACCACCCACACCCTTAATTGGTCTGCCCTCAAGTCAGGCAGACCTGTTTCTTTTGCTCAATCGTATTCAAACTTGATAAGTTTGCCGTTTTCGCGAACTTTAATCTCTATCTTCGCACCGTCCGCTCTTATCACATCGGCTTCGTAAATAGTAATTGTTTTGCCGTTTTTAGTTTTTGTTTTCTTCTCGATCTCCTGAACGTCTCCCCCTTCTGCGTGGTGCGTTATTGTTTTCTGAGCCTCAATCGGTACATCATCCCACTGAACCTTCTCTTCATTACTGTCGGCAAAAGCCGAGGTTGCAAATACCATCGCAGCCGATAGAACCATAGATAGAATTAGTCTCTTTTTCATTTGAATATCTCCTTGGTTTGAAATTATATTAATAGGGATTTTTAGGCACGGCATCAGAATAGACAGGAACCCAAGCCTCAATCTGTACGGTAACGCACGAAGAAGCGCTCGAACAGGTCCCATTATCATTATAAATGCACCGGAATAACGGCATTGAAAACAAAGCGACAACCAAGCTGGTGAAATCCGGATAATCGCGAACGGACCCAATGGCGCAAAATTTTCCCGCGCGCGACAACAGACCTGATGGTTGGAGCCATCCATCCGCTCATACCGTTAATATATAACGAACATATTCCAAAGTGTGTCGCAATCATAAATGCATAACAAGCCTCAAGAAAATAAGCTCCTGGTTTATCGAATACTGGCTTTTGCCAGTTTTGTCGTATTCGCGCTTTTTCTCTGGCAGGGGCATAAGGGGTTCTTGATATGGGATGAGGGTTTTCTTTGGTATGGTGCTCAACGTGTGATGCTGGGTGAGGTACCCATCCGCGATTTCATGTCCTACGACCCCGGCCGATACTATTGGTCCGCAGCGCTCATGAGTTTGTGGGGAGACAATGGCATCATGGCCCTGAGGGGCGCTGTAGCGGTTTTTCAGGTAATAGGGTTATTCGTCGCTCTACTGTTAATCGCTCGAAGTGCAAGAACTCCAAATTTTCCTTATTTAGTTCTTTCAGCCATCATATTGGTAGCGTGGATGTATCCGCGCCACAAACTATTCGATATTTCCTTGTCTATTCTGCTGATGGGGGTATTGACTTTCCTCGTGCAGCATCCTACAAGGAGACGGTACTTTCTCGCTGGTCTATGTGTAGGTCTGGTGGCCGTTTTTGGCCGTAACCACGGTATGTATGGTGTTTTAGGCAGCCTCGGGGTTATGGGCTGGCTGACCATCAAGCGAGTGGATGACCCTGGATTTATCAAGGGAGTTACGCTATGGGCAATAGGCGTAATGGTTGGTTTTACGCCCCTACTTCTCATGGCATTGCTGGTGCCAGGTTTTGCTACCGCCTTCTGGGAAAGCCTGCTCTTTTTCCTTGAAATCAAAGCAACTAATCTTACTTTGCCAGTTCCTTGGCCCTGGCGTGCAGCGTTCGACTCACTATCTGTTGGCAAGGCGATTCGTGAAGTGTTGGTCGGCTTATTCTTCATTGCCATAGTCATTTTTGGCATACTTGCTATCGCATGGGTCACCCTGCAAAAATTCCACAAGAGGGTTGTTCCACCCGCGTTAGTTGCAGCTGCATTCCTGGCATTACCCTACGCGCACTACGCTTATTCGCGAGCTGATGTAAGCCACCTTGCTAAGAGCATTTTTCCATTATTAGTCGGCTGCCTGGTGCTGCTGGCCACACAGCCGGCCAGGACCAAGTGGCCCTTGGCACTCGTGCTATGTGGTGCAAGCTTGTGGGTGATGCATATCCATCCCGGCTGGCAATGTCGCGCTAGTAAGCAATGCGTGAATATCGAAATCTCTGGCAGCGAGCTGAGTGTTAATGCTCGTACAGCGAGTGAAATCGCTCTACTGCGGAAGCTGGCTGCTGAATATGCGCCGAATGGCCAAAGTTTCATCGCTACTCCTTTTTGGCCAGGTGCTTATCCGCTGCTGGGGAGAAAATCCCCTATGTGGGAAATCTACGCCTTGTTCCCGCGGAGTAAAAGCTTTCAACAGCTAGAAATCGAACGCATCAAGGCGGCTAACCCCGGTTTTATTCTGATATTCGATTTCTCCCTTGATGGACGAGAAGAGCTGCGTTTCTGCAATACACATGCTCTAATCCATCAGTACATTCTGGATAACTTCGAACTGTTGCCTGAGTCGCCCAACCCAGCCTATCAAATATACACAATCAAGACGGCAGTCCAATGAAGAAAGCTGCCGCTTGAACCGCGATGTCAGACATTCGCCACGCCAACTAAAATAGAGCGAATATATGCCAGCGAGGGTATATAAGCTAATATAGTGCGCCTATAAGATTGTGGCTTCCAAGTATGTCAACACCCGCCAGCTCACCCGGCCTCACGCAAAGCATCCTCACCTGGCGTGATGCGCTGGCGAAGTTTGCTCTGCTCTTTTTCGGTGTCGCCTTGTGGTATAAAGGGCTGAGTTTTTATGCCTACTATCTCTTGCCGGTTGCCTGGGTTCTGGACGGAGGCATGCGCCGTTTTGGAGAGATAATTTACGAGCCATTGATTGGCGCCCTGCTTGTTTTGTGTCTCGTCCTCGCTTTTGGCATTCTCTGGAGCGATTCTTCCACACTTGGCTTCAAGGTCTGGCGAAGGTACTTCGCATTCCTCGTTTTTATTCCTTATCTGGGCCTTCTGAATAAGGCGCGGTTACCATGGGCGATAGGCGGCCTGCTCATCGGTTACCTGGGAGCGCTGGTCATGGGGGTTTACCAATGGGTGGTCCTGGGTGTTCAAGGCATTCCACCTCTTGGCATGCCTTACCTGCATTTTTCTTCGATGTTGGGGATAGGAACCATACTGTCGCTCTACTTTGCCGGTATGAACAGAAACAAAAAAACTAAAACAATTTTGTGGTGTCTTGCAGTTTTTTTACTCTTTCTTCAATTCAATCAGAATGCGCGCGGCATTCTCGCGGCCACGCTCATCTCATCCGCACTATTGCTTCTGCTGCTTCATAAAAAAGAAATCCGGACGCTTTTCGCACTGACGGTATCGTTAACGATTATCCTCGGTGTTTTCGCATCCAGCAGTATCAGCTTTCAGGAAAGACTGGTTCAAGCCCGGCACGACATCGAATTGTCCACGCAAGGACGATATGACACCAGCCTGGGATATCGCATCGCAATATGGGATGTTGGCCTGCACGGTATCGCCGAAAGCCCTTTTTTCGGCCATGGCACCGGGATGGCTGCGAGCTATTTCGACCGAACCATCGAGACATACAAGGGCGGCCTCTACAAGGAATTGCCAAATTTCATTCCAACCACCTATCATTATCATAATGACTGGATCGAGATCGGAATGCAGATCGGCGCGTTAGGTCTAATGGCTTATGCGTATTTCTTGTGGAGCTGGTTTCAAACGTTCAAGGCACATCAGTTGAAGATCCTGGGAACCGCGCTGGTGTCTTTTGTCTTTTTATCGGGCCTGACAGACAACCTCGTTTTCTTCAGGCAAACCTTTTACCTGCTCCTCATCATTACCGCCATAGGTATCGGTTGGCATACAGCGTATACAGCCGGCTTCACTCAAGCAAAAGAACTTCAGTAAACGAGCGGCAGGGTTTTCTGGGATAATTGCCTTCAAAATGGCACATCCGTCATGTCGCATCCTCCGATGGCAGTAACATGAAGACACGGCTCTCATTATCCATTGCGCTGGCAAGCTATAATGGCGAGCGCTATATCGCAGAGCAGCTCGACAGCATCGCGCGCCAGACCCGGCTGCCGGATGAGCTGATTATCTCTGACGATGCCTCCAGCGATGCCACCCCGGCAATCGCGCGGGATTTCGCGCTGCGAGCACCATTTCCCGTAAGGGTCCTTCAAAATAGCGAACGCGCCGGTTCCACTTGCAATTTCGAGATTGCCATTCGCGCGTGCAAGGGCGACATTATCTTTCTATGTGACCAGGACGATGTCTGGTATCCAGATAAAATCAGCCTCGTCGAAGAGCGTTTTATCAATAACCCGGATGCAGGCGCTGTATTCACCGACGCCGATGTCGTCGACGAGAATTTGCATCCTATCGGTCGGCGGCTATGGCAAATCTATAGATTTAGTCCCGATAAACAGGCGCGTTTTATGGCCAACGATGCGCTCGGGGTGCTGCTCAAGCAACCGGTGGTAACGGGCGCCACCATGGCCTTTCGCTCCAGCTATCGTGATCTGGTGCTGCCCATACCGAAAACCTGGCATGATGCCTGGATCGCTTTGTTGATGGGCGCCACATCGCATCTGGACGCGTTACCGGTGCAGTTGATTGCCTATCGCCAGCATGGCCAAAATCAGCTTGGCATACCGCGCGCCGGGCGAAACCGCGGCAAAAGCTGTGCTGCAATCTATGGGCCGCGGGTTTTGCTCTATGAGGCTATTCGCAAGCGTCTTGAAGAGTCCGCAGAACGCTTTCACGTGAGCAAGCAGACGATTCACCGTCTTAATGAAAAACTGGTTTTTTTGCGGGCCAGCGCAACGCTACCCCAGCCCCGCTGGCGCCGCTTGCCGGTTGCCCTGCATGAGCTCTTGGCATTGCATTATCATAGGTACGCTCATGGGCTGGTCACTTTTTGCAGGGATCTGTTACGCTAATCAGTGCTGGCTATGATGTAATTAGTTGTCCTTAAATGCGCTGCTTTAACAATAGTCTTCGTTTAATCTATAAGGGTTTGCATCGTGTTTCTGCTGAAAACCGTCAGCTGTTCGAGAAAGAATAAGTAAAAAATCGGTCTTGAAATTAGATAACCTTGTACGCTTCTGAAGTTATAGATACATGTAATGCGACCATTTTTATGTTCCTGCTTCTGTAGGATTTATTGATCAAGGTGTATGAAAATATCCCCGCACAAACAGAAGAATCAGCGAACCACCTGGCCGATGAGGTGGACCATCAAGATGATAGTCAAGGAGTTGCGATATGCTCTTTATTTATATGTTTATTTGCTCAAGCGGAAGAAAGTACGTAAGGAACCGCTGGTCAGATTGGATGAAAAAGGGCAGGTATCGCCAGATTACACTAAACCGGTCTGCCTTTTTTGTAGCTACGATTACGAGAATATTGTCAGAAAGAACGTGTATCAGTACCTTGATGCGCTCGCACTAGCCGGGTTCAATATCATATTTATCAGCTCGAGCGATGACATCTCAGTTTTAGACCTGGAGAAACTTTCAAGATGTTGCGTAAGAATCATAAATCGGGAAAATAAAGGCTACGATTTTTACGGATGGAAAACAGGACTGGAAAAATACCCCCGCTACAAGGACCATACCGGCCTTCTGTTAGCCAACGATAGCGTTATCGGGCCGCTTTTCAGTATCAGCGATATCGTTACTACGCTTGAGAACTGTGACGCTGATGTGATTGGAATGACCGATTCTTTTAAATTTCATCCGCATCTGCAATCTTATTTTCTGTATTGCAAGAAAAATGTAGTGTTATCTGAAGAATTCCTTCGCTTCTTCAAAGAGGTCGATATTCTTGAACTTAAGGCTGCTATTATCCGAAGGTACGAGGTAGGTTTTTCTAAGTTTCTTGGTCATCGATTCTGCGTTTTTCCACTTTATGGTTTAGATCGGATCGCTCAAGTTGATTATCATCAACGAATCCCCCGCGAGATTGAGCCCACTTTTCATTTGTGGCAGCCTCTTATTACCGAGTTCAAATTCCCGTTTATTAAAAAAAGTAATTTGACGAGAAAGGGCGTGAGTTTAGAAGCATTTTCAGCGGCGCTCGTGGAAAGTGATTCCCCTTATAATCTAGACATTCTCAACGACTGGAGTGTGCCTCACAGATAGAATGGAATTTATGTCTTCCCTCTATGATAGATAGTACAACTTAAACTAGGGACTGTTAACTCTAATAGCCATATTGCATGTATTCAGGTATACTTGCGGGCATGGAAATCACTCAAGCCCAGTACGAGCGAATCGTACACTGTCTGCCGCTTCAGCGGGGCAATGTCAGTCTCAGTAATCTGAATGTATTGAACGCCATTTTGTACGTGGCCGAGCACGGCTGCAAGTGGCGCGGTCTGCCCAAACGCTTCGGTAATTGGCATACCATCTACATGCGCATGAATCGCTGGAGCAAAAGCGGTGTGTTGGACCAGGTGTTTGAGCAGTTGCAGCGCGCACAGATCGTTCGCGTCAAGATCGAGGCCGTTTCCCTGGACAGCACCATTGTGAAGGTTCATCCGGACGGCACCGGGGCATTAAAAAAAACGGCCCCCAATCCATCGGTAGATCCAGAGGTGGGTGGACCACCAAGATTCATATGGTTGCCGCGGATGCTCGAACGGCTATAACGTTTGCGCTGTCCCCGGGGCAGGCTCACGATGCGGCGGAGGGGCGCAAGCTGCTCGGCAGCCTGGGCAAGCCCCGTTGGCCAGTTCATCTGGTAATGGATCGCGCCTACGAGGGGAATGAAACACGGCAACTGGCGTTGGACCTTGGTTTCATTCCGGTAGTCCCGCCCAAGGCCAACCCGGTTGAGCCTTGGGAATACGACAAGGTTATGTACCGGCGGCGTAATGAGATCGAGCGACTGTTCAGGAGGCTGAAAGGATTCCGCCGTATCTTCTCCCGCTTCGAGAAACTGGATGTAATGTTCACTGGCTTCATCCACTTCGCTTTGATCGTCGAAGCACTTAGATTGTGTTAACAGGCCCTAGATTGATTTCTGCTTGATGAACGAATCCCTCATCTGGTAAAAGGTGAAGACGCAATTCTCTAACAGGCAGCAACAGCCATAGGAGTGTTTAGTGCGTGTGTGTTTCGTGTCACATACTGCAAGCGGTGGTGGGGCAGAACTCGCCTTGCTTGAGTTGTTACAGGGGCTAATGGCGGAGGGCGTGGAGTGCAGGGTGCTGGTCCCAAAAAAAGGCCCCTTGTTGGCAGCGCTCGATCATCTACATATCGAGTGGAAGATAATTGGTTTTCCTCTATGGTTAGTGGCTCGCGTTCGGCGCCTATGGTTGCTAGGTCGCATTCTCCGTACGGCTAGGACATTATTATTTGCAATCCCAATGGCACGGTCCATTTTAAAATGGCAGTGCGACGTGGTTTGTTCTAATACCGTGACTATCGGTGCCGGGGCGCTGGCGGCAAGGCTAGCACGTTGCCCTCACGTCTGGCAGCTGCATGAGTTCGGGTATCGCGATCCCAATCTGTTATTCGATCTGGGTGAGCGCCGTACAGCGGATTTAATGGATCGGCTTTCAGAAATTTTTATCGCTAACTCCCACGCAGTTGTTAAAGATTATGCCCGATACATTAATCCAGACAGAATGAGAGTAATTTATCAGGCGGTAACATTACGCGATAAGATTAAAAGTTCGTCAAGTAATCATGCTACTGATAAGCCACGTTTTACGTGTGTCATCGTTGGTGCGCTGCACATTGCGAAAGGCCAAGACGAAGCCATTCGTGCACTGGCTGAGGTAATGCGCCGGGGGGTCGACGCTGAACTGCTTCTTATCGGAGGTAGTGGTAGGCGATTTCGCAAAATGTTGGTTCAGCAGACTGGCGATTTGAATTTGGAACAACGAGTCAAATTTATCGGATATGTTGAAAATCCCGCACCTTATATTCGGATGGCAGACGTTGTGTTGGTATGCTCTCGTTGGGAGGCTTTTGGGCGAGCCACGGTGGAAGCCATGCTTGCGGGTAAACCCATTATCGCTACAGCTAATAGCGGCGGTACTGCCGAATTGATCAATGACGGGGAAACAGGGCTCCTGTATGAAGCCGGCAATCACGTCGAGCTTGCTGACAAGATTCAGCACCTGTATCAGAGCCCGAAGGAAGGAGCAAGGTTGGGCACGGCTGCGCGCGTATGGGCAGCAGGACGTTTTACTCAACAAAGATATGCGAGGGAAGTGATTGATGTATTAAATGAGGTACTGGCGGAAAAAAATTGGTAACCACAGGTTGAAAGGTGAAAGTAACAATTTCATTGGATAATCATAGCTGTGACGACCTCAATCTCTAGTAAACAAACGAATAAACGGCTTTCATTATCTATCGCGCTAGCAAGCTATAACGGCGAACGTTATATCCGAGAGCAACTAGACAGTATCGCACGTCAAACCCGGCTACCAGATGAATTGATAATCTCTGACGATGCTTCGGTTGATGCAACAGGGGATATCGTGCTCGGTTTTGCCCAGAATGCGCCTTTTCCAGTACGGTTCCAGCGAAATAACGTACGCCTCGGGTCAACGCGCAATTTTGAGTCTGCTATTCGCGCATGTAATGGCGACATCATCTTTCTTTGCGACCAAGATGATGTTTGGTATCCAGACAAGATAGCAGTCATTGAGGAGCGTTTTAACAGTGTCTCAAGCATAGGTGCAGTATTCACCGAAGCTGATGTAGTCGATAAGGATTTGCATCCACTCTCGCAACGACTTTGGAAGACCTTCAAGTTCAGCCCGAAGGAACAGGCACAGGTCGCAGCTTCAGATGCGCTTCGGGTATTACTTAAGCATCCCGTGGCCACTGGCGCGACTATGGCTTTCAGGTCCGTTTATCGTGACCTCGTGCTGCCGCTACCAGAAACAATATGGCATGATGCGTGGATCGCGTTGCTTATTAGTGCTACATCATGTCTAACCGCGTTGCCCACACCGCTGATTGCTTATCGTCAACATGATACTAATCAGGTTGGCATACGCTTGGGCAACCATCGCGGCAAAAGCTGTGCTGCAATATATGGGCCGCGAATTTTACTTTATGAATCGGCTCTTAAACGCCTTTTGGATTCTGCAAACCGCTTTTCTGCTAGAGAACAAAAAATTCGTTGTCTTGATGAAGCTTTGCTTTTCTCCTATGTCCGCGCCGCTCTACCAGAGGCCCGGCGGCAGCGATTACCAAGTGCGCTACATGAGCTTATGACTCTGCGTTACCATCGGTACGCGAATGGATTAGGAAGTTTCTTCAAAGACCTCCGGCGCTGAGCTTGGGCAAAAAACCATGGCATGCGGTTCGACAATCTATAATTTGCTCAGGATTGATATCAGTAAGATACTAAGGAATTTCAAAATCACCATAACGATCCGCTACTAACATTCTCTGTTCCTCGAAGATGGGCTCAATGGAATAATGTCGATTAATATTTTGTTATTATCCGCCCCCATATCTACCCTTCCGTGCTTCATAAATTAATGAGCGAGCAGGAACTGAAATTGTAACATTCGTGACATACGGTCGTTGTCGAACACCTTTCATAATTCTCCGAATTGGTGAAGTACCATCTGTTCAGCCCAGTATGAATGGTTGGTACCGATAAATGATATCAAATGCAGTTCCAGCATAATTTATACCTTCACATAACACGAGAGACGAGCAGGCCCAGCATGCGTTTTCGAATATGCTGTTGGAGGGCAATCGGCATATTACTTATTAGGCTTTTTAATTCCTGTCTGTAAGCCTTAATAACCTTCTGGAAAAAATTTGATAGCCAACTTCTTTAGATCGATATCCTTTTGCGCACCTTTCAAGAAATTGAATCTCCAGACATGTTCGGGTGTATCTCCATTATAGACTTGCACCGGATCAGCCAACAGATTCACGCCCCCTTTTTCCAAAATTTCCCTGGCGCCTTTCGAATCTCCATTCAACAAGAAATGCAACGTATCAGGAATACGGCTTTTCTTGGCTGCGTAGACCTGGTTCATCCATGGCGCCATCTCTTCCAGAAGGCCATATTTCTCATAAATGCCTGCCATCCGCGTCAGCTCATCCGGGTCTTCCGGAAGATTGCTGGTCAACATGCGCATGCCGATCATTTCATCGGATGACATCGTTGGCTGCGCCAACGGCTTGTTCATGCTGGAAAGCCCGGCAGCTCTTTTATCGGCAACCATGGGTATTTGTTCCGATATCTCGCTCAGCCCCGGCGCTGCGGATTGTACCGGCTGAGTAGTTAGGGCCTGCTGATTATGTTGCCAGCCTGCAACTATTTCATCGTTGGCGTTCCGCAGCCGGTTCCGCTTTTGGCTGTCGAAACCGACCTCTTCCATTTTTGCCTGATGCAATTCTGTTTTGCGTAGACCGGATTTTTTCTGTTCACCGATGTATTGGCGCCGCAAATTGATATCCTGCCCGGCGCCCAAACCTTTCGCGAGCCCGCCCGCAAATGCGCCCAGTCCATTAATCATGCCCGACCTCCCCGTTTTTTTTATCGATAGCACGGTTGCGCTTCAGCATAGCCAGGCTTCCGCTATTGATTCGATGGATAAAATCCTCCCCTACCAGCTCTATGGCTTCCTTGTTCAATACTGCTTCGCCGTTGGATAAACGGATAGGCTTGATCCCTTCAATGCTTGCCTGGATGGAATCGCTCGTGCCGGTGCCCGGACCTTTTATCATGCCGCCCTTCACATAGCCTTTACGCTTCAGCAATCCCGGGCCATAAGGGCTTCCATTCTTGATGATGCCGCCTTTGCGAAGTCCTGGACCCATCATATAAGCGCCCCCTAGCGTTCCCACCAGGCTCCCCAATCCTTCCAGCGCGGCCGCCTTGTTTTGCTGCTGTTGCTGCCATGCGCCAAGCTGGCCCTGATACTGATTCAGCATTGTATTGCCTGCTGAGTTGTTTGCCCCGGTAGCCCCACCGAACCAGCTCTGTGCGGCACTCAGGCCGGCATTGTGCAGCCCCGCCTGGGTGGCAAGGTTTCCCGTGGCTGAGTTACCGGCGTTCAACGCGGCTGCATCGGTTGCTATCCCTGTGGTGGGCATATTGCGCCCGAATTGCGCCGTGCCTTGCCGCATGGCCATGCCTTGCAGTTCGGTATCCCGGCGCGCCTTATTCATGGCGCCTGCCATATCCTTGGCCAACCCCAGGCTGGTTTCATGGGCCAATGCCTGGAACCTGCCCGAATTCGGGTTGATGCCCATGCGCTCCATTGAGCGCTGGCTGGCTTCCCGCGCAGCCTGATAGCTGCGCACGACGTCGCCACCCGCCTCTGCCGCCATCCGGTCTTTGCGTGCTTGGGAGTCGAATTCATTGGCATCCTTGACCATGCGCTCCTCTACCGGCGCGAACAGATCGCGGTAAATTTGCCATTGCGACTCCGCCCTGGCAGCATTGGCATCGCCCGCTGCAATCTGCTGATCGACAATCTTTTGAATCAACGGGTCTTGCACACTGGCCCTGTCCCTTTCCCACTCGAGCTGTTGTTTCGCCACATCAAGCTGTTGCTGCGCGATGTCGGCATTCTGCTTCGCTGTCTGGCCGATCAGCGGATCGGGTTTTGGCGGTTTCGAGCTACACATTTTCAGCCTCCAGTATTTTATTCAATCCATTTTCCACATGGCGATAGCCGAGCAGACGGAAGAACCGCGCAGCCTTGTTGACCGTCTTCACGGTAATATTGATCTCGCTTGCGCCGATGAGTCGCATTGCGTTTTCCGCATACGCCACAAAATACCGGGCAGCCCTCCCCTTGCGCGCTTCGGGCAGCAAATAAAGGGTATCTTCCGTGGCGATGATGGTTTGCGTATGTGCGCTCTTATCCAGGTACATGGCACAGTTGCCCAATAATCTTCCTCGGTATCTCAGGGTCAAGAGAACATATCGCCCGGCACGTTCATAACGGATGAAGGTCTCGTAATCCGGGTTGAACGGCAGCCCATGCCGATGCGCCTCCGTCTCATCCCAATGCGCCCGGTGCAGCGGCTTTATCTCCTCGCCAATGTTCTCGATACGCTCCAGGGAAAATATGAAATCTTCATGTTTTTCAGGCTCGATCCGTTCAATGACGCTTGCCGGTACCAGCGTTCCAATCCGGCTGGCGGCGATGCAAATATCCGCCGCCAACCCGGGCAGCAAGGGCAAGCCCATGTTTGCCTTGAGCAAAACAATCAGTTCTGTATTCATCAGCTATCCAGTCTGGTAATAATGCGTTCCACCGCGTTGCGGACGTCATTGGTATAGGCATAGAGAGCCTCGCATTCCGTTCGAGTAGGCACGGCAGAGAATGTGAGCGCGCGAAACGCCGGCGGCATGATCCTGTTTCCCCGCCGCCCGGTCAGTAGCTCGATCATGGTTTTCAGCCATTCCGGCGTTCCAGCAGGTATGCCCGGCTTCTTGATGCGTAGCGTTGGCGCCATGCCGGTACTCAGTGCGGCTTCGACTTCAATCCCATCGCTGACGGCGCCAGTGGCGGCTTTACTGCCCTGGCTGGGAAAGGAGACAATAAGGATGTGCGTCTGGATAATGATCGCGGCGCCAGCGGCGTTTCCTTGAACCGCCGATTCCGCTTCGAGCCCGCCGCTGGCGATATGTAGGATGCCAGTGGTGCTTTTATTCTCCTGGGTAGGCGCAGTGGCAACGATGATGTGCGTTTGGGTTATCGTTGGCACGGAGCATGCCTGCCCCTGCGTTTGCCCTGGCACGATCAACATCCGTGCCTGTGTTACCGCGCCGGTACTGGATGAATTAACCTGAGCGTTCGATACAACGGCAAGAACCTGATTCCGGGTAATCTGCCCATCCGCACTTGATGTGCTGGTCTGAGCGACGGGTGCAACAGCAAGAGCCTGATCCTGAATTAGCGGCCCGGCGCTGCCTGTACCATTTTGCATCGATGCGGACCCAACCAGCGCGTGATCCTGCGCTACTGCTCGCATGTCGCCGAAATTCGCCTGAACCGGCGCTTCCGCAGTCAAATAATGTATCGTACCGCTGCTTTTCCACAGTTTTTTTGGAGAAACCTTGAATAGCTGCCACGGATTGTCATGGAACGCCCTTGATTCAGCGTCGCCCCAGATTTTCTCGGTATGCCCGGCGATGAGTATTGTCCCGTCAAAATCCCAGGATGTTCCGCCGACATATCGCCCAAGGTTGAAATTCTTGTTCCCCGGTCCCCACGCGGCGGGCGCGCCAGGCCAGGTCAACCCGCTGTCTTTACCGTCGAGAAAAGCCCTGCACGTTGCCGCTGTGCCGCCCGACACAAGAACAAGGCTCCGGTTTCTGGTATTGAACCAGGATGGCAGCGTCCCGTTGCTGGGCGGACTGGAACCAATATGCACTTGCATGGCTGGATTGATCTGATGAGCGAACGCGACAGGAGACGATGCACCGAATAAAGCATGCCCATAGGTGTCGGCGGCCCCTACGGTGGGACACCAGATGAAGAAGGAGCCGACATTGCCGGTAATCTCCGGATACCCGGTATAACCGTAATAATCATCGGCCCCGTCGAACGTGAATACGTGCCCCTTCCGACCCCTCGCTATTGCCGCATTACCGCCCGTAGACCATATCCGGCCTGTCGCGAGGTCAACGGGACCAGCGGCTGGATTCCACAGTATGCGTATGCTCTTACCGAGCCCGGCGTAGTCGATCGGGGCAGCGTACTGTGGCTGCTTGTTAAGTCGGTTGGGCAGGATTATTACGGACATGTTTACGCAATCTAGGTGGAAAGGCCGGTAATGTCTGCCCGGTAAACATTACCGGAACTGAGCGCCACGCCGGTATCGTTTTTTACGACCAGCTTGAGATAGCGTGTAACGGGCAGGCCTTGCAAGCTGAAGAATTTCCTGTGTATGTTGGTATCGTTGCAGGGCATTGAACCGATCCAATGCAAGTCCGCTTCTTCTGTGGATGTTGTGCCGCTTTCCGGCCCGCTGCCAAAATTGGTATTGTCCAGCGATAGCTTTGCGAACAGGATGAGCTGCCTGTTGCCGGCAGGGGTTCCGTTCGGGTCACATTCAATTTCCAAAGTAACGTCCAACGGAATAACGGAGCCTAGGTCAATTGCGGCCGAGGTTATATAGGTCGCGTTCGCCAGCGTTCCCAAGTTGAGTACGGATGGGCTGCGAACGCCCTGAGTCTGTGTGAAGGTTGCCATGATCTGTTCCTCAAGAGTTTTCCGGGAAAACCTCGTCCAGCAGGCTGTGAACTGGTTTTAGGCAGGCTGTGAACTGGTATAAGTCAGGCTCGGGAAATTGATGGTATTCCCGCTGGTAATCACCTGATCGCTGGTTTCATCCGTCACCAGCAAAACCTTGCTGACGCTATCGGTAAAAGCAATGTGCAGATCCGGCGCTGCGCCTGAGTTGGCGAAAGCCGCTCCGCTCTTGGCTGAAATACTCAAGACACGTGCCGCGCCATCGGCGCCGGTTAGCGCGTAGTCGCCAGAGGTCATGGTAACTTCACAGATCGCGTTTCCGGTTACTGTTGCGTAGCTGTCCGCCGGCATGTAGGTTTTGAGCAAAAGCATGCGGATGGCGCCATTTCTGATTGCATTGAGGCCGCCGTCCAGTACATCGGAATGAACGTATTTTGCCACTCGATACTCCTTTTTCCATAAACAAAAAAAACGCCCAGACAAACTGAGCGAACTAAGCAGGTCACTTTTTAAATAAACACTTGCTATGCCTGCTTTAACCCATCCATTGTCTCTGCCAGTACCACTCCGGTAACCTTCACATTGCCGGATAGCACAATCTCCACGTTATCGGATTTATACCCGGCGGGAAGCCGAAAAGCGCGGCTGTTACGCACCTGCCTGGTGAATTTCAACGCACCACCCGCCCATAGCTGAAATTGCAGGGAATCGATGGCAAGGGGCGGAATATCCTGCATGGCATCGCCGCCAATCTCATATTCGGCGAGACAGGAGTCGGCTAATCCGTCATTCATCATCCCGGCGGTAATCAATGCCTGGTTTGCTGCAATAGCCGCATCGTAAGAAGTCTGCGCGGATGCCACCTCCATTTCCGGCATATCGAAGTCAGCGTCTATCTTCGCCGCTCCATAATTAACGGGAGACGCAGTGATGAATTTCCTGCTTTTCCACTCGTAGGCGAGTTTGGCCCCGGCATCGCCTTCCCATTCGTAAATTTTCTTGTCCACTGCCACATAGAGTTTGCCTGTAGCCGGGTCCGCCCATATTGCGGTGATATTCTGATTCACCTTGATAAAGGATGCGCTCTCAGCCTTGTCGATCACAAACATGAGCGAACTATCGTTAGCGGTATAACCTGCGTAATAGCGGTTATCGGCAGAGGTCCCGATAAATGTGGCAGGGTTCAGTTCCGCCCATTCTCTTTGCGTAAACAGATCTTTGGTAACGATGTCGCTATTCGCTCCAATCATTACCATGCCTTGCGGGGCGGGGTAGCCTATGCCGAATGCAAAGCTCGCCACGCCGCGCTTCGACATACAGGGCCACGCAACACCCAACTTTTCCATGCCGCCGCCCATTGTCACCGGATCAACCCCGCTGATGGTAAATGGGTTGCCTTCGGTCATTCCGACCAGCGTGGCGCCGGTAACGGCAATCGCGACGATGTCCTGATCATAGGTCTGGCGGTAAGAGGTCGGCCAGGCATAGGGCTTGAATGGTTCCGAGAACAGGACTTCATTGCCCGCGAAACCAGCGGCAACCCCATTTGCAAGAATCGTAATACCCTTCATGTCCGCTGGCGGCATATTCCATGTTGTGGACGGCAACATTTCACCGAGGGCAACTTCCTCATCGCGGGTTGAATCATCGTACGTGGCGGTAATTGCGGATACCGTGACGACATAGTGATACTCCGAGCCACCCGAAGTGGTGAGGGTGCGGTAAATACGCTTGGTCATGCCGCTCGTATTGTGCCGCGCCACCCGTACCCATGCCCCGCCGGCGGTGTAAACCTGTGTTGTCGATAGCGACACCACGACCTTATTGGTGGCTGGATCCACACGCACCAGCGCAAACTCGCCATTGAGATCCGTCATGCCCTCCACGGATGTGAACCTGATTTTCTCGTGCGCCCGAAGCCCATACACCGTATCCAGCGTGATCTCTACCTGTCCCCCAAATGGTATATCCTTCACAGCGCCGGTTATTGACCCGGTATTGGGCGGCGCGGTATCCATGCCTGATAGCGCCCAGGTATCGTCATCCTTACCGGTCGTTACCGAGGATGCGGGCGACGGCGCGGATTCTTCGCCCCATTGTGTGACAAAGGTATAAACGTAGGAACGGGTAACCGTCGATCCAGCGCCGCCGGCAGGCATGACAGCAGGCGGGTTAAGCGGTTGCGCCACGCCCAGCACATAGCAGCCCGATGGATAAGGCCCAGCGCCCGCAGTCGCCATGTCATATTCCGATGCGCGCGGTTCACCATCGCCGGTGTAGTAAAAGCGTCGCGATGTATTCCCGGCAACAGGAGAACGGGCAACATCCACATCCTTGTCCCACGCCAGCCATTTTTCATTCCCATCCTTCTCCATGCGAAACATGGAAACGATGTCGTTGGCGATGACCGGTGCAAATACCAGACGCGGGCCGTTTATCGGGCGTAAATCGCCGCTTGTCAAATTACAGTTGGTCGCAACCTGAGCCTGGCTGGCGCCAAGCAACTGTTTTGCCAGCCTTGGCACCAACCCGGAAAACCCGGTGATTCTGAAAGCGCTCACTCTGACAAAACCTCAATTTTGGGATAATGTTGCGTTTTGCTGGCCTGATTTCTTTCCTTCGCATATCGCACGTTCTTCGGCCCGCCTCTTTACCAGGCCCGGCAATACTTTTCTGCCCGGTCCATATTTGAACGCCTCTATACGTGCGCATGCTTCCGCATATTTTTTGGCGTTGATCAAGTCGATCAGGTTGGGCGGTTTTCCTGGCGAAGCTTTCCGGCAGAATGTAGGCACGCCAACGTTATAAGCCAGCCTGACAAACGCCTCGTACTCATACTGGTACAGCGGTACGGTCACGCAGTGTTTTACGCCGGCGGCATAGACGCCCTCGATCTCGTCAAGCAACCGCACCAGTGACCGTACCGGCGTGGTCCTGTCGCCCATCCTGACCCCGGCAGTCGTGCCGTATCCAATAGTCGGCACATCGCCGGGCACAGGAATATATGCCTCATCCTTGTAGCCTTCATGCACTGCAATCCCCACGAGCGTGGATGCCGTCAGCACCAGTACAGCCATTGCAGACCGGACTTGCGCGGTGGATGGTTTAATCATTTCTCAATCCCTCGGATTTTTACTGCACTCTTGTCGATTGCGCCGAATGTCATCTGGCATTTTCCGTAATGCAGTCGAGCTTCGCCTTTATCGTCTCTTTCATGTCGCCTGCATCCAGCGTGGCGCAGGACGCGATTTCGGATGAGAGTGAGGGTGAAGACGATATCCTGGGTTTCGGCTTGCGCGCCCCCGTCCAGTTTTCCGGCTCTGGATGAATGACGGACGCGGGCTCTTCAATCATCTGATGTTCCGCCGGCAGTGGCGCCAGCATGGTGCATGACGCCAGAAACAGGGCTCCAAGCGGATATCTCATTGCTTCCTCCCGCGTGCCCACTGGTCAATGATCCGGTCGAGCTTCTCGTTGAATTCTTTCATCGTTTCCCGTTGCTCGACCCGTACCGATTTGAGCTCTTCGCTCAGGCGCTCATTGGTTCTTTCCTGATAAAGCTCCCCGCGCTTCAAACTTGCGATATCGTTTTGCACCGCGTTGTATGTCGCAACGCCCGACGCAAGCAGACCCGCTACTGCAATAATCCCGCTAAAGGACAATGTAGAGGTGGACGGCCCGCGCCGCCGCTCGATCTTGTGATCGCTATCGTCGTCCGCCATGATCAGGACAGTATCCACAAGAGTGCAATGGCAAGCAGGACCGCGCCCAGCAGCACGACCGCCGTCCATTTGGATGCCTTCAGTTTATCGAGCAGCTTGTCAGCGCTTGCGTCGACCGCCGCATTCTGCTTTTCCAGTTCTTCCTTGATGATTCTGATGCGCTTGCGCTGGAACATGGTCATGGTGGATTCTCCAAAAAAATAAATCTGAACAAACAGGCAAAGTGGTCCAGTTGATCCGAAACGGTCAAAGTGGTTCTATGCAGGTGAAGAGCAAAAAAAAACGCGGCAAAGCCGCGTCATATCCGATGAATCTGATCAGCTGAATCTGATCAATTGCGTTACGGGTGAGTTATGCGTCTTCGCCCGCCGGGTAATCCGCGCTCATTACATCGACAGCGGCCTGATAGGCTGCATCGATGCGTGCCAGCGCCGGCATTTTCGTTTGGTTGCCTGAAGGCGGAGCAGGTGGCATGGATGATTGCGACTGAGCGGTAGTCCATCGCTCTATAAATGGCTTGAAATCCGTTATGCTGTCCAGGGCCGTGTTTGCAGCGCCGTCATACTCTATATGCCCGCTTGTGCCATTCCACTGCACGGCACGTATGCCTGCAGGTAGCGCCGACAAGTCAACCGGCCTGAATATTCCGGCAACTCCGACGACGCCGTCGTCTCGAATAATTGTTACTCGCATATGTCTGCTTGCTCCAATGGTTTGATGTCCGGTTTCCTGCTTGCCGATTGCGCCGCCACCAGCAGCACCTGCTGTGTCTGCGCTCCCTGCTTCACCATTTCGTTGCGAAACGATTCGGTGGCCGCCACACCTTTGCGCGATTCATTGGCCGCATTGATCGTCAGGGTGGGAAGCCATGCAATGGCGCAGCCCCAGGTGCTGCTTTCCTGTCCGGTATTCGTGTCAACGCCGCGAATCTGCACATACCAGGGGCAACGGTACAGGATCGGTTTCCCATCTTCGATTTTGAGCTCCTCGCACTTCGCCCCCAGAGGGCAATCGGAAACCCTGGTTTCCATCAATCTCTACTCGCTATGATCATGTCGATATATTGCACGGCCAGGTTGATGGCTGTGCCAGTAAAAGTGTGATTGTGGGAACCCCCGCCGCCAGTACCGCTATCTGTGACTGGCGTTCCCGTTACTACCCCCCCACCACCGCCGCCAGGGTTCGGTCCCGCACCTGATGTGGCATACACGCTGAAACTGTGGGTATGAAACGGTATCTGGGCCGAAGTAAGAGTGGTGGCACTGTTCGATCCGTTAACTGCTTGCGGCGCAAAGGCGCTCGTAAATGTGACTGAACCGCCAGAGTTCCCGCCGAGGCCGCTGACTATCCGTATGGCCTTATTGTCATGTGTGGTTATTTGCGTCCAGCCAACGGGGGCGACGGGCTGAAAAAATGACATGACCGTGCCGGATGGGATAAGCGCGCCAATCGCGGCGGGAATACCCAGTGTTGCCCGTGCCGTCGCCGCCTCTGCATCATCCAGCAATGTTCGGACAAACGGGCTCAGGTCAGCCAGTGCTGCCGTACCCGCCCCCGTGAAATACGGCAACTTGTCGGCGGATGCGGCCAACCTGCCCAGTGCGATAAGATTTGCGTTTGCAAGTGACTCTTGCAGGGCAACGTTGGTCACGCCAGCCAGAAAATAATCACCGGCCGCCCAGGTTCTTGCGGCGGTACCGTCGAGCCCACGTCCGCCCACGGAGATCGTAAGGCTATCTGCGCTGCGCGCCTCGATCTTCACGATTTCCCGATTGCCCGAGGCGTCCTTGAAAACGCCATAAAAATAATCACCGGCACCGAGCACCGGGAAGAGAATCCCTTTCCCGGCCTCAACCGTGAAGCTCAACCCCGCTGTCCCGCTTGGGGCAGAACTGACTATAGCCTTGCCGAAGTTCGAGAACTTGAGTCCCATGCTTTACCCTTATTATTTGACTTATTTGACGGCTTGTTCTATGCCCCTGGCCATGATCCTGGTTTGCAACCGCGCGCGCGTATAACCTCTCGCCACCCGCTGGCCTGCCGCCGCTGTCTTTACCGCGAATTGCTGCTGATGGTATTGAGCAAGTTGGGTGCTTGAGTACGGCTTCTTGGGCGACAGCATCAACCGCACCAGCGCGCCGTGGACAATCGCTTCGCGGTATTCGTTGAATTGCCCATCAACTATCCCCGTGCTGACCGGTGAAGGTTTGAAAGCAACGGTCATCGACAGCGTACCGGGCGCGCCAGGTACCGGCACAAGCGTTAAGGAAGCGGCACCGGCAAGAATATATGCCGGAATACCCTTCCGCCCGTGCCGGTTCATGCTGCCCATACCCGGTTCACCTGGATACAATGCGATTTCTTCTCCATCCAGTGCTGCATGGATAATTGCATGTACAACCGCATCCGTCGGTGGGGTAAAAGCATATTCTGCCGTACCCGCCGCTACTGCAACATCAGGATGCGTTCCTTGCCACGCAAGAGATTGCTCGCAAAACGCAATGGCGGATTGGCGCAACGCGCTATCGGCAGCAGCGGATGGGCAACCGGGCACGTCCGGCATCATCAAATCGTAGAAATCACGCCACAGTTTCATGATTGCGCCTCGGCGCTGAATAGTTGGACGAACACCGCAGCCCGACCGGAACTGGCGTGCTCGTCATCAGTCATTTCCGTTCTGGCCGTGACGTAATCCGCAACGGTTTGCACATACGCGGCAGATACCGGAAAGACATCGCTCAACATCCTCTCTCCATCCGGCAGACTGGCGAACTGCCCCACAAACAAGTCAGGCCGGCGCTTGAGGATTTGTAGCACTGCCTGGTTGGCTAATGACAGCAACGTAGCGTCTGAATACCTGGCTTTATCTTCATCATTGAGCGGTATGCGCGCCAGATCGATAACCGATTGGTAGGTGAAAGTCATCCGTTATCCTCAGTCGGCCATTTCATGTCTGGAGAATAAGGCGATGACCTTGTGTCGCACCGTTTCTTCACTCTGGCGCTTGCCCAACCGTTCGTTATAGTGACGTTCGGCATACTCGATCAGCGCATTCTTATTCATGGCATGGAAGTCGATGACGGGCAGCGGCTCTTCCACCGCTTGTGGCTGCTCAGCGAGCCCAATGCGTTCATTGCTTCCGTTCGCTTCACCGGCAATCTGCCAGGTATCGGTAAAGACAAGAAGGCGTTCGGCCACCTCAGCGGTTACATTACGAACCTGCCCCGGCTGCCAGTTCAATCCGACACCGTTGATACTGTCTGTCTTAACTGTAGCGGCAATGTATTTCAGATGCGGCATGTAATGCTCCATAAAAAAGGCGGCCACCTCGCGGTAGCCGCCCAAAATCACGCCCTTACTCCTTTACTCACTTGCTGCTGCCTGATGTCTACTTCACTCCCACTGCATCGCCCTTGACGATTGCCGTTACCTTGCCTGGAGCAAACGACGCTGCGGATGCGGTAAGCGTGATAGTCAGATATACCGGTTTCTCGAATTTGACCGGCTGGAACGCCAGCGAAGCGCGCCCGGCATTACGGAGCGCGGTATTGCCGGCGGCCGTGAAGTACGTATCGCTCGCAACGGGACCGTCATCCGGATAGACCGGCGCATAACCTGCCTTGAAGGCGATTGCAGGGACGGCGTTGCTGTCCAGCTTGTCGTTCACGATATCCACATCGGTTACCTCTATGCCTGCCGGGATAATCATCGGACGGTAGATGTCGCCGACAGCCCCTGCGGCAGGCGCCACTGAACCCCAGGCAACAGCGGTGTTGCCATAACCGCCCATATGCCGGGCTTTGCTGCTCAAATCTGCTGCACTAAAAGTAGCCATTCGTAACCCCTTTGTAATAATGATTGAAGCGGTACCTTCATAAGGCCGGTATCACATGGAGGGTATCGCCGTTCCCGCGGAAACGGGAATCTGGAGTTCTCCCTCCAATTATTGGATACAGATCCATGGCACCACCTGCGCTAGCCGTGAGCCTGAGTTAGAGCGGTATCGCGGAATCGACCGCGATGACGCCGAAGTCTGTCGGCACTTTGGTACCGGTACCATCATCGACCGAAAAGCGCACCTTGCTCTTTCCGCACACTTTCTCGCCCATGACTTCCAGGTTGCTTTCGAAGTTGTACCAGTGCTCTTTCCAGCCGAACTGCATGCCGCTGACCTTGGTCTTGCCATAAGCGACGCCCAGTGCCTGAGCGCCGAGCAACAACCCGCGCTCCACGGCGTAACCAGCGGTGAGGCCGCCATTGACTGCCTGGCTGGTTTCGGTAGCGGTCGGCGCATTGCCGGCAGTAACGATACTGGTGTTCTCGCCTGGCATGAAACGAATTGCCCGTTCATTCTTGATCACCAATATGCCGTTCCACATGCCGACTTCACCGGCAAAAAGCGGATGGCGAGTGTCCAGATAGGCCGAGCGATTCATTGCGTTCTGTTGAAATGCGCGTAGCGAACCTTCGGTCAGCAGTACCGAGTACTGGTTCGGTGTTGCAAGGAATATCCACATTTTCGAGGTCTGTGCAGCGCGGTCACTTGGCAGCTTCACCGATTGCAAGGGCTGATCCATGTCGTCCAGGCGCTTGCGCAATACATCCAGATGCGAGAGTTTCAGCATATCGGTGGAGACAATCGAGCCAAGCTGTTGACCGCCCGCAGTCAAATTTGCCCCGTTAACCACGAAATGCCGGTTGAAGGTTGGCGCTTTCACGGGGTTAACCATAATGTCGGCAAATTTGTTGCTGGTCTGAAGCGGTATCGTCCAGTCTGTTCCGGTTTGCGAACCACGCGCGCCTGCCAGATGAACTAGCGACTCCTGGGTATCCAGTCGCGGAAAGTAGCCGGACAATTGCGCCAGGGCAATTTCACGCAACTGGTGCTTGGTGCGTTGCTGCGACATGCTGCCACCGGCATCGATCACCTTGCTGGAAAGATTGATCTTGATTTCCATCGAAGAGAACGACAGCGGATCGCCCTTGCCCTCGCGGTTAACGTCGCCCATCAACGGCTCGCCGCTTACGGTATCGACCAGATCCAGCGAAACAATGTCGCCTGCGCTTTTCATCAGGTTGTCGATACGAACAATAGGCATTCCAGGCTCGGTTTGACCCGCAATCTTTTCCATCGCAGCGGATGGCTCCACGGGTCCGGATAGATTTTCGATCGATGATGCCCCCTTCAGGGTGTTGGCGAAGAGTGCGGCGCTATAATGTTTTACAGCAACCGAGCTTCCGCTTGCTACGTTTGTTTCAGCCATTTCATTATTCCTTAATCAAGTTCGGCTCTCAGGGCGGCGGCTTTTTGCGATGACATTTGCATCAACTTGCGAGCCAATTCATGCGGGCTCAGATTGTCGATCTGCTCTCGCTCGGACGCCGGATTTGCACCGCCTTGAATATCCGACAGGGTTGTGGGTTTCCGTACTGGAGCGCTCTCAAGCCTTGCTTTCGCGTCGGCTTTCGTTTGCTCGTGGCCGGCATGCTTTGTTGGTAAGGAAGCTTCCGGCATGATTGCCCTGACGCGGCGGACGACTTCCTCGAACCGTTCGGAATAAGGCTTTCCCGACCATCTGGTACTGGTTCTCAGAATCTCATCCTGCTTCAGGGCTTCATCCCAGGCTTGCGGATCGTTGCTTTCCCAATGGACGAGGTCAGGCGTATTTTCCTTGGCTTCGGCGATCTGTTCCTGGATACTCAACTGGACTGCACGGTCAGACTCCTCCTTTTCGCGCTTCAGTTCTTCGAGCGTTTTTTCCAGTTTCTCGCCTTGCTTCCGGCTTCCTTCAAGAACCGCGCTGATTACCTTGTGCAGCTCGGGCATATCGCTCCTGATAAGCTCCAGGTGTTTTTCGATGGCATCATCCGCCACCGCAGCACTTGTACCTGTCGCGTTATCTTTTTTCTTCAAAAGCGCCCCGAGCTTCTCGGCGACCTTGCTGTTTTCCATCTGCGCGGATTTCAGTTGCTCGCGCAGCGCCGAGTTTTCCACACGCAATTCCTTGTGCTTTTCGTAAGGAATGGTTCCCTTGCCGCTCTTGTTCAGAACGACAGGCTCATCTTCACCCATGATGCTGCTTCTACCACCGGGCGCACCTGTTCCCTCCTCCTGCCTGGGCTCATCTGCTACCGCTTGTTCGCCCAGAATTTCAGCAAGACGGCCCGGTTCGTTCTCCAGCATCTCGATCTGTTCGGGCGTAAGGTTTGCAATTTGCTCATCCGTAAGCTGATCCATTTCCATTACCGTTCCTCCAACTGCTTAACCCAGTGAGCGGGCTGCCCGTACTGGGCAGGATTGATAAAACTACGGTATCGCCGTTAGCGCGTGTTCCAGTTGATTGGAACTCTCGGATAGCTGAATGTGAAAATCCGAAAATAAAAAAAGCCGCTTGAAAGCGGCTTGTCATTCAGGTGAGAAATTACGGATTCACCACCAGGTAGCGCGGCGTTACCGTTACGTCATCCACCCCACCGATATTGGGCGGGTTATAGAAACGCTTGCCGTAGAAATCCATCCCCCCCAGGTATATCCCCTTACGTACGATTGCAGCCGACCAGGGCCGATTGTTTCCGTCCAGTTGAGGATCGGCAGTGTTACTTTTGGCGTGCAGCGTATGGTTGACGAGAAGCCCGAAGCCATTAAAGCAATTTCCTGACTCGCCAGTCCATTTTCCCGGATCAGTGTTTAGTACTGCCGGTGCGGAAGCCCGCGCTGCGGTGAAAATGTTGTTACGTACCAGGTTGCCGAGCGCTGCCCCCCATACAACGTACACGCCGGACCAGGCGCAATTGCGGAAAGTGTTATTAAATACGTTGGAGGATTGACCCGGCCCTTTATTACCGAAAGCAAGGCCGGACGTAGCCCCGTCTATGATATTGCCATAGACCTTGATATTGGTTGCGTCCAGGATCAGTATGCCGAAGCCAGCGCTGAACTCGTTCGCCACCCCTCTACCAATCAGTCGCTTGAACTCGTTGCTGTACGCCACGCAGTTGTCGCAGCCGTGATCGAACAGGATCCCATTGCCGTCTATCGTGTCCGTACTTATGTCCTCGGCGTAGTTGTCGTAATAGGTATACGAGCCGTAGAACGGATTGGAGAATCCTGTTGGGCCAGCCAGCCGGTATGCTTTGTTTCTGGCAATTATGTTTTGCCCGAAGCCGGGTGATGTTGATTGGCCGAAACCGGCGAGCATAAATCCACCGCCCATTGCGGTTGGCTTATTGAGTTGGTTGTATATCAGATTGTCTGTAATTCTGATGCCTGTGTTGCGACCAAAGTCCTCGACATAGGCTTCCGCCGCCACGCCGGTGCAGTCACGAAACGTATTACCGCTGATTATCAGATCGCTAATCTTGCAAGTTGCGGGCTCGGTGCTTGCTACTCGGAATGCAATGGTCGACCGATTGGACGAGCAGCCCGTAAAAGTGTTGTTAGTGATCGTCACTCGGGTCACGTACCTGGCTGACGTGAGCGAACCTGTTGCCAGCCAGTTGATTGCTGCGCCCACGTTTGGGCCATTACCACCGATGAATTTATTGCTGTCGAATGTCAGGTCAACGTAGGCAAGGGTGTCGGCGCCGTGGATGTTGATAATCTGCAGGTTTGTGCCGCCATTTAGTGTGCACCCGCGAATAGTCGTGCCGATGAGCGGCGCTCCATACAGGTAGATACAATAACCGGTGCCAGCCGTGATTGTGATATTCTGGATCGTCGTATAGTCACGCCCGATAAATAACCATGCGGAACCGGTAAATATAAGTGATCCGGGATCAGGGGCATAGTCGCCGCGTATAATCGCCCTGCTGCTCGCAGTCGAGGTATGGTTGCCAACAATCAATTGCGACGATGAGCGATGTGTTCCGCATATATACAGCGTGTCCCCGGCAACGACGCCAGTGCCGCTCCAAACAATGGCAGACCAACCACCCCAGGCAGTCGCATAGGATTTGCCATCACGTGTAGCTGAATGGGTTGTGTCAGGTCTTACATACCAGGTAGTCATCTTAATCGCCTATAAAATGCAGGATTCGGTAATATTCAAGAGTCAAAGTGTCTGCGCTATCTGCCCGCTGCCCTGATATTTCAACATCCTGATTCTTTGAAAAATCAATGGCATAACTTGCTGGCGCGATGAGGCCAGCCGTAGCGTAACCGTTATCATAAGGTTGGATTTGCGAGGCAAGAGAATTCCGGTTTGCGAGCACGAACAATGGCGCCTCCTTGACCGACGTGGTGCGCGTGGCGCTGTAAACCGTCGTTCCACCAATCCTGATCTTGAGGACCTTGTTGTTCACGCTGCTGGTGAATGTCCATAGCGGTTCTATTTGCAAGACGCTGTTGACTCCAAGTATTCCGGGAGCAATGGTGAACGAGGCCAGCACTTCGTCGATGGCGGTCATTGTGCAAGATGCCGCGACGGCCGATCCGGAGAGTATTTCAATTGGCCGCGAAATCAGTGGATAATTTTCCGCATCCGCGGCAGCAATAAGCTGCGCCTCCGTTGCTGAGTCGAACCGCGCGATCGCGCCTTTCCCGAACCGGTGTCCTGCAACGGTTTCATCATTTAAAAACCTGATCATGTTTTCTCCTTCACTAAAATGCGGTATCGGTATGCTTTAACTGTAATTCTTCGATCTTCAGCTGAGCGTCCACCTCAAACTTCTCTTCTTCAATATCCAGGTTCCGCTCTTTAAGGTCCAGTTCACGCGACTTGTCAGCCAGCGCCTGCTGCGCCTTGACCAATTGCTCCCGCAATCCGGTCATAGCCAGTTGCTGTTGCTGCATTGCAGCCTCAAACTGTTCCCGCATGAGTTGAGTCCGCTGGTCTGCTGCGTCCCCGCCACTGACCTTTCGCAACTGATCCGCCAGTTCATGCCGGTTGGGTACATCGGACAGTTCCAGCATGGCTGGATATAACACGGCTTGGTAAGCCGGCGGAGCCGCCTGTACGATCTGGCTGAATGATCGCAATTGCTGCGCCCGAAAACTGGGCGTGGCAGGTATATCTTCCAGCACGACCTTGACCTGGGCGGTTGCGATATCGTTTTCCACTACCGGACCGGCATCGGTAACTATCTGGCGGTTGAAATACACGATCTTCTGGCCCGCGCCACGCTTGACGGCCACGGCGGTTGCGTTGCCCAGCATGTCCTGCTTGATGAGTGCCAGAAGCTGCTGCCCGACTATTCGTCGAGCGTAGCGAAAATTATCGTTGGGCTCCGCCAGAACGGTCGAGCCCTGCTCTACCAAACTGTTGATGGCGACGCCGCTGGTGGCCGTGGTGTCCGCCCCCAGCATGGCCCGGTATATGCCGCCGACTTCCTCGATTCTCCGCTTGCGTTCCTGCATCAACTGGAACACCTGCGCCGCAAGTTGGTGCTCGCGCGTTACCTTGAATCCCGCGGCGTTCCGGCGCTGGGCGTTCAGAACAGTCATCGATCGCAAGCTGCTGATATTCTGCGCAACCTCGTGGTATGAATTCTGACTGAGGTCGAGCGCATCATTGTCCACTTCGACTTTTACCGAATTCAGAACCTCATAGAGCAGAATATCCAGGTCGATAATCTGATCCTGCGGCCCGCGCATGTCGCGAATCAACCCGTAGGGCGCTCTGCTCCGGTCTTTGCGAAAACACCAGAACGGAACATAAGGGAAATCCGTATTCGGCAACGGGCTTGGCACATCCATCAATTTATGCGGCCCCAGCCAGATCGAGACGCGCGTCCTTGCGAGCAGCGATTTCTGTACCTGTACCCGTCCTTGTACTACCGCCATCTGATGATACGGATTCTCCTCGCGGTATTCGATGGCTTTACCGTCCGGCAACGCCAGCACATACCCCTCCTCGAAATGCCGGTACCACAACTCGGAAAGCCTGACCATGCCCGAATTCCGGTTCAGGTAATCCTGCTGGCCCTGACCCCAGGCTTGCTCGATCTCATAGGCTCTGGCCATGCCGGTGTCGGTTCCTTCATAGACGTCCAGGTTGTTCCATCCACACCAGCTGTTCTGGATGAGCTCGGCCTGATCCGGCAGCATCAATGACGCTTGCAGGCGGTCTACCCATTTATCACGCCTCAGGTAGCGCGCGTCGGACAAATCCGGTTCCTTCGCTGTCCAGTCCCAGTAGATCTCGTTACGGTGCACTTCCCGCACGCGATACGGATATTTCAGCGGATCGAATTCGCGGGACACTTCAACCCAGCCAATACCGGCACGAATCATGCTGGAATAGGCGTCGGACATTGCGCGGTCGGCGCGTGACTCGGTTTCCGCCTCCTTGATCCGTGCGGAAAGGCCTTCTGCGATCTCAGCCTGGCTCTCGTCGTCCGAGGTGACTTTATAGTCGGTGCGACTACGCGCTTCCAGGCCCAGCACGGCATTGATCGTCGGCTTGATCAGATTCGAGTCCTGGGGCGGAATACCTGCTTCCTTCAGTCGCTGGACTACCTCCGCGGTTGTCTGGGCGCCGTCGTAGTAATCGCAATCGGTGTCTGAGTCGAGCCGCCATTTCGGCTGCTGACGAATATCGCGGCAGATCTTGTCGTAAGCCTCGACTGCTATATCCGAGGTGATTTTCTGTTCGATCATGCGCGCCACCCCTTCATGCTGACACCGCGCGCGCTGGCACCCGGTTTCTCATCCTCCACCGATACAGCAAAATACCTGAACGCATCCGCGGCGTGGCTGTGGTAATCGTGTAATGGCCTGCCACTGAATTGTCTGGATTCAGGATCTACATCGAATCGATAACGCCTCAAGCTCTGTAATCCTTCAGCGCATTTCTGTTCGTCAAAATAGCAACGATTGAATATCGTTCTCCCGGCATTGATTCCGTCGGCAACTGACAGATTCGGCACTATCCTCACCTTTCGCCCGGCCGCGAGCATGATTTCCTCGACGCTCCGGCCGGTTGCCAGCGTTTTGGCTTTCGCATCATGGGGCAACCAATCAGTACCATATAGATATCCCTTGTTTTGCAGCACACTGATGTAATGTTGTATCGGCATCTGGTTGCTGCTGTAATAATCGATCAACCTGAGTTCGTTCCCAACCGCCTGGGCAAACCATATGCTGGTGTTATCGGCCCACCCCAGGTCAAAGAAGGTATGCACCTGCTTTGCCGCGTCGTAGGGCACGCTCCGGATGCGCCCTTCTTCCTGGGCAAGCCTGAGTTCTTTCGCATAGATCGCGCCGTCCAGCGTCAGCCTGCAATTTCCTTCCCAGACGTTCTGGTAAGCATCGGGATCACGCACTTTCAACGCGTCTTTTTCCCGAAGCAAGGTTTCGGGAAACCATGGGTTGTCATTCCAGTTGATTTTCACCACGATGGCGCCAGGCGGAGGAGTGACGACAAATCGCCGGTGTGTCTCATCCGTTTCCAGCTCCGGGTTGTAAGTAACCCATATTTCCGATCCGTCCTTACGAATAGTCGGAATAAGCGTATCCCAACTTGATTTTCCGACCGTCTGCGCCTCTTCAACCCAAACCCGATCAACGCCCTCAAACGATTTGATTTTGGTGACATTATTGCGCAGCCCGGCAAATATGAATTCGGAGCCATTGGCCCCCCGAATCATGCTGTTTTGCACCTCATAAAAAGGTCCCAGTCCGGTCGCCTCGATCTGCGCCTGCAACAGGTGATGCACAGATTCAACGATAGAGTTCTGGAACTCTCTCGCGCACAGGACGCGCAATGGAGTAGCAGCCGCCTGTATCAGTAATGCCCTGGCGACACCCCAGCTTTTTGCGCCGCCGCGGCCGCCATACAGAACCTTGTATCGCGCCGGCTCGAACAGGAAACGGAGCTTGGCCGGAAATTCGGCCCTATGCGCGGCCATGGCATGATGTCCTTGATGGCCTGTATCTCGGTCCCATATGTATTTAACCTAAATCGGTAGTTGACCGCTCATTTGATAGGAGCAGTGTTATGATTAATAACAATATTTCATATTATTTGACGCTCATCTTCCGGGTGAGGGCGCTACGAGGTGAATTGCACAGTTTTTGCGGCACATGGCTGCGTTGCAACTCCTTGGAATGGAACGACCATTCCGCGTCGTTGCGCCTTGCCATGCACCCCAAAAACCGTACACTTCACCCCGTCCAACTACCGGATTTAGGTTATATAACCTGTTTGCCGGCATCGGTTATAGAGACAAAAGCCACCTCGACGCTTTGCATCGCCTGTCTTTTTGTATCCCCCGCCTCGTGCGTTACCGGTGGTTTGTCGCCGTATTTTTTTGGCGCAAGCCTTGCGGCATACCATTTGCGCGCGTCGATGCGCAATTGGGCACGTGCGATGACCTCTCGATCTATCACTTGCTTGCCCTTTTCATCGATATAAGTATCCTTTGATCCATCGTCGGAAATTTCGATGATTTCTTCAGCATAAGCATCCACACAAAGTTCTTTCGCGCGCAGATATTGCCGCATGAGATCTTCATCGCACGCCAACCAGTTCCATAAAACCCTTTGGCTTATGCCGACTTCCACACACATGGCGCGGGCCGATTTTCCCAGTGAAATACCGGCAAAAATGGTATCCAGCAATTCCGGTGTTTTTATTGTCGGAGCTCCCTTTTTCCTTCCTGATAATGCCGCGTCTGCTTGATTCTTCGCTGCTTTCATTGAAAGCACTTCACGTTCAAATTCACTCATGATCCGGCTTTTTCAGCGCTCATCGCACCCTCTTTTTTCGTCTCTTTGTTGCAGCCTTTCATGGCTGCGAGTAATTTGACCTCACATGCCCATCTCTCCTCGATTTCAGCACGCAGCGCCCTGTTGATGGTGACTGCATCGTCTTTTACCGAAGTACGATCAATCGCATAGGTTGATTTGCATTCGGATGGGGTTTCCACCAGACACGGCACAGCAATTTGTTTTTCGATTACCTGCGTCTGAATTACCGGCTTGCCAGCGCAACCAGCCAGCAGCGTGACAAATACCGATACCAATGCAAGGTGGGCATAACGCGTCGTAAATTCCATATGGGCATACCTGAACGAACAAGGTTAAAAACCATCTGGTTTTGATGGCATGAGAAGGCGCATAGTCGACCTATGCAATGACGAGTAACGCAACCTGATGCCAATCTAGTTATTTTGGCGGCGGCTTTTTACGTACTCTATTTGCTCACGGGTTAACACCTCACATTGATATTCCAATGCTACCGGCGGAAGAGCCGTTATCTTTTTTGCACGGTTTGTGTGTTTCGCTGCAACCGACGCTGCACGTCGCATTGCAACCGCCGCGTTTTTATCTCGTATGGCTGAGGCTGCTGCCAGCGCATCCATTGCGCTGCGCACGGATTGAATATCCGTAGCGCATTTATCGTTTGCTGCCGACAGCACGGCATTACTGGAGTTGAGCCGCTGTATCTCCGATGCAGACCGCCAGTTGCTGACCGCGAATCCGCCACTAAAGGCAAGAGCGACAAAAACTGCCAGGATGATTGCTATAATCGCTGGACTGCTGATCATTTACGTTTGCCTATAAAAGCTGTTGAGAGCGGGCAATAAAAAACCCGCACGAGGCGGGTTTGCTGGAGAATACTGCGTAAGCGCAGGTCCTGTTTCATAGGGCGTTGGCGTCCATTAAGCAATGGCACGTTACACCGCACAAGAATTTCTTTAATATTATTGCCCTTGTGAGCAGGCAAAAAAAAGCCGCTTAAAAGCGGTCGATAAAAAACCCGCGCAAGGCGGGTGGATGTGAGCCTCGCTGTAGCGGGCTTTTAGTTTTAGTGATCGTGCACGGAAATCCACAATATGGAAGCGAATTATACAGCGTTACCAGCCGTTGTCAAGAGGTTTCTATATTAAGAGGTAGAGAATGGAAAACCGCTCTATTACGGTACTCGGTTTGCCATAAGAAGCGCCTGTGGAACTGTTTTCAACCGGAGTAAAATCGACTCAGCTACAATGAAAATTGATTTTTGGCGCGCGGCTGCTATAAACAAAGCTGCTGGGGCGGTCCGGTTATAATGATTCAATCGGATCCCGGCTTCGATACACACACTTTTTTGAGATATCCGTGATCAAACTTCCTGTAGTGCTCTTCATATTCGGTCTGGCATATTCCAGCCAGGCGCCAGCACAGGAATGGGAGGCTGTAACCCCGAACGCTGCAGCCAGCGCCCCTGCGGAGATGACGCAGGATAGCCCCTTTATTTATCCCCCGGTGATGAATAACCCCCTTGTGCCTTTGGGGGCGTCGCATAAACAGGATCAGCGCCTTGATCGATCTTCGCTTGGCGGGCCGGTCGTGGTGTTGCCCATGCCATCGATGGGCGGTAGTTCGGGCTACAACAACATGCATGGGTTCCAGTATCCCGGCAGCTATATGCCGCGGGACACGCCTCTTCATAAATTTAATGGTTATGTCGCTTGCGATCCGCCTGATCTGACTGGGGAAACCACGGCAGCGGGAACCACGACAGGCGCACCAGCACGGCGTTTGGTCAAGATCACGTCAACACGATCCCTGGCGGCACCCGCCTATCAGCAGCCGTGCCCGGTCTATACGGTAAACGGCGAGATACCAAAGCAACAAAACTACACCACCACAACCAGGCCTTCGGGCCGGAATGCGCCGCAAACTATGCGATAAGGAGAGCGGTGATGCGAACCGCAAGCATGAGAAAACCCAACACATGGAAGGAATTTCGCGCCTGGTGCACCACTACCTGCATGAGTCTTCTTTTCCTGTCCAGTTGCGCCAGTTTTCAGGTCAGCGTGCCGGATTCCGACCCTATAAAGCCTGAAGGTCAGACTGCGGCTTACCAAAAAAAGACCATGCACGCGTATTTTTGGGGATTGATGCTCGATCCGCAGGTTTTTGCCGCCGAATGCCACGGTCAGGGTATCAATGATGTCGTAATCTACCGTACCCTGGCGCATGATCTTGCCGGTGTTGTCACCCTGGGTCTCTGGATGCCGACGGAGGTGCGATTCCGCTGCAAAGCGCCACCCACAAGGCCGGGCACGCTCCCTGTGCCGCGAAAAAGATCACGAACACGGAACGTTTCTTGATAAGTATCAGCCAGCAGTGTCGGACTTGAAGAATCGCAGCGAAAAAGTGACCGGGTGAGGACGGATTTTGAGGATTTTGAAGGCCAATAGTTATTCTATTTGCCGAAAAAGCGACGAAATATGCACCAGCCAGATGCTTTTGCAGCCGATTTCCTTTAAGGCCGACAGGCTGCCAGACCATAAGGAAACAAGAACATGCCCAACGGACGACACGAAAACAACTCGAATGGACGAATCTTCTTCCGGCCCACCATCCTGGAAACCGGACGGCATGACTCTTTCAGGCAGACGCTCGAGGGAGAATACGTCTTCCGCATCGACCGGGGCGACAAACCGCCCTTCGATACTTACAACGAAGCGACAAAGGAATTGCAGGGCATCATCCAGGCTTGCATTCGGGATGGCAAGTCTCTGCGCGCGCACGGCAGCTTGTGGTCGCTGAGCACCGTCGCCGTGACGAATGGCCGCCTGATCGACAACACAGCGTTGCGGCTGGCGTTCGAGGTCCCGCATGCGTTGACCGATTCGGGGTATGCGGGCGATGCCGCGAAACTGCGCTTCGTCGAATGCGGCAACTCGGTTGCCGCGCTGAACGAATATCTCTTTGCCAGCGGCTTGTCGATCAAAGGTTGCGGCTCAAACAACGGCCAGACTGTCGCCGGCGCGGTCTCGACGGGAACCCATGGTGGCGCCTACAACTTTGGCGCGATGCAGGAGATGGTCGTTGGGTTGCACCTTATCACCGGACCGAACAAACATGTCTATCTGGAGCGGAAGTCATATCCTGTGATGCAACCTGACTTTGCGCAGAGCATAGGCGCCGATTTCATACAGGACGATACGCTTTTCAACGCTGCGCTGGTGAGCTTGGGCTCTTTCGGCATTATTCACGGCATCATGATCGAGACGCGTGCGCTTTTCATTCTGAATGCCGTCCGGTTCCGGCATCCGTACGACGCCACGCTCAAAGCCGCGATCGCCGCCTGCGACCCGACTCTGATTCCCCTGCCGGCGGTAGCCAACGCTGTGCCTAGAGACAAACCCTACCATTTTGAAATATTCTTCAACCCCAACGAGGGCACGCCCCCTGCCGAAGCCATCGTTCTCGTAATGTACGAATCGGCGTATGATCCGGATAATTACACACCGCCGGAATGGAATGCCGGCGAGCCCGGCCTGGGCGCCTCCGGGCTTGACATTATGGGCGCGCTGGTAGGGAAAATTCCCAGCCCGCTAAACAAGCTGGCCCTGCCATTGCTCAACAGCCAGGTAGAAGCGGAGTTTTCGCCTTATTTCAAAAAGGCGATCATCCGCGATCTCTTCCGAGGCGAGAAGACTTTGGGCAAGACCCTCGGCTGCGGTGTCGGAATGCCCGTCTCCCGGGCGATCGAGGCAATGGAAATCGCTTTCAGGATATACAAAGACGCAAACGTCGTCCTGCCGCTGATACTCTCGCACCGTTTTGTCAAAGGCACACGGGCCCTGCTCGGATTCACCCGCTTCGACACCACGGCAGTCCTGGAGATGGATGCGGTGAGCACCCCGGAAACTCGTGCATTCTACAACAAGGTCTGGGAAGCCCTTGATGCGGCAGGTATTCCCTTCACCCTGCACTGGGGGAAATATAATACATTCCTTACGCCTGATCGCGTGCGTAATTGGTATGGGGACACCGCCGTCGACCATTGGCTCGCCAGCCGCGAGACGTTGCTCGAAAGCGCAGCGGTGCGGAAGATATTCAACAACGACTTCACTGTCAACGCAGGGCTGACGAACTGAAACCGGCTGTCCCGCCGGAAACCGCGTGTATCTTCGAAAATACAGATTTTTACCTTGCGCTATTGCACAGGGGTGATGCGTATCACTCTTGGATCGTCGGCAAACTCAAGCAGCAACCGCCGCACACGATCTTGCCAGGCATTGGCAAAGGCGGCCCGCTGCGCATCGTCTGCGTTGCCATACAGAATGGCAGCCATGCGCGCGCCCTGGGCAGGATCGCCCGGCACAGGAGAAACGTCCAGGCTTACCGTAACGGCAGCTCCGGTGTCAAGCCGTTTGAAGTTGATGGCTTCACCCTCTCTACGTTCAGCAAAGCTGAGTAATCCCTTGCGTCTGAAGCGCCCCTGGATACCGTGAAAACCATTGTCCGAGGCGGCCCCGGTAAGCAAAGTCAGCACTTGTGCGGTCACGCCGGTGGTGCCTTCGCTTTCTGGCGCTGGCATATGTATGGCAATGGCGCCGCGCTCGGCAGGCTCATCCGGAAAGAGCGTAGCCAGCGCCGCTCGTCCCATCAGAAACGCGCCCGCGACGGTAGGGCAGGAATGCCCAGCCAGACGCACCGCGTCGGCGTAATGATATTCAAGCATACCGTCTTGCGCCGCACCCAACATCTCGGCGAATGGATCGCGGGTACGAACAACCGGAGCCTGTTCATAAAAATCAGGATAACTCATGCGAATCTCCTCCTTATGGGGTAAGTTGAATAGACCGGAGCCACCTAAGCATCAGCATTGGCAATGCAAGGGTGCGACTGCAATTGGGGGAAAAACACGCGCTCCTCGAAGCGTACGTGGGTTACGATAAGGTCGGCAAACCTGCGCAACCGCATGGCTGGCTCAAGTGGGCAAGGTTCGTTGGCAAGCGCCCTCAGTTCGGCGTGCTCGGCAAGAATACGTGCAACCGCTTGCGCCTCAAGCGTATCCTCCGCAATTCGAATCAATCGCTCCTCCTCATCAAAGTGCGCAGCCATCACGGTCTTCCAGTGAGCTTCAATACGGGCAATTGCCCCGACCAGTGCAACTGCGTCTTTCTCATTCGCTGCCCGCCGCGCATCACGCGCAACTACCAGCGATGTATGATGCTCGCGTGACAACACGAGCAAAGCACCAATTCGTGGCATTTAGCTAATGAAGTTGATCATAATATCTTTCGAGGAAAAAGTTCATTGCCTCATCGTTTTCAGCGCCTCCGCCCACTTATGCAGTTCATTCAGCAATGATACGCCCGAAGTTTTATGACTATCGCTCGGCAGAAAATTATCGTTGTCATCAAAATGACCGGAAGCATTCTGAACAACGACGGCTTCCAGTATCGGCATCATTTTTAATGTGGTGAAGGTAAGTTTTTCCATCTGCACCGCCCGCATGCCACCTGAGATTCCACCATAGCTGACAGTCGCCGCAGGCTTGTAATTCCACTCCTTGTACACATAATCCAGTGCATTCAAAAGAGAGGGTGGCGGCCCAAAATTATATTCCGGCGTCACAAAAACGTAGGCATCGGCTGCATTCACACTCGCAGCCCATTTTTTTGTATGTTCGTGTTGGTAGTTCTGGCGGATGGGATGCTCGGGCTCATCGTAAACCGGTAAATTGAATTCGGCGAGATCGACCAACACGGCTTCGAACTTTCCGTGCTGCACGGCGAGTTCATGAAACCACTTGGCGATGGATGGCCCGATACGGCCCGGTCGGGTGCTGCAGATAATAGTGTGAAGTTTTAGTTTCATTGGTATCCCGAGAAATGTATACATAAGCGCGCGAAGGTCCTTCTGCTTCGTGCTGATTTTATCAGCTCAGTTGTATCATAAAAACATAAACTTGACGCTATTGCTGGCAAAGCGGAATACGCGCCGGCATGCGATATTTTCAATATGCCCCCGGTACGACCAATTTTGCCAATTTACTCGAAAAAAAATTACCTAATGCGCGGATTCAGCTATAGAATCCAATCACCAGCATCTTCTCCTGCTGGCGAAGTTTACGCCGCCCTTGCAACTGATATAGCCTGCCAACTCGAGCATCAAGCAGAATCGTTTTATCTCGCAAACTCTGATGGTCAATAATACTAACCGGAGCGATATAGATGAAGAAACTTGTTCTTACAGCAGCGCTGCTGCTGAGCATGCCTACTTATGCGGGAATAAATGGTACGGAGGTCAGCCTTCAAACGCTTGCCCAAGCCACGTCGTCAAGCACTCCCGTCGTCACATCCTTCGCGAACACCAAGGTGATCGGTTCGGGTGTCGAATACCCTGATGTGGCCGATCTCTTCAACCCGGCTACAGAGGTTCAATCCGGGTTTGCGCATAATCTCGTTGACGTGGCGATCGATATCGCCAGCGATCACATCACGATGGATTTTCATAACTCGGCCCCTTTCACGAGATTTGCATCGGCTTTTGAAAACACCTATGTATTCCGCTTCGATAGCGCTGCTGCCGCAGACATCATCGGTGCGAAGATCGATAACAACGTGACAACTCTCGGTTTGCAACCATCGGACGTTCGGTTCGTTGGAAATGAGCTGTTTATCAATGTCGAGGGTCTTGCATTCAACCCGTCCACCGTCGCTCGAGTGAATCTTCTTGCGCTTCCGGTTCCTGAGCCTGCCACTTACGCGATGATGCTTGCAGGGCTTATGTTGGTTGGTTGGGCATCAGCAAGAAGCCGAAGAATTTGAGTTTGACAAGCGCCCAAACCCCAGTTGAATCGGGGTTTGGGCGGGAGGCTGAACGGCTGCTGCCGTTTCATTTCCATGGTCGCGAACCGTTGATCTCATACCAACAGCGCCCGTTGACGCAACAGTTCAGGATTCCAGACGGATGATGGGTTTGATGGTTATGCCCTTCTCGCTGTCTTCGGCTGCCTGATTGATCTGGTCCAGCGTGTAGAATTTCACCAGTTTGTCGAAAGGGAAGCGCCCCTGCATGTATAACTCGACAAGCGCGGGAATAAAAAGATCGGGGATGCTGTCGCCCTCGATAATTCCGATGATGCGCTTGCCGGTCGTCATCACGCCATTCACATCGAAACTGGCTTCGGTGCCCAGCGCTGGCGCTCCCACAATACCACAGGTGCCTCGCGTAGCCAGCGCATCAATGGCTTGGCGCAGCACTGCCGGTCGACCGCTCGACTCGAGCGTAAAATCCGCCCCACCCCCGGTAATTTCGCGTACGGCCTCGACAGGATCTGTTTCGCGGCTATTTACGGCATGGGTCGCTCCAAGTTCCATGGCCAGCGCCAGGCGCGAAGGCACTACGTCAACGGCGATAATGGTGGTGGCTCCCGCCACGCGCGCCGCCATGATGGCGCTCAGCCCCACCGCACCACCGCCAAAAGCCGCGAAACTGCTGCCGGGGCTCAATTTCAGTGAGTTCATCACCGCCCCCGCGCCGGTTTGAATGCCGCAACCGAGCGGGCCGAGCAATTCCAGCGGCGCATTACCTGGCACCTTTACTACGTTACGCTCATGCGCAAGGGAAAAAGTGCCAAATGACGATTGCCCGAAGAAATGGTCGTGAACGGGCGCGCCGCGCTCATGCGTACCGTGAGCATGCACTTCATAGGTGGAGGTGGTGCCGTCTTCCCGCGCACCGCCAAAGTTCAGCGGGTAAAAATTTTGGCAATAGGTCAGGTCGCCGCGCAGGCAGGGCTTGCAGTGGCCGCACCACATGTAGGTCAGTACGACATGATCGCCCGGCGCCACCTTTTTGACGCTGGTACCGATTTTCTCCACTACGCCCGCGCCTTCATGCCCGAGCACGACGGGCATGGGTACGTCATACAACTGGTCGCGTGCCACCATATCAGTGTGGCACATCCCGGTTGCCACTATTCTGATAAGTACCTCGTCGGGACGAGGCTCATCCAGCATCAAGGTTTCCACCTTGAAGGGGCCGCCCTTCCGTCGAATTGTCGCCGCCTTGATCTCTCTCATCCGTAATCCTGAATCCGGCAGTTGGACGGGGTGGAGTGAGCGGTTTTTAGGGCGCAGAGGAAGGCGCAACGACGCGGAATGGTCATTCCATTCCAAGGAGTTGCAACGCCGCGCTGTGCCGCAAAAACTGTTTAATCCGCCCCGTAGTGAGTGAGCTCACCTAAAAGGTGAAGCTCACAGGGTACAAAATTCTCTTCGATTATAGCGCTAGTTGATAAATGAGCGGTCAACTGCCGGATTTGGGATAATGCTTCCTTATCCGTATTACATGACTGCCTGAAGTGTGAGGGGATTGATCAGGTCCACGCCCGCAGTTACATGGAGAACTACCTGATTCTCAAAGGCTCATGGCACTCATGCATTTACCGGATGCCGGATTTCCCCGGCGCGAGGATGCCATTAGGATCCAGGGCTTTTTTGAGAATCTTGTTGACGTTGCGCTGTACGGGACCGTAAGTATCAGCCACCTTGTCCATGAACGCGGTGTTAACGCGATAAATTCCATATCCCTGCGCTGAAAACGTCGTCACCAGCTCATCAAAGCACTGATATGCCGCCTTCACCTGCTCCGGATTTGTCTTATCGTACAAGACATCGACGACATGATGCATGTCTCGCATGCCGACAATGAATTCCCCAGAATAGTCCAATCCGTGCTTGCCAAGAATCTGCTTGGTCAAAGCCATCTGTTTGAGCGTCTCGCTTCCCCGAGCCTGGGAGACCGGCGCAAACCACATGGAGCCACCACCCCCGCGCCAGTTGTACAAGGAAAATTCCTGGAGTGTCATTTCTCCCCGCATGAGCTTGGCCCGATACACAAATGCAGGGTCGGCTGCAGCTTCCTCCTCCGTCAGGATTTTTGCCTTGCCGGATTTGCCAAAAGCCTGCGTCACGATCTTCCAGTTCACCTCGATCTGTTCCGGCGTACCGTAGAGGGCGGCATAAACGTTCCATATCCCCAGATTGTGATCCTTGGTGATCTGGCGCACTGCCTCATCCGGAATCGAACCCGGTCCTTTTACATAGTCGCTTCGACGGGCCTTCACCGGCGCTTCATACAATGCGTGGGCAATGACCACGGCGTTGGGTATCACACCATTGATGCGCAGCGGGCGGATCGTTTCTACGATCTCCACGATGTCGTCCTCATTCTGGTACTGAATGACAAACGGCTTGAAAGCCGGAGGTGCCGGCATCAACCAGAAGCCGAGCTTGGTGACAATGCCGTAATTGGACTGGGTAAAGATACCGTCCAGGTAGGGGCCGTAACCCCACTTGAATACCTGCCAGGTATTGGAATTCGGCATGGAGCCCATCCCCGTACGCAGCACCTCGCCATTGGCGAGAACCACCTCCATCCCGCATGCATACATGAAATGCTCGCCATAGGGCGTATACCCGACACCACGGTCCAGCGTATTGCCGACCGGTCCCGCAATCGCGGAAGGAGCCGGAAAGGATAGCCACAAACCCAGCTTGTGTTCGGCAATGTAGTCGTAGAGCTGCTTGTAAGTCACGCCTGGCTCGACCAGCGCATAAGCCAGATCCTTATCGACTTCGAGAATACGGTTCATGCGCTTGAGATCCAGCACGACCTGGCCGCGCTCGGCTGGCGCCGCCGAACCATAGCCGAGATTCTTCCCGGTTGAAATAGTCCATACGGGCACCTTATACCGGTTGCAGATGCCTACAATCTTCTGGATCTGCTCCACCGTCGTGGCCAGCAGCGCCGCAGAAGGCGCATGCTCCGCATCCGGCACCGGCATCATGGTCTTGATGTAGGGCGTGAGTTGCGCCGCACTGGTGAGTACGGAAGCTTCGCCCAGAACAGCGCGAAACTCATTTATGGCGGCATCAAAAGTATTTTCAGATACACCGTTGGGCAGTGCAATATATTTGCTGGCCATAGCCTGTTCTCCTCGGTGCTACGCTAAATATCGATTACGAATGACGTAAACTTCGCCACATCAATCCGTTCGCCTCTGTTTCCCGCAACTGACCGATGCACGAACGCGCGACTGGAGCAGGATTCCTGAAGCGCACCCATACCCAGCGCCGCAGCCATTACCGCATACCCTACCGATTCCACCCAGCCTGCGGATCGCGGCTGCCCGGTCCCCATGACGGTTCCACGCAGGGGGGCCTGCTGCGAAACAGGTGCCCATCTTCCTGCGCTACTCCAGCCAAGCGATTCGCAGCCATTCGAGAGCGAAAGACCGGAGCAATGAAGATGAATCTCATCCGGTCCATCAAGTCGATAGGTCAGGAAACCGGGGGCAAATCCGTCTGTCGTTGCACTATCGATCTGCGCCTGCGTAGCAGGATGCTCTGCGGAGAAAAAATTCTCTGTTATGGAAAAACTGCCCTGATTCCCAATGAGCTGGGAAGCAAGAATGCCCCCCGCGCTATGCGCAGGCGATGCCGCCGCCCATACATGGCGAAGCCTGGGAATATCAGGGAAAATGCCCTGCGTGGAGGCATGGTCAGAAGAAACATGCGAACCCAGCAAGAGCAGCCTGGCGCCGGCATTCCGCACCAGTTCCGTGAAAACCGCTGCGCTGCCATCATCCATGACGGCAACCCAACGTGTGCCGCGGGATTTTTCCAGCAACCGTGCCGCTATCTCATAGTCGCTGAGCAGTCCACCTTTTAGCTTTATCACTTGCGGTGAGCCGTGTCCGTCTCTCGCACCTGCCGCCACCGCTCCACTACCCTTCGCAGAGTATTGAGCGGCCGAGCGAAAACCAGCGGCAAACGCGGCATCCACGGGGGTGTTTCCCAGCAGCAGGCCGAATCTTTCTACCTTTCTCGTGGGGGTTGCAAACGCGCCTGCAGGAATGCCCAACGCCAACAGCGTCCCGCCCGTCAGCGCACCTTTCATAAGATTACGTCTGTTAACGTCCATTGTTCAGCCTCCTTGCGCTTATCGATTACCGCCGGTCGATTCAGTTTTTCGAGATATATTCAGCCAGTTTTGCCAGCGACTCGTCGTCGATCTCGGCAGCCCGAAAAGAAGGCATCGCCCGGAATCCGCTTCTCACCACCGTGCGGATATACGCTGCAGGAAGCTCACGACCGCGAATCTGTGGCCCCACAGGACCCCCTTCATGACAATAAGCGCAAACCTTGGTGTAAACTTCGGCACCATCTTTCCACGCAAACCCTGACACGGGAACTTTCTCAGGCGCAGCCCACGCGGCATCGGCGGTGAATCCAGCAGTAACTATCATTGCGAGCATAAAACCGATAGCTGAACCTTCTGGTCTTATTTTCTTCATACCGCGCCTCCTCATAGATCCTATCGCTTGTTGAGAACAGAATTCATGCGCTTCACCTGCGGATAGCGAAAGTTTTTTATATTCACCTTATTATATAGGAGTTTACAACAGAAAAAAAAGCAAGGTTGCCGCTAACTCTTAAACGCATACCATATCTCGAAGATTGTAGCCCATGCTTTTATAATATCGATGTTGAGAGGGTGCTGTCGAATGTCTCCTTTAAAAATTGCTCAGAATTTCCAGCTGAGATTCGCGCGGACGCCGTTATCCACGATATTGCGCAATACCTGCCCGTTGTAATAAATGCCGAAGGTGGCTGCCTTGACAATATTTACATCCATGCCCGCGACCATGACTACAGCATCGCCCGCGATCGGTACGCCTGCAGTGGTAAAGGAAGACCCGCCGGGAAGGGCAAAACTCGAGATCGGCGTCATTTCGCCAAAGGCATGGCGCCAGCCGAGCGAGCCGCGCAATGTGGTGCTCACCCTGTCAGAGCTTGAGAATACCTTAGCTGCGTTGAGACCGACAGTCGTATAAGCAGCGCCCTGGTTATCCTTCTTGCTGCGCAGGGCTGCGGGCCCGCCGCGTTCCTGAAAACTATTCGCGTCGAGGTTGACATAGGCAATTCTGCCGAATGGCTCAAGCGATATAGTGGTAAACGGCAGACTGTAACCTATTTCGCCAAATACCTGGGCGGTATGTGCAGTGTAGCTTGCCTTGGCATGATCGGAGAAGCCGGCAAAGGCGATGTTTCGGTTGGATTCAAGGTCATGCCATGCATATGCCGAGCCAAGGCGTAACCCAAGGGGACCCCACTGTGTACCGCCATACACCGAGATATGATAATTATCACTGGAGCTCGTCAATAGCTGGTTGACGTTATATGAAGCATTGCTGTAGCCGCCAGCGATGCCGATGAGGTATTTATCCGCAATCAGCATATCGCCTCCAATGAAGACCCCGCCGATATTGCGGCCGATACGGCTGGCATTGCCGTCCCCGTTGCGATGACCGAAAGAGCCGAAAGCACGGCTCCAAAAGGCACGCCCCGTGGTCGGATTCCGCTGCAGCGTCTGACCCGGCATTTCCTGGGCCAGCGCGGCATCCGTGCTGAGAGCCTGTCTCACCCGATCGGAGACGGCTTCGCGCACGAAGCGGCTGTCCTCGATTATTGCAGCTTTTTCACTCGCGTGACCTTCGCCGGAGAGATTGTTGAATGCCCGTCGCACGCTCTCCTGGTCGGGCAAGCCAACAATGGCGCTATAGATCGGATTGCCGGGCCCCAGGCTCTCCGCGCCATTCCCGGCAGCACACTGATTGCGCGTGCCAGCCATAGCGCAAAACCGGAGCACATCAAGATAAACATGGGTTGGATCATAGACCAGGCCGAGATTAATGAGCGGTAAATTCTGAGTGAGCGTATCGAACCGGCCCGTCAAACCACCGTCAGCTGTCAGGATAGTATAGCGGCTGCCAGGTGCGTAATGCCCGCTTGCGTGGATAACGGAAACCGTGCCCCCTCTAATGTCCGCCAATCCCTTAACGATAATCTGATCGCTGCGGCCGCCCGGCTCAACCTCCACCTCGTAAGTGGACCCGGGGAGCTGGGTGTAATCGCCGTTGACGGTCAGCGTGCCGATCGAGTTTCCTGGCGCAATTGTACCGGCTGTAATGGTTGTTCCAGTCGTGCCGGTGCTTTGCAGACGGCCGCCCGCCAGCACATCCAGCATTCCGCCCAGCGTCCCGCTTATCGCGAGTGTGCCGTCATTGACGAACATATGTCCACCAAAACCGCTTGAGTCACCGGTCAATGCCAGCACACCGACCCCCTCTTTATTCAGCGACCCCGTACCGGAGATTATGCCGCCATAGCTGATGTTGTCGGAACGATTGAAGGTCAGCACCGCGTTATTCATCACATCGCCCGAGATACTGCCGGTTGTGCCGCCGTTGCCGATCTGCAAGGTACCGGCGGTAATTGTCGTACCCCCCACATAGGTATTGGCACCGGTCAGGATGAGCGCGCCTGATCCGGTCTTATTCAGGCTGCCGCCGCCGCTGATTACCCCGCTGACAACCAGATTCGCATCGGTCTGGAAGGTATCATTGGCTGTGTTGATCGTTATGCTGCGCCCCGTCGAAAAAGCCGCAGTGTTTACCAGCGTGGCCCCATTGAAGGTAAGCGTACCCGATGCAGCACCGAGGTTTTCGTTCGAGCTCACCAATAGCGTGCTGGAGGTCAAAACCGTGCCGCCCGTGTAGGTGTTTGCAGCCGTCAATTCCAATAGGGACGCGCCGTTTCCGGCAATATTGAGTCCGCCGGCTCCAGACAAGACACCATTGATCCGAGCATGGCCACTGCTGGTGCCACCCTCGACCTGAATCGTGCGAAGCGCGCTGCCGAGATCTATTCCATTCTGGAAATCAAGCATGGCATTGCCGGAAGTACCCAGGATGAGCCGGTTGCCGGTGGGCACAAAACCGCCGCTCCCCCACGTCAGCGGGGTACCGGCGCCACCAATATTAACAACCCGATTCGATCCGGAGGATTGGAAACCACCATCTCCGACCCATCGTACCTGCCCGGCATCCGTGCCAAGATTCCGTGTAAAATCGCCCGACGCACCGGTAAGTTCAATTGAGCCACCCGTGCCAATCACGCCGTTGAATACCAGGTTGCTGCCGAACGAGAGCGCATTCGCACTACCCAGTTGCAGAATGCCCTGGGTTACCGTGGTCGCACCCGTATAAGTATTGTTCCCCGACAACGTCATGCGACCCGTGCCGTTTCTTGTCAGGGAAAGCACGCGGGCGCCGGTATCGCCCAGGTTGCCCGATAATGTGCCGTTTGCTCCATTCAAATTCATGATGGTCGATAGGGTCAGCGTCGGGGAACCGTTCCAAGTAGCGCTCTCCCCTCCTTGCACGCTCACGGTACCACCCGTCAAAGTGTAATCGTGCGTGAAGTCCGTATTGAAAAAAAAGGTTGAACCCTTATTCAGCACCAGGTCGGAAGCTGTCGTCGAGGCACCAAGCGCACCGGAATTGTCTAGGCGTAGCGTACCGGCGGTAACTGTTGTCACGCCGCTAAAGCCTGGGTTATCGGCAGTCAGGACTAACGTGCCTGTGCCACCCTTCCTCAAGCCGCTGCTTCCGCCGAGATTTGAGTTGATCGTTGCCATTTGACTGTTGACGATAATGCTGGGGCCATCGCCGCCAAGGGTCAGTATGCTGCCATTGATGACGTAGTCGCTCGCATTATAGGTAATATTGTGCACGTCTATGGGCGTACTCAGCGTTACGGTGCCTGATGTTCCGCCGAAAATCGCATTGTCGAAGGCTGAATTCTGCCACGGCTGAGAGCCAGTGCCGTTGAGCCAGTTTGAAGAGCTCGTGTCCCAGGTCCCGGAACCGCCTGTGCCTGCCGCCGCGTCATTGGCATCCCAGGTAAGATCCTGCTCGCCATAAGCCGTTTGAACTAAAGCCGGCATTGCCAATAGTGTCGCGGCCAATCGTATATGTAGAGAAAGCGGGATCGTTTTTTTTATCATCGTTCCAGTGCTATATGAAATGGCTTTTAATCTCCCGAAAATCTGGATCGACATGATGGGATCAAAACATGAATATTAATCCGCGCGCACTATGGCTTGCTGCCAGGAGCAGGATTCGCTGCTCGGGTCATTCAACCCGCCGTCTATCCCATCATATGAGAGCTGAAGTTATGCAATTGATAATTGGTGCTTGAGATGGTGTCGTATTTTGCGAAGACGAAACTTTGGCGAGAAGTAAAGCGAGTATCTGCGCGTTCTTTGCTTTTAAATAATAGGCAGATAGTGGCGATGAATTTAACCGTAAAAAAGCGCTTTGACTACCTGTAAAATATTACAGGGTATGATCAAAGCATCTTTCTACTCTTCACCAAGGAAAATCCGCATCCGCCAAAGCTCATGCTGGTGATCAAAAACGTGACTTCTCATAAGGCATGCTTCCGGCGACGATTGAGTAAGACACCCAAAACGCCGATGGCAACCAGTGCCAACGTTGCCGGTTCAGGAACGTTAGTTATGTCCTCTCCTACAATCGACAACGGCGGTGGCATAAGCTGAGATATGCTTTTCTGAATTTGATAGGAACCCTCTATACCCTTTTCCACGTAGTACCTCATATTTCCCTCATAATTATTGGGATAATGCGTTATCCCCAGAAAATAGTTGCCGGGATCGAGTTCCAGGGAAATTTGAGAATAGAACACGTCGTCGTCACCCATGTCGTCGTTGTATGTGATCAAGCGGCCTGCAACATTAAAAAGCGACAGCATGGTATCGAAATCGGAACCGAAGGTATCCGCAAAAAAGAACCCGCCTCCCCATTCAAAACCATAGACATCTGCACCATCGTCATCGTGAATCGCACCGAATATGGTTGTCGTATCCCAGGAAATGTATGCGGCTGTACCGGGTGTCGTCCCTGCATCGTCTACTTCGTGGTAAACGCTGGCGTAGACGGGATGCGCCGCCATTAACACGCCCGCCAACACAAGTGTCTTGCAAAACTTCCCGCATAATGATATCAATCTCATCATGTCCTCATTAAAATAATATGTCATATGGATGGAAACACTTTATTCCATTGGCTTCCTCGACCACGCACCTGCATCCATCGGTTCTCTATTCCGTAAACGCGGAAACCTCGTCTATTAGGCGTATTCATCGTTTCGCCATTCAAAACCACGCAGAATTTCACTGACTGATCATTTGGTTCGAACGATAGGGATGCATCATACTTATTCCAAGGCAAAGTCCAATTGGACTAAAGTACACCTATCGATAGTCGAGATGGCGTGAAAGTTACCAGGAGACCAAGCGATCCCGACTGCAGAAGACGCTCCTGTCGATGCCATACAGCAGCATGGGAGCACCGATGAGATCGATCCCGGACGGGTTCGAGCGACGTCAGGATGTTGTGTTCTTCCTTCAGCCCTTCAACCTGAATCTGACAATCGGGGGGGTGGAGTGAGCGGTTTTTAGAGTGCGGAGCAAGGCGCAACGATGCGGAATGCAACCGCGCAGAGCAGTGCCGATGGGCCGAGCGAAATCACGAGGGTGCTTTTGTGCCTTTAGGCAATTTTATGCCTTTAGGCAATTTTATGCCTTTAGGCAAACATCCAGCATTCAAAGTGAAGGCGTTACCACCAGCGCTGTGGTCTTTCGACCTTGGCTGAGCAATTGCCGCCCCTTTCCAACCATTCACGCAAGAAAAATCCCATAACTCAGCCGTGGTTGATCAATAGGTAACCGATTTTGCCTTCGATATTTCCGATCGGACCCAGATTGCCTACATGACAATCGCCCACTATCCAGACAGGCGGGCCCTGGGGCAGCGCGCGCCCTTCGGCACCACTCAACCATTCATAAAAATGAGCCGTATTGCCCCTGACAAAAGCCTGCACGGAACGAGCCATTTTATGCCTGCGATAAGCCGTGAGGGTCGCTTCTCTGGCATGGAGAGGGGGAGGCTTGCTTGGTGCCCGTTTCATTTGAACCGCCAGAATTCAGGGGCTATGGCTATCTTCCAGGAAGACTTGGCTAATACCGGTCGAGAGGAGCAGGTCCGGAATCCGGGTGTTCGTTTCTGGTATCGTGATGCGGTTCAGATCCGGTGATGGATTTCGCTTCCTCGTGCGTCTCTTGTTTTTTGTTGGTGCGATTCTCTATCTTCTCTTCGACTCTATTCCCATGGGTTTCTTCGCTGACGGGAATACCTTCATCCGATTCATCAGGCAGTTGATCCACGGGCTCATCTGCCTTTGATTCATCATCTTTATTTTTTTCGGATTTTTCCATGAATGTCTCCTGCATTAAAATTAATTTCGCCAAAGCTGCGATATCCATGATTTTCATGAAGCGCGAGGGCAAGTTCCGTGCGATAGCGCACAGCCCCGGCTATTCAGCATTACCGCCGCAATAAAAGCTCAAGAAACCATGTAGATACAGTGGGATTCCTATGTTTGCTATCGAACAGAGTTTTGCGCGGCGCATCCCCCATTATTGTCGAGCCAGCTTTTTATTGACGTGGCAGTCATTCCGTATAAATCGAACACTAAGGAGAAGAAACCAATGAAAAATTTACTCATGTTGACAATTGCTTTGATGCTTCCCGCGTTTGCAGCCCATGCGGAAACAAACAAGAAAGGCGACCTGAATGATGCTGAAATTGCGCATATCGTAGTTACCGCCAATCAGGTTGATATCGATGCCGGCAATCTTGCCAAGAAAAAAGCATCTGACGGAGATGTCCATGCGTATGCCCATCGTATGGTCGGCGAGCACACCGACGTCAACAAGGAAGCGAAGGAACTGGCTGCCAAGCTCAATGTGACGCCCCAGGATAACCCGATCAGCAAGAGCTTGAACGAAGATGGCAAGAAGAATCTTGAAAAGTTAGAGCGCCTGAGCGGCAAGGATTTCGACAAAGCCTACATTGACGGCGAAATCGACCTCCACAAAAAAGTAATCGATGTGGCTGACAATAAGCTGGTGCCCAACGTCAAGAACGAGGAGTTGAAGGCCTTGCTGGTAAAGGTACGCCCCGCGTTTGTCTCCCACCTTGAGCATGCCCAGAAAATCCAGGCGAAATTGAAATAAAAGTATTGAAGCTGAAGATGGAAGGAGGCCAAGTTGCATCATTTTGCCTGGTCTCCCCGCGTGCAACAACCCTGGAAGTTGTGCCGGTATCGATTGATGGGCCGACCGGACCTTTCAATCAAGCAAAAATCAAGACTGCATCCTTGGACCAAATCTGGCAAGCTCATGCAAAAGCCGTCGGTGCTATACCCTGATTCACCTATTGCCAGGACAGGTCAGGCTGTAGCCGGCGCCTCCAGCTAAACTGGAGACACCGGGAACCAGCGAAAGGTCCATATCTGTCCCGATCACTCTTCCATTATAAGAAATCAATAGCCCCCTCCTGATCCATCCGATTGCCCGGAAGACCCCGCTCCCTGGCCCGATGAGCCGGACGAGCCTGCTCCCTGTCCCATGGATGACCCCCCGGAGGAAGATCCCTCTCGACTCGATCCGCCTTGGCCCGAGTTAGAGCTGCGAGGTCTCTCGCTGCCTTGGCCTGAAGCAGCACCTTGCCCTCCGGACTGCCCTGCCGAGGAACCTTTCTTGTCCACCGGCCCGCCATGCCCGGACATATCGCCATACTGTCCTGTCTGGTCTCCCGCGCCTGCGGCATGAGCCGCGCCAGTAGCACCAAAGATGACAATACCCGCAAAAACTACAGATCGGGCCATTTTTTTCAGCATAAGAATATTTTCCATAATAACTACCTCCTTTGCCAGCGGAATTGCTGAATTGAAATACTACTCAGAATGCCTTGGTGTTCCGTACGTTGACGTACAAACCAAATGCGCAGTTGTGGCAGAAACTGGAGCACGTCTGTCGGACTCATCAGAAATTTCAACTCTCCATCCAGGGTATTCGCATCCTGTTATTCCGCAATCGGATGAAATTGCGAGCAAGCCGCGTGAGCCAAAGAATGGCTTTATGCTAACCAGCAAAATCGAGCTGGCTCTGTTCGCCAGCATAACTTTGCTCTCTTCCCGCCATAAGGTGGAGCCTGTCGCTTATCAGCCCAACCAGTCATGGCGGCCTATTCAACGAACCAGCAGCGCGAGCAGGCTGCAGGCATCATCGAAAATGTGGGCTAACGAACAGAACGACCGAAAGCCCCGCGTTATCTTCCTGCCACCAAGCAATACTGATTTGTTTGAATTTGAGTAGACATTTGCTTCCGACCACCAATTATATATTTGTCATATTGGAGATAACCATGCCCACCACGCACAGTACTGCAACAAGAAAAAGCCCGACACAACGCCCCACCATGCTCGGACCCAAGCACGACGCCATTAGGTTGCTGACCGACGATCATGCCAAAGTAAAAAAAATGTTCAAGGAATTCAAGAAACTGTGCAAGAAAAATGAGAAGGAAGGAAAGGAAGAGTTGGTGCAACAAATCTGCAAGGAACTTACGGTACATGCTCAGTTGGAGGAGGAAATATTCTATCCCGCTGCCCGCGAGGCGATCGACGACGACGACCTGATGAACGAGGCAATGGTTGAGCACGCATCAGCCAAGGATTTGATCGGCCAAATTCAATCGATGGAAGCTTCCAACCCCATGTACGAGGCAACGGTCAGTGTCCTCCGCGAATATGTCAACCATCATGTGAAAGAAGAGGAAAATGAAATGTTTCTCGAGGCAAGGAAGTCGAAAATGGACCTCGAAGAAATCGGCTCGGAAATAGCCGAACGGAAAGAGGTTTTGATGGAAGCATGGCGCAAACAGATGCTTAAGGCGCCTGCGAAGCGCACCGCGCTGCCGAACACGGGGGCAAGCAAGGAACCGATCGTCCGCAAAAGTAGAAAATGACATATCGGCGTTTGCCCGGTGCCTCAAGCATAGGCGGAAATAGCATTGCGGCAGGAACGGTACCGGGACCGAGCTTTATGCACGTAAATGCAAATCCTCCGACTGCGATTTCCTTGCTTTTAGCACCTCGCGGAGTAAATTAAAAAAGGTGAGCTGAAGCTCACCTTTTTTCCTCCGGTTCTATCTACCTGGCAGCCTGTCGGACTTAAAGGAAATCGGCTGCAAAAGCGTCTGGCTGGTTCATATTTCGCCACTTTTTTGGCCAATAGAATAACTATTGGCCTTCAAAATCTCCCCTTGCCCAGTCACTTTTTCGCTGCGATTCTTCAAGCCCGACAGGCTGCTGGTCATTTATGACTTTGGCTGCCAGCCTTGGCGTGCTGCATGGAGGATCCGCCACGGCCGGAAGATGAAGAGCGGCTGCCGGAACCGCTTTTTCCGCCATGCGAGGCTTCGCCCCCTTTTCGACCGGCTTCACGCGCTTCTGCGGAATCAAACTCATGGGCGGTTCCCTTTTCGTGAGCTGCTTTACCACCCTTACTCGCGATTTCGCGCTGCTTATTTTCGTCCATCGAGGCAAAACCGCGCTTGCTATCACCACCACTGCTTTTTGATGTAGGCATTTTTATCTCCTGATATCCAAAAAATAAAGAATTCCCGTTGATACCACTCCGGCACCCAATTCTGATGCTTGAAGCGACGGCAGTGCTCTTGGGAAGCTTATCTCCACTATTAAAATTAAAAACTGAGACGTGATCACATCTTAGTGAGCGTAGCTACTCTTTTATGTACGGCGGCGAACATAAAGCCTAAAAAATTAATTCATTTGTATTTATTACGTCTGAATGGAAACAGGAACGAACGATCTTCCTGTCATGAGGGCACATGACCACGGATAGATTCTGATTCTCGAGGTTCATGTAACATGCCTTGCGGTTGGAGCGGCGGGATAACTTCCTGTTGACTACACCCCGCCTGGCCTGAAATCAGGTTCACGCCCTACGCGCGACCGCGGCCATCAATGCGCTGAATTATCAGGCGGACATTGCCAAGGTGCAGAAATGGCTGGGGTATGCGAATATTGCGACAACGCGGATTATGATCACCGCAAGACACTGAAGGCAGTCCGACGTTTAAGGTGAGTTAATAACTCATGCTACGGTAAATTCTTCCAAACGCGCCATCATTGACGCGTTCATGATTCTATAGCCTTGGTTCCAGGATTCCGCAGACAATAAAAAACCCGCCGAAGCGGGTTGATCAGGGAAAGCCAGTACTGCACCTTCCTTTTGCCAGCCGGGACACGGCAGTAGGAACCGTGTACGCTGGTCATTCCAATCGTCAGGAAACCAGCCCCATCAATCCGGTTAACATCAAGATCAGGACCAGTTCAAAAATGTTATTATTTTCGGTGCTTTCATCCTTACTGTTTTCCGGTTTCATGTTTTCAGTTTTCATTTTACCGCTCCTCGTTTGATTAATTACGAAGCTTGCACCATTGCACTACTTGTGAATAATATGTGAAGAATGTGTGAAGAATATGTGAAGACCTTATTTTTGTCAAGGAGATAAAGATCTTCTAATGGTCAACTGAATTAGCTGACGGAGTGAAGGGCATTCTCCGAATTCTGCAGATGATCCGCTAGTCTTCAGATATTTAAATCAGTTTTCCACAGCAACTGGAATCATCCTGTTCAGATGCAAAAATACCCGCAGGAATTCACTGTAATAACCAATAGATTTATTTGGACCGTGAGCACCGATTTGAATCGCTGCCCTCCCGGTCGTGGCGTCTTCCATGGGGCTGCCGATGCGGGCGTACGGCATATCATGGTGACGGCAGAGCTGACCGGTGTACCGGCGCTGCGTCTGTTGTCCGGTCAGACGTTACCGATCGCCTCGCGCTACGCAATCTGAACATCATGGGCGTGGTGCAGTTGCTGGCGCGTGACCAGGTGCGAGGTGCCCAAGTCGAGATGCATGACGTTGACATCGTGGCCGCAGACGCGCGCGGCTATGACGAGTGGCCCAAGGGTTATGGCGTGAACGCGTTTCTTGGCCCGCTGCTGTCGGTTGCCGTCATTGTACTCATGCGGTCAAATGCTCGTGCAGGATGATTGCACCGACCAACATCAACACGATGCCTCCAAGTACTTCAGCGCGCCGGCCTACGAGGGTACCCAATACGCGGCCCAGCATAGCGCCAACGGTGACCATAATCATGGTAGCCAAGCCAATGGCCGCGGCCGCTACCAGAATGTTGACATTGATGAATGCCAAGCCGATGCCAACGGCAAGAGCATCGATGCTGGTGGCAATAGCAGTGACCACAAGCAGGAAGAAGCCATGCCGCCTGGTTTTTTCTTCCTTTTCTTCCGAGGTTTTCAAACCGTTGTAAATCATGTGCAGGCCCAGGATCAGCAATAAGCCAAATGCTATCCAATGATCCCAGTCTTTAACGAACTGCGAGGCCGCTTGGCCGATCAACCAGCCGATGATCGGGGTAATGCCCTCGACCACACCAAAAATCAGGCCCATGCGCAAAGCCTCGGCAAGCCGGGGTTTATATAGGCTCGATCCTTTGCCGATGGCTGCTGCGAAAGAATCCGTTGACATGGCGAGGGCGAGCATTATTAAAGAGAAGTGATTCACAATTTTCTATTTCCAGCCAGGCATTGAGTCAATGACAAATCTATGTGCCCGACTTTGTGGCAAAGATATGTCGATGGGCTTACTAACTGACATCAGATTTATAGCTCAAGCCGGCGGGCGATGACGATTCACTTCCACTGAGATGTGAACCAGTTCTTCATGAACCCTTAGTTGCCGCTTGAAATAATCGGGTTCGACATTATCCGCAGTCACGAGCGAAAGAATGCACGCGTATTTGCTCTTGCCGACGCGCCATCATACATGCAAGTCACAGATGTTGGCTTTGATCGGGTTGGCCCCTATAACCTCTCTGATCCCGGGCACTACCGGGGCATTCATCTCGGCATCGAGAAGAACGCGCCCCGAATCACGCAACAGTCCATAGGCCCACACTGCGACCAATCCGGCCCCGACAATACCCATTACCGGATCAAGCCGGTTTGCTTCCCAGAACTTGCCACCAATCAGTGCAAAGATGGCGACACCGAGGTGACGGCGTCGGCGGCGACATGGAGATATGCGAAGCGCAGGTTAAGGTCATGATGATGGCCATGAGTTTCCTGAGCGTGATGCGCGTGGTGATGATTACGTTCCTGCCCATCCCGGAGTAGCCAGGCACAGGCAAGATTTCCGTATTCTGAGACGACCTTTGCTCGATTCAGCCACTCCGAATGAGGAGCAGTTAAAGCCTTGACCGAGAACTTTATTCACACCGGCAAACGATATATCAACCAGGCGAATACGCAAAGCGTGCCTTCCTGGACCACGTTTGACTTTGGCGCACGCTACGGCACCAAGGTAGCCGGAAAATCCGCTACCGTACGGGCTAGTGTCCTCTAATGCATTCGATAGCAACTACTGGGCAGGCGTGGCCTCTTTCAGCACTTTATCGCCAGGCACGCCGCGCACCGTACTGGTATCGGGTATCGGTCACGGTCGACTTCTGAGTTGAGGCGGGAGCACGGCATGCAAGATAATTTCCTATTGGTGGAGAACGAAGCCGGGCACATACGTGCCTCGATCCCAATCGCACTGCCACCCGTTCTCAATCAAAGCATAGCGGATATGGTCTATTCGTCACCGCACACACTCCTGGGCCTGGTCAATCGGCATGGATCTCCGCTCCACGTCATTTGGCCGCATATTCTGCAGCAAAACGTTGACGCGTTTCGGGCCATCCTCACAGTGGGTGCCATCATCCAACCGCAGCGGCTCTGAGATCTCGTTCAAACTAAACCCCAGCCGCTGAGCCGATTGCCTTTGAGTCCAACAGGCTGCTAAATGGCGGTGATCAAATCCTTGAGCACCTTGAAATTCACGGGTTTGGTGAGGTGATAATCAAAGCCGCTCTCATGCGAGAGCCGGCGGTCTTTCTCCTGGCCCCAGCCAGTCAATGCTATCAGCTTGATATCGTCGAACTGCGGTTGCTGGCGAATGCAGCGTGCCACTTCGTTACCATCCATGCCCGGCATGCCGATATCCATGAGGATTACATTGGGCCGGTAATCAGGAATAATCGCAAGTGCTGCCGGACCGCTATTAACACCCTTGACATCGAGGCCCATCGATTCAAGCAACATGACAAGCACTTCGGCCGCATCATGATTATCGTCTACCACCAATACGCGCAACTTGCGCGCCGTGGCGTCCGTTTTCGGCGGTTCAGGCGTTTTTCCATGCATGGTCATTTCCGATAACGGCAAACGTACGATAAATTCGCTGCCTTTATCCTCCCCCTCGCTTGTGGCTTCGACCGTACCACCGTGCATTTTAACGAGACGATAGACCAGGTTGAGCCCAATACCAAGCCCACCCTGCACTCCGTCACCATTTCGTCGTTCCTGAGCGAACATGTCGAACAAACGGGGCAGCATCTCCGGCAAGATTCCGATACCGTTGTCCCGCACGGATATGAGGGCGCTATCGCCTTCCTGACGGACAGTCAGCCAGATCCGCCCGCCCTCTCTGGTATATCGTGCTGCATTGTTGAGCAGATTCGTGAATACCTGCTCAAGGCGTACGGGGTCGGCGTAAACGATTAAAGGCACCTCAGGCATGGATACATCCAATTTATGTTTCTTCTCGCTGATCTGCGCCCTGCCTGCCTCGACAGCATTGCACAGCACAACAGCCAGATCCGTGGGAGCTTGCCGCAGCTCCACCTTCCCACTGGTGATGCGCGATATCTCCAGCAGATCATCCACCAGCCTGACCATATGGTTGACTTGCCGGTTGATCATCGGCAGCAGGCGCGGAACATCCGCCGCGCCGCCAGGACGCGCGATGATCTCCAGTGCGTTGGCAATCGGCGCAAGCGGATTACGCAGCTCATGCGCAAGCGTGGCCAGAAACTCATCCTTGCAGCGGTCGGCATACAGCAGGGCTGTTTCCGCATTGACCGCCTCGGTGATATCTATTGATATGCCGATGTGGCCCGCATACTCGCCGGCGGTGGTAAACCACGGCAGCGCGTAAGACTTCAGCCAGCGCCATTCCCCTTCTGCGGTCTTGATCCTGACCCGATGCTGAAAACGTGCGCGGTCGTGTAATGCCTGCTCGAACGCTGCCACGTACGCCGGCGCATCGTCCGGATGAATGACCGAGCGCCATCCGGTGGGCATCAGATCTTCCAGGGCAATGCCGAGCATGTCCAGAAATCGCTGGTTAAGATAAACCGCATTCCCCTTCGCATCCACTTGCCAGGTCAATGCCGGGGACGCTTCCGCGATAGCGCGGAATCTTGCCTCGCTCTCGCGCAGACTCTGCTCGGCCTGTTTGCGTTCGGTTATGTCAATAAGATACCCGACGCCCTCGTTATCGTTGAGTTCTTTTGCTGCAATCAATGCCCACCAGCGCGAACCGTCCTTGCGAAATAATTCCTTTTCATAAGGAGAAATGCGGCCCGTTGCCTTGAGTTCCTCCGTAGCCTTCGAAGAGACTGTCTTCCATTCTGCCGGCGTAAGGTCGTCGCACCGCAATAGACCCGCGCTCGCATCTTTGCGGCTGAAGCCACTCATCTTCAGAAAGGCACCGTTCGCTTCCGTAATCCGGTTGTCCTTATTGAAGAAAATAACACCGACCGTGTCGATCTCAAATGCAGTTAGGCAGCGCTCCTGTGCTTCGCGCATCGTCTTTTCGGTTTTTTGGCGCATTTTCACATGCTCGGTGACGTCGATTCCATGATTCATGACCCATGACCCGGGATCGGGGCATTACGGAATGCTTCTTCCAGCAGCTGTATTCGTTTTGCTTGTAACGCTCTTTGAATCGGTGACGTTCCGACTCCACGCGCGCATCTTGATTACTTCGGTTTTCTCGCTTACCGCCACAAACACGGCGCCTGCCCCATCCCTCCGGATCTGGAGGATGTTTAGCACGCATCAAGTCACGATCACGTCATTATAGCTCTGCATGAGCTTCATGCCCTCAATAATAAGGCGGCGGAAGGCAGCAAAAGCATGAAGTTAACCGCAAACTGAAGATTCCTGAACCATGTCGAGATTGGCTCGACTTCGATTCACCCCATCATGCCTAAAGATTAGCTCGCCCATTTCGCTGCCGCGCTACCAGTCCGGCATTTCTGCCTGAATCATGTATACCCGCTCCTCCGGTTCAACTTCAGCACTTTGATATTCGATACCTCGTTTGATCACCAGGCACACTCGAGAAGATGTAGCCAAACTATTTTTTCCACATCTCGTTATCGTGCAGACTAGCATGATCTTGTGCTTCGCTTGCTCGCACACCCTCGAACTTGCGGCATTATGCTCAAGAAAAAAGAAATTATGCCATGACCGTGATGATTTTCTCGGAACAGGGCGCGATATCGTTGATACGGATTAAGAAAAGAACCGGCCCCATATATACTAATGCCGTTATGTAACGAACTGATCCGGAAAAACGGTATTGTTTAGTCTTCTGAGGTGGAGTTGATGGACCTAACAGATTCTCTTGATTGAACTCAGGGATTAAACAGGGTGGACAATGCCCATGAAAATAAAACCTACCGCGTATACCATTGTCAAAGAAAATTACAGGCTTGGCGCCCACTGTTTACTGCTACCTTGTTGTTTATAGCTGGCCAGGATTTTAAAAAGGAATGACGCAATGACGGAAGATAATGATGAAAAGCGGCCACGCTCCCACATCTTGCAAACTTCCAATACCATTCTTCAGGCGAGCGAGCTTGTCGAACACGAGCTCAAGCAGGTCAAGGAAGCGTTGGAAGAGAAAAGCAGGCAACTTGACCACTCCCTGTCTATCCTGCGTGCCACCATAGAATCGACAGCCGATGGAATCCTGGTTACCGACGAGCATGATAATGTACTTCGCTTCAACGAACGATATCTGGAGATGTGGCAAATCCACCCCGCCATTATCGATACGGGGCAACACCGGCATCTTATGAAACTCTGCTGCAAGCATTTGGCGGATCCACGGCAATTCCTGGATAAGCTGGAGGAAATCTACGCAACCTGGCCGCCAGATAGTTATGATTTGCTGGAACTGACTGATGGCAGAGTGTTCGAGCGCTTTTCAAAGATACAGCATATCGAAGAGCGGAGCGTCGGCCGCATTTGGAGCTTTAGAGACATCACGGCACGCAAGCACGCTGAGGAAGCACTGCGCGAAAGCACCGAGCGCTTGCGTTTCATGGCTGAGGCAATGCCGCAAAAAATATTCACCGCCCGGGCCGACGGAACCCTGGATTATTTCAATCAGCAGTGGAAAGATTATACGGGCCTTGCCCCTGAGCAAATGGCCGGCTGGGAATGGACAAAACTCATCCATCCCGAAGATATGGATGAGAGCATCGGGCGCTGGCATCACTCTCTGAACACGGGTGAGCCTTTTCGGATGGAATGCCGTTTCCGGCGGGCCGACGGGGATTACCGCTGGCATTTGATCCAGACTCAGGCCAGACGTGATGCCAGGGGAAATATATTGATGTGGGTCGGTTCAAATACCGATATCGATCCTATAAAGCGAGCGGACGAGGAAAAAAAACAACTTCTTGAGAACGAAAGAATCGCAAGAAGCGAAGCCGAGCGCGCCAATCAGTTGAAGGATGAATTTCTCGCCACCTTGTCTCACGAGCTCAGGACCCCGCTCAACGCGATCCTTGGATGGTCACAGCTCATATTGCAGGGAACAATGGGCAAGGAAGACATTCAGCGAGGCCTGGAAACCATCGAGCGGAATGCGCGTGCGCAGAACAAGCTTATCGAAGACCTGCTCGAAATGAGCAGTATCATCTCCGGAAAGGTAAGACTTGATGTACAGCGGCTGGATTTTGCCGGTATCGCCGAAGCGGCTGTTGAATCCATTGCCCCGGCAGCCGAGGCCAAAGGGATTCGCATTCGAAAAATCATCGATCCGGCCGCAGGATGGGTTTCGGGTGACAATAACCGGCTTCAGCAGGTCATCTGGAACCTCCTTTCCAATGCGGTTAAATTTACTCCCAAGGGCGGTACCGTAGAGGTTATAGTCGAGCGCGTCGCTTCTCATCTCCATATTATCGTAAGGGATTCAGGAATGGGCATCAAACCTGAGTTCCTCGCATACGTTTTTGACCGTTTCCGCCAGGCTGACTCCACACTTACGCGCAATCACGGCGGCCTCGGCCTGGGACTTGCCATCGTGAAGCAACTCGTGGGACTTCACGGAGGAACGGTTCGGGCGGAAAGCGATGGCGAGGATAAAGGGTCGGCGTTTATCATCAGCCTGCCGCTCGCTCCCATCAGCGAAAGAAAAGACCAGCATTCCGCAGCGTCCACGCAAATTGCCTTTAAGAATGGGCATACCACGCTTCCCGGCGTAAAAGTACTGGTCATTGATGACGAACAGGATGCGCGCGAACTCATCAAGGAGGTGCTTACGCTATTTCAAGCCGACGTGATTACCGCTGCCACCGCCGCAGAGGGTCTGGAAATCCTGAAAAACCAGTGGCCCGATGTGATAGTAAGCGATATCGGCATGCCGGAAAAAGATGGATACCAATTCATCCGCGAAGTAAGAAGTCTTCCCGCAACGCACGGAGGAAAAACCCCTGCCATTGCCCTGAGCGCCTTTGCCCACTCCGAAGATCGGACGAGAGCGATAACTGCCGGTTATCAGATGCATCTCTCGAAACCCGTCGAATCGCATGAACTGGTTGCTGCCATTGAAAATCTGATCGGATGGATGCAAAAGCCAAGCGTGCAAGGAACATGACCAGCCAGTCTTATTTTGAATCGCCCCCCTCCACCTGAGAACTCACCCACCACGACATTGCTTGGCCTCACGCAAAACCCGTATGGGAAAGTAACCGGGGTTTATATCAGCCATTCCTACCATGAATCGACCATGAGCAGCCAACTATGCGCCGCTTGATTCTGCTCGGCGTGCTTGCCCTATTTTCCTGCATCGTGGCCATATTGATTATCGCCTTCGGTGTTGGCGAACTTTTATCAGGCGCGACGCCTACTGCCGTCAACACGCTATCAACCGATTTTCCGGTCGAGCCGGTACAAATACCCGTCAGTACTCATTCAAGGGAAGAGAAGAATTCCGGTGTGCACGGCTGGCTGGCGCGGGGAACCCGAGGTGACGGCGCAGTGTTGCTCGTGCATTCGATCCGGAGCAATCGCGTCGAAATGCTGAGCCGTGCCAAGTTCCTGAATGAGCAAGGGTACAGCGTTCTCCTCATCGATCTCCAGGCACATGGCGAAACACCGGGAGACCGGATCACCTTCGGCTTGCGCGAGTCGGAAGACGTGGAAGCCGCAGTAGCCTATCTGCGTAATACTTTCCCCGGCGAAGGGGTCGCAGCCATCGGGGTCTCACTAGGGGCAGCCGCAATCGTGCTCGCGAAAAATCCGTTGCGGCTTGACGCGGTGGTGCTCGAATCGCTCCATCCTACCATCAAGGAAGCTGTCGAAAACCGCTTGAGGCTCCATCTCGGGCAGATCGGCCCGATTTTTTCTCCACTCCTGCTGTCACAGCTATCGTTTCGTCTGAACGCCTCTCCCGATGAGTTGAACCCCATCAGCCGCATAGGCGATCTCAACTCACCATTACTGCTGATTTCCGGTACCGACGATCAGCATACGACAATGGCGGAAGCCGAACGCCTGTTTGATGCCGCCCGGCAGCCGAAAGAAATCTGGATCGTCCCCGGCGGAGGACACTTCAATATGCACGCCTATGCCGGTAAAGAATACGAGAATCGAATATCCGATTTTCTTCAATGGTACCTGCGCAAGCGGCATTAATTTACCTGAGACTGAGCCATATCAACGAGTCGGCTCTGTGAAATTCTGGCGTTCCTAAAACGGTGTCAGAAAAGAAACCCCGCCCGCGCCCACCGCTGTACCATCCCGAAGCCGTTGCGCAAACTGATCCCCTCGCGTTTCGCTGTCATCGCCGATAACACGTCCTATTCTGCTCTTATGGAAGCTCGATAACTGCTTCCCGAACGGAATGACAACTCGCGTATCATTTCCATACAACGTGTCATGCAGCTTCGGCAGTTCGTGCCACGGCGCGGTAGGTCTTGTGTGGTGCGCGTTGTGATAACCGAAGTTGAGGGTAAGAAGGTTCAGCCACGGGTGGCGAGTCGAGATCAGGTTGCTGAACGTATGAGATTCCTCATAGCCCCGGTCGCCTCTATGCTTCATCAGGTCGGCATCGCTGCCGAGCGCCGGAACAAGATCATAATTGTGTTGAAGCGCATCCATGAAGCGCAAAATCGTCAGGAATATAGCGTAAGCCAGCAAATAGCACGCATAAGCCAGTGGCGAATGCAGGAATACCATCAGAAGCAGGCTGAAACGGATAACGGTTATCCCGATTATCCGAGCCCGTTGGTCTTTTTTTTCCCTGAAGATAAACGGCGCGAGGATGAGCATTCCATGCATAAGAAGCTCGATGACCGGCACATACAACCATTCCAGCACCTCTACAGTACGGCGCAGAACCGGATGGCGCGCAAGGTAACCCCTGTAGTCGATTAAAATAACATCCGCGTTATCCACATGATGCCTCATGTGCGTCACACGCACATTGTCATACGTTGCATAGCAACCGCCAGTGAGCCAGTTTAGCCCGCGAGCCATCAAGGCATTGTGGTGCGGCGACTTGAACAGCGCATTGTGGCCCAAATCATGAATAAGATAAGCCGCTATCGTCATCCCGTGCGCCATGGCGAGCGTACCCAGCACCATCGGAATCGGATTCAGAGACAGAATAAGGGTAGCCCCGCCAAAATAGGAAAACTGGCAGTAAAGGAAGGCCAAAAGGTTTGGGCGCAAGCTGCCTGTAAGGCGAAAGTAGGTCTTTTCAATTCTGTTGAACATGGTTTGGCATTTCCTTAGCGATAATATGCAGCTATCCGTTTTCAACATATTTCGTTCCCATCGTCCAGTGACCTGGGATATCACCCTTTGACGGTGAGTACAGGGGTTCGAATCCCCTTGGGGACGCCAACCTCCAGTTAGGCGGATCTTTTATGATCTGGCGTGGGAGTCCACTGCCATATCACACCGTGGCAAATCGTCAGGCCTTATATATCGTAATTATACATGTAAAATTACATACAAATAAGAATTATAATTGTAGTTATGGATAATGGCTGATGCAAAAAACTGAGGAGAAATGAGCAACCCGAAAAAACAGGCAGACGCCAGGCGGCGCCAATTCATACATCTGCAGAACGATACGGATCAGTATTGGATGGATGTGCTGGGAGACACGCTTTTCCACGACCTGAACTACTACGACCTCTTCACGCGGATGTGGTTAAGGTTCAACGACGCTAATGACACGTTCCACAAATCGGAGCTGTATCAGCTCATGCCGAACGTCAGCCAGCGTACCGCGATAAAATATATTCAGATTGCCATCGATCACGGCTTGCTCATCGAGCACGTGGATCCCGATGACCTGCGCTCCAGGCGCATCACAATGTCCAGCGACCTCAAGCGTAAAATCGAGCTTTTTCTGGATTATTCGATATCGATGTTCGAGACACTACCGCTGCCGGTTCCTCGGCAGCAGCATCGTGGTAAATGATGGCTCGTATAGCGGCAGAGATGATTCCGCCCATAATTTAAATTTACCCGGGTCTCACTGGCCATTACCACCCGTGTCATATATCGCTGGCGGGTTTGTCGCGTACGGGTTATTCGGGCTGTCACTGCTGTAGGGACTGCCATATCGCCCATACGGGTTATTGATGGAATCTTCGCTGTACTCGCTTCCGTAACGGCCATACGGGTTGCTTGTCGAGTTGGGATCGTATGGATTGGCGCTGAGATTACCCAGATACTTGCCGGTTTGACGGTCCTTCAAATGTGGAGGCTCAGCTTGGGCAGCGGTAACCGCGAGCGTAAAGAAAATGGCAGAAATGATAAGTTGTTGTCTCACAATAGCGCTCCTTTTTTCGTAGGTCGGGCTCCGCCCGACATCATTTTACGATCGTCAGGCAGAGCCTGACCTACCTTGCAATTTGCATAGACCGTATTGTTGGCTACTACCCGCAACTATCACCAATTATCAGTATTTATCACACAACCACAGTATTAAAATTGCCTCCGCGCCGCTCGCGCGCTGCCAAGCCTGAGCTTTATGTGCCATAGCGTACAGAACAATTGAATAATTCCGGTTTATGTTCAACGATAGGCATCATCGCTTATTCTGAACAAGAAGGAAAATATCATGAATACGATTTCTGTCTGGCGCGCGGGGGCGCCTCAAGCCGGTTTTCCAACACTTCAGGAAGAGATTACGGCCGATGTGGTTATCGTCGGGGGCGGTATTACCGGCGTTACACTTGCCTTGAACCTGGCCGAGCAAGGCACCTCGGCCGTGCTGCTGGAAGCCCACACCGTGGGCTTTGGCAGCACGGGCAACTCAACGGGCAATCTGTATGAAACCGTCAGCAAGGGAATACATCATATCATTGACCGATGGGACAGTGATACGGCCCGCGCGGTTGCTACCGCCCGTCGCGCAGCGGTGGAACAGATCGACCAGCGGGTGCGTAAATTCGATATCCCCTGTGCTTTCCGCCGTTGCCGCCTCTACCGTTATGCCACCTCCGAGAACGCGCAGGACTCGGTGGAGAAAGAATACCAGGGATCGCTCAAGGCAGGACTATCCGTTCATCTCGAAAAAGCGCTGCCCACTCCCCTTGCCCCGCCCTCAGGGCCCGTACTGGCGCTGGATAACCAGGCGCAATTTCACCCGCAGGCTTATGTTCGTGGGCTTGCCCGCCAAGCCGAAAACCAGGGTTGCCGTATCTTCGAAAACTCGACTGTTATCGAAGTGGATAAAGACAAGCACGCCGTGCGTACAGACAAAGGCAAGGTAACAGCCAGGGAAATCGTGTTTGCCACTCACTCGCCGAAGGGCGTGCACCTGGTGCAGGCAGAGATGATCGCCAACCGCGAATATGGGCTCGCCGCACGCATTGCCAGGAATTCCTTTCCCTCCGGGATCTTCTGGGGCACCGGCATCGAACGGCTGTCGATTCGCAACGTGGATGTCGATGACGCCACATTCCTCGTCTGCGTCGGAGAGGAGCACAAGACGGGTCAGGAAAACGCGAAAATCAGCCTGGACCGGCTCGAGTCCTCCGCACACGCCCATTTTAATGTACGTGAAGTGGCGTTCAGGTGGTCCGCGCAGAATTACAGCACAGCGGATGGCTTGCCGTATATCGGTCGCGATGCGACAGGCTGCTTCATCGCTACCGGCTTCGAGACCGATGGTTTAACCTATGGAACGCTGGCTGCATCGCTGATCGCTGACCAGATTGCCGGGCGCGACAACGTTTTTGCCCCACTTGTCAAGGCGAACCGTTTCTCGCCGCTGAAGGGAGCCAAGGGCATAGCCGGAGAAACAGCGAGCGTGGTGAAATCCCTCATCAAGGACTACGTGATCAACCGGGAGACGGTGCAATTATCGCAGCTCATGCCGGGCAAAGGCGCGATCGTGGAGTTCGAGGACGAATCGCTGGCGGCATACAGAACCCCTGATGGGACATTGATTGCGGTCTCGCCGGTATGCACGCATATGAAATGCAAAGTGCACTGGAATAGCGTCGAGACAAGCTGGGATTGCCCTTGTCACGGCAGCCGCTTCGCTCCCGACGGGGCAGTGATCGAGGGTCCTGCGATAGAACCACTGGAACGCAGGTTTCTGACAGGACAGTAATCAAAATCAAAATAAAGCGTTCCGTCCTGCATTGAAGGTGTAGGCAAGATCGCCGATTGCAAGAACCGGTTCGGCGTGAAGACAGCAAGGTAAGTTGGGGTGCAGCACGAACCCCGGCATTTCAAATGTGGAACTGAACATCGGGGTTCCAGCGCTACCCCAATCCACAGGCGACAGGTCCAGCCAAACCAGCTCGCCGCGACTCTGAAAATCCTCCAGCGCACGCAGGATCATCTGTTCAAGCACCTTTCCGAACGCTCGGTCCGCCGGAAAAACCTGAACATTGTCGGGTACGCTCATGTTGCCGATAGCGGTATGGACGGCATGCTGGATGCCCATGCGGCTGAGCGTCTTTCCATTTACGCTGATAAACATCGACAGCTCATAAGCGTCGGTAATCAGTTTTCCAACCATCCACAACGGAAATCCTGTGCGGGATGCCTCCACCGCAACAGTGCCGCTGTCGGCAACATTGTTCAGCACGATCCTGATTTCCCCGTCTTCCTGCTCCGGCCCCAGAGAGAGCTCATCAATAGGATAAATCACCCCGGTGTCCCTGAGTATCCGGCCTGAATAATCTCTCAGCGGAACCTCTCCCATGGGAAAGCGTACGCCATTTCGCTGAAACTCGACAACGAGCTTCAGCCGAAGCGGTACGTCTCTCTTTTTGATATCCTTGTAAGTGACAGTCGGAAATGAACTTCCTAAAAACGACCGTGGCGACGCGCATCCCGCGAGTACAGAGGAGGCGATGACATATAGCAATATTACGTAGCGGCCGAGATTCATGAGAAATGGTCCGTATGGGTACAGGAGAGTACTGGCTATAGCAATGTCGAGGTTAACCCGTTATCCTTCATGCTGCAACTTTCTCGGCCTGTCCCTATGGAATCGCGGGTGTTTTATCTCATATAAATATCTGGATGATGAATCGGACAACGACTCCTTATTGCGCGATATTCGGATTTGACAGCACACGAATCAGGGAAGTACTTTCCATATTGGGATTCAGTGCGGAGCATGGCTTGCTTGCCGAGCGCATGCGCGCTGAAGTGATCGCTGGAAAAGCCGATGAGCTGGTCGATTCCTGCCTTGCCCCGCTGGCGCGTAGCCGGGGCTTTACGCTGATCGAGCGAAATATCGGTATCGAATCCTTCAAGAGAACCTGGATCGAACGCTTGCAGCACTACGGCCAGGACTTTGATACCGCCGAGTATTTTGGGGACCGGCTTGCGAGCGCCGCTGCTTATGCACGCGCGAAAATTCCTCTGGGCATTTTTCAGGTACAGCACTGCCTTATCCAGCAGGTACTCATAGATCGTCTATCGGTTAGATTCGCGGAAGCTGCTTCAACCGCCCGGCCTCTCGTAGACTGTGTTTTGAAGCTTTCATCCCTTGATTTATATCTTACGGCCGAGGGCTACCATTTGCCGGAAGTTGCCGAACTGCAAAAATCGTTGGACAACCTCCGCAAAGAAACATCCCGATTACACCAGGAGGCCTCGATCGATCAACTCACCGGCTTGATGAATTATGCCGGCCTCATGGAATCCCTTGAGCATCAGGTTAACGCCGCGCACGCGAACCAGCATAGGAGTCAAAAGGGTCTTTCCGGCAACATGTGCCTGATCATGATCGATCTCGATTTATTCAAGAAAATCAACGATACGCATGGGCACGTCGTTGGCGATTTTGTGCTCCGGCACGTCGCAAGCCGAATTCAGGCGGCAGTACGTGATTTCGACATGGTAGGCAGGTTTGGCGGAGAGGAATTCGTCATTCTCATGGCAAATACCGACTTGGAACTGGCAACGGTCATTGCCGAGCGCGTGCGTAAAGGGGTGATGGACACGCCTTTACATCTAAAGGAGCTGACCATCCCGGTAACCATCAGCCTTGGCGTCGCAATGCTGAGGCCGGACGAACGCAAGGAATCATTGCTTGAGCGCGCGGATGTGGCAATGTATGAGGCAAAGAGCGCCGGGCGTAATCGCGTAATAATTGCGAAAGATGCTGACGATATCAGAACCCTGCCGGAGTTATAGGCGCATCTGATTAAACCTAAATCCGGTAGTTGGACGGGGTGAAATGTACGGTTTTTGGGGTGCAGGGCAAGGCGCAACGACGCGGAATGCGACCGCGCAGGGCGGAGCAGTGCCTTCCGCAGGAAGGTGCGACCCCGAAGCGGGATGCGGGCGCCCCCTTGTGTGTGGAACGCGATCGCGGCATCCCCTGCGCTGCCCGATCCCCGCTGCACGGGGCCCCTCGGGCGACGCTTTGGGGCGCCGTTCCATTCCAAGAAGTTGCAACGCAGCCATGTGCCCCAAAAACTGTGCAATTCGCCCCGTAGCGCCCTCACCCGGAAGGTGAGCGGCAAATAATATGAAATATTGTTATTAATCATAACACTGATCTATTAAATGAGCGGTCAACTACCGGATTTAGGTTAAAGGCTCCGTTAACTGTTCAACCGGACCGTCTGCAACGTATCTGCTTTATCGCCGGCAGCGCCGGAGGCAGACAAGAGCACAGCCAGATCATCCTCTTGTGCCAACCCATGCGTAAACAACCACTCTCGAGCTTGTGCGAGGCGAGCCTGAGGCTCCGCTCCATTATCGGGCGCGTTGACAACGAGCGGCGAAATACCGCGGACCAGTGCGAGACTTCTATACAACCGCACGGAATCGGCGACCATGACAAGCGGTGCCTGCGGGCGGAAGCGGGCAACGGATAGCGCCGTCTCCATGGATTGAATGGGAGCAATGATGGCCCGGGCGCCGAGACGGGCGGCGAGCAGGCACGCCGCAAAACTCAGGGCGTTTCCCGCTTCGTTCGGGCTGGCTGTTTCCGCTGGATTCATCCGGTCTCGCGCCATGCGTCCGCCATACGCCTCCTCTGTTGCGGTAAGCACGCGCTGGAGAAACCGCACTGCCGCCACCGGGAACTCGCCGACGGCCGTCTCCGCTGAAAGCATGACGGCATCCGTCCCATCCAGCACGGCATTGGCCACATCAGTCGCCTCGGCACGCGTCGGATGCTCATGCTCCACCATCGACTCGAGCATCTGCGTAGCGGTAATAACAGGTCGACCTTGAGCATTAGCCACCGAAATAATGCGCTTCTGCACAATCGGTATTTCGGCAAGATCGGTTTCAACGCCCAGATCGCCGCGCGCCACCATTACTCCGTCGGATGCTGCCACGATCGCGTCAAGATCGTCCAACGCGCGGCGCTTCTCTATCTTGGCCATCAGCAGCGGTTTGATCCCGGGTCCAGGGGGGAGACAAGCCCTCACCCGCGCAAGATCGCCAGCCGATTGCACGAATGAGACGCCAACCCACTCGGCCTCTTGCGACACGGCAAACGCGAGATGCCTTCGGTCCTCATCGGTTGGAATCAGCATGTCTGTGGCGGATTCCGGTATATTAATGCCGGACCCGGAGCGGACAGTGCCGCCGATGCGCACTTCGCACTCGGCCCGGCTTGGGCTTGCAGTCACGCTTTTCACGCGGAGCTCGACCGATCCGTCTGCCAGGAATACTGGTTCCCCGATTCGCAATGCCTGAAGCAACTCACGGCTTCGCACCGGCAACAGACAGCAATTGTCTGCGCTGGCCCCCTTTGCCTCGTCACCCGCCACCACGAGCCTGACTATCGTTCCTTCCTCCAATTTACAAAAGCCATCCGGAAGATCGGCCAGGCGGAATTTGGGACCGGGCAAATCCATGAGCAGGGCCACTGGCTGGCCGAGCGCGTGCGCCGCCTGCCGGACCTGCCGAATACGCCGTGCATGGTCGGCATGATCCCCGTGCGATGTATTGATGCGCGCAACATCCATTCCGGCCTCGATCAACCGCTCGATCACGCCGGGCCGGTCCGTCGCCGGACCCAGTGTGCATACAATCTTGGTTCGCTGCCAGTTGGATTGCGTCATATTTGCGATACGTTTGGTTAGACTACCGGTTTTTATATTCTCGGAGGTGAATAACAAGGTGAATAACAACCCCTATCCGATGATCCGGATGAATCGATGGTACTCCTCATTTCGTTTAGGTCGACAGTCTTGACGATGGGACAAGCCCTGCTTCATGCTATCTCGGCACGGTACGATACCCTTGCGGCGTCCTTTTCGTTCCCGGCAAGTATCGATTTTTTCTCTTCTACGTAATTCTACGTAGTCATCCTACATAATTCAGCACTTTTCCGACTGGTCGATAAGCCCGAAAATGATAAAAATACCAAGACGAAATACGCGTCTACTCGAGTGCAGCTTCGAATTCCCTGGGTTGACGTGAACCGGCAATTTCCTTGTTCAAATCCCCGTAGCCGGTAGTGGTAGTAAAAGTAAAATTCGATAACGATTTTTTCCGATTGATAACCGTAAGGTACGAAGGTACATCATGCCAATCAGTGCGACAGTGTCAACGCCCCGGCAAATCACAGGGAGAAAACTCCCGCAGTGGGCATCCATTCTAATTGCAATGACGCTGGGTGTCGGCACCGGTTACATGATATTTATCCATTATTCTACCGATGACGCTGCGCAAATTGCTGGTTACATTTCTTTAATATCGGATATTTTTCTCCGTCTGGTAAAGATGTTGATTGGTCCGCTGGTTTTTTCGACACTCGTCGCGGGAATCGCACACATGGGGGATGCAAAATCGGTCGGCCGGGTATTTTTCAAGGCCTTTGGCTGGTTTTTAATCGCTTCAGTGGTATCGCTGTTATTAGGCACGCTTGTAGCAAATTTATTACAGCCGGGGCATAACCTCGGATTGACCTTGCCGGCGGTGAACGCCGCTGCCAATCTCCAGACACCGTCGTTTACGTTAAAGGATTTTGTGATCCACCTGGTACCAAAATCATTTGCCGAGGCCTTGGCGAATAATGAAATTCTTCAGATTGTCGTATTTTCGATGTTTTTTGGCGTGGCATTGGCCGCCCTGGGCGATGTGAGTAAAACCCTCACCCGGATAATGAACGAGCTGACCCACGTCATGTTGAAAATCACGGCGTATGTCATGCTGCTTGCGCCAGCCGCGGTATTTGCGGCGATAGCGGCCACCGTCGCCACCAACGGTTTGGGAATTCTGTCGAAATTTGCAGTTTTTATGGGCGGCTTCTACATTGCGCTTTTTATCCTGTGGTGTTTGCTTGCGTTAGCCGGTTTCATTTTTCTGGGACGACGCATATTCAAATTATTGGCTCTGATCAGGGAAGCGTTTTTATTGTCCTTTGCAACTGCAAGCTCCGAAGCAGCTTATCCGAAACTCCTCGATGCCCTGGATCGCTTTGGAGTGAAGCGAAAAATCTCCAGCTTCGTATTGCCGATGGGTTATTCGTTCAATCTCGATGGCTCAATGATGTATTGCACTTTCGCGATACTGTTCATTGCCCAGGCATATGACGTCGAGCTATCGCTTGGCACACAGTTAACGATGATGGCGATCCTGATGCTGACTTCCAAGGGGATGGCGGGCGTTCCGCGTGCGTCATTGGTTGTCATAGCCGCAACGCTAGGTCACTTCAACATTCCTGAAGCGGGTCTACTGTTGATTTTGGGCGTTGACGCCTTCCTGGACATGGGACGCTCGGCGACCAACGCTGCGGGTAACTCGATTGCCGCCGCCGTGGTCGCAAAATGGGAAGGCGAGTTACTATCCGAAGCGGATGCGGCCGCTAATGCGAGGGCTCTTGATGCCGAATTGGCATTGGCGCTTGACCCCACTCATAAGGACTGATTTTCATGATGACAGAGTGCTTCTTCACCTTGCATCGGCCATTGATGCGGTTTGATCCCAGGTCCAGGGGGAAACAAGACCTCACCTGCGCAAGATCGCCAGCCGATTGCACGAATGAGACGCCAACCCACTCGGCCTCTTGCGATACGGCAAATGCGAGATGCCTTCGGCCCTCATCGGTTGGAATCGGCATGTCTGCTCCATATCCAAGCCCCGCAGGGACCATCAAAAGGTAGCAGATTCTCCACTTACGGACTTATTCAAATTCCTGGGGGCCACTTCTCTGGCAATCGCGATACGGCTAACACCATCCCGACTGGCCTCGGATGTAAGGCTCTTTTCGTTGTTCCTCAACCTCCTTCAGGTAGACCTCCTGCTGTGTCTGCCGACGAGCCCAGGAGCGCTTGCAAGATGCAGTCATGGAAAAAAGGGCTCTGGAAACGGGGGTGTCGGAAGTTTATTGCTTTTGCTTCCTTCACTATGATCTTCATGTTGAACCAGAGGCTTGGTCAAATTATGGGTTTTGCTTTTTCTATCGGCAGGATCCGCATTGACGTCAATTCCTCCGACTGGCGATGGCTTATCAAGATCCCAATATTGAAGTACGCTAAAGGGTTGAATTTCCTTGTCTTCAGGTAATTGGTCGCGGTTCCAGCCCCCTCCAAGCGAACGAATAAGATCCACCGATGCTACCAGTACACCAGTCTTGATCTGTACAGACTTGACGCTTGCCGTCAGCGTGCCGATCTGTGCATAAATGAGTTCAAGGCTGGAGGCCAAAGCGCCCTTATAAAGGTCCATGGTAAGGTCTTGTGTGATACGTGCGGCTCCGACGGTAGCATCCTGCCGTTCGGCGGCCTTGGCCATCCAATAGGTCTTGGTCAGGTTATTTTCAACTTCACGAAAAGCATTCAACACTGTCGAACGATATGCATTTTCTGTCTCGCGATAGGCCGACCATGATTGCTGCAATTGAGCCCGACGATATCCACCCTGAAAAATCGGAATGGCAAAAGAGGAACCATAGGCCCAGAAACCGTTAGCCAGGCTGAGCAGATTGAGTCCGGAATTCTCAAGTCCTCCTCCAAGCCGGAAGGACACATCCGGAAAAAAAGCGGCACGTGCAATTCCAATGCCGCGGTTGGCCTGTGCCATCCGGCGCTCCATCGCGGCAATATCGGGCCGACGTTCAAGTAAAGTAGATGGAATTGTCTCCGGAAGGCTGAAATGCGTGGTAAGGAGGGTATCTACCGGCTCGATCTTAAAGCTGGCTGGAGCGAGATTAAGAAGAATTGCAATGGCCTGCTCCATCACCTTTCGGTCGCTTTGCATCAGGGACAATTCTGACTCGGTAGAGAACAGCAACGACTGAGCCCGTGCTACGTCGAGATTAGAGGCGATCTTGCCTTCAAACTGAGTCACTACAACATCCACCGTATACCTGTAAAGATGAATCGAACGTGTGTAAATCGCAATTTGCGCATCCAGTCCACGCAGTGCGAAATAATTCGATGCAATTTCCGCCTGCAGAATAAGGCGTGCGAGTCCGTAATCAGCCGCACGTTCTTCAGCACGATAGATTCTGGATTGCGCCACATTCCGAAATTTCGACCAGAAATCCGGCTCCCAGGATGCAATTCCACTCATAATATGTTGAGTATCGCTGTCAGGTTCTCCAGGAGCACGAAAGAGGGTATGGTCGGATTGCCTGTTATTACTACCACCGTACTCAAAGCCGAGTTGGGGCATATATCGAGCCCGTGCCTTCATCATTGCATCGCGCGCTTGAACGAACCGTTCAGCGGCTGCATGCAAATCCGGGTTGGCTGCAAGTCCCTGCTCCACAAGCTTGTTTAGAATTGGATCGTCATATAGTGTCCACCAGTCGGGCCGGATTGCATCATCCGACGGATTAGCCTTGACGAAATCACTCGTTCCCTCCCAGGAATCCGGAACGACATATTCAGGCGGTTTATAAGTGGGTGTCAGATCGAATGCAGGAAAGGGGAGGCCACTGCAAGCCGCCAGGCTGGCCGCCAGAAATAAAAACCCGCCAAATCTTGCGCCGAGGCGACAGAGATTTGGAATATGGGTTCCTTTTTTACGCCGCAAGTCGATCATGGTCAAATGAGTGTTCATGATGCTTGTAATCCGTTCAATGCTTGTTTTAACCCCGGATCCGGTATTTCTGAATGAGAGTCCGGTTTCGAGGATCCCGGAACCGGCTCTTTTGAGTCTGGTTTCGATGACCCCGACTCTTTTGGAACATTGATCAGATCATACCCCGGTGCAGGCGTTACAATGCTTACCTTGTCACCTTCAAGTATGGCAGCGCTGGGATTGTTTATAATCCGGTCTTCTGCTGAGACGCCCTCGGTTAATTCGACAGTAGCGTCGAGGATTCTGGTTATTTTGATCGGCTTGAAGTGAACAATGTTGTCGTCATCCACCACGGCCACTCGCGTCCCCATCTCATCAAATACCAGTGCGCTGGATGGAATGGAGAGGTGTCTATTCGGAACATCCACAGTGATATTGACTGATGCATAGGAACCCGGCCACAGATCCCGCGCTTCATTTTCAATCACAAATTGGGTGACCACCGTACGTGTACCAACATTGAAGCCACGAGCAGTGGTCAGAAACTCGGCAGTGAAATGCCGACCGGGAAATTGCGGCACCGTCAGATCGGCTTTCAGGCCATCGTGCATAGTGGCGCCGTAGGCTTCAGGCACACTGACAAACAAACGCATCCGGCTCATGTCGGCGACAGTAAAAAGATTGCGGACTTCACCTTCCGGTAAACTGATGGTGCCTTCCTTATTGATGAAGTCTCCCACATTAATGGCACGGTTAATGACCACGCCGTCATACGGTGCAATAATTGTTTTAAACCCGATCAATGCTTCAAAGTTACGGACGTTTTGCATGGCGGCATTCACCTTTGCCTGTTGGGCTTTTGCCTCGGCCACCTTTACCGAAATCGATTGCTCGGATACCGCCTGGTTTTTGCGCAATGCTATCCATCGGTCCGCGGTAAGTATGGCGAGCTCATTAAGGGCCACTTCCGACGCCAGATCCGCCTTGCTTTGCTCGTATTGGGCATCGAGCGCCGGCGCGTAGATTTCGGCAAGTACATCTCCTTTTTTGACTATCGCTCCCCAATCTTTATGCCACATCTTGACGTAACCGGATACCTGGGCATAGATCGGCGCCTGAAACCATGCCTGGATAGTACCTGGAAGCTTGATGGTTTCCTGAGCAGGCATTTGCTCGGCCTTGATGATAGCCACAGTCCGAACATCATTCTCCATCGCCTTTTCTGTTAAAGAATCCATATGTTTACGGGATTCGATGACTCGGTAGCCCAAATAGACAACACCGAGAACGATTGCCAAAATCACTATAATTTTGCTTGATTTTTTCATGTCAGGAATTCCCGAGTTGAGGAACAATTTCTTTGTCGCCAGGAACGCTTTCCTTGTCTTTAGGAGCGCTTCGTGCGTAATACATGATGGCATACACAGCCGGGACAAAGAACAGGGTGTATATCGTCGCGAACATCAAGCCGCCAATCACTGCACGGCCCAGCGGGGCATTGGTGGATCCTCCCAGCGCCATCGGAAGCATGCCCATGATCATGGCCGCCGCGGTCATGAGAACAGGTCGAATACGGGCTTTGCCAGACTCGATGGCGGCCAGCAGCGGGTCGCCATGCGCTTCGATGCGCTCCAGCGCATAGGCCACGACAAGTATGGAATTTGCCGTGGCCGTCCCCATGGCCATGATGGCCCCTGTCAGGGCCGGAACGGAAATATTCGTGTGAGTCAGGAACAGGGCCCAGGCAATGCCTGCCAAAGCGCCGGGCAGGGCTGTAATGATGATGAAGGGAACCAGCCATGATTGAAAATTGACGACAAGCAAGAGATAGATCAGCACGACAGCCGCTGCGAGACCGATAAGCAGTTCGCCATAGGTGGTAACCATATTCGCGGCCTGGCCGGCGATTTGGACATCGGAGCCGCGGGGTACTTCTTCGTCCATCTCCTCGACGATTTTCTTGACGTCATCCAGCAGGTCGCCAAGCCCCCGCCCTTCGGCAGACACATACACTTCAATCAGCGGCATGATGCCCCTGTGGGTGACCAGGCCGGGCGTGCCTACCGGCGTTTTCTTCGTCAGATTGCCCAGGAGTTGATATTGCTCATCCAGGCCGCCTTCCCCCTCCGGTTTGACAGGAATCTTGTTCAACTCATTGGTGCTTGAAACCCAGGGTTGAGGCTGATAGATGTTGATCTGGTATGACATGCCGGTCGTCAGATCCAGCCAGTATTTCTGGTCGATCTGCTGGGTTCCGTTAGTCGTTATCAGCATATTCAGGGCAATATCCGATTCGCTCCTGTCAACACCGAGTCCATATGTCCTTTGGCCTTCAACAAACAGGGTGGGCGTGCGCATGGTTTGCTGGATCACCACATCACTTGAGCCGGGGATTTCACGCAGCCTGCCTTGCAATTTGCGCGCGTATTCGTAGTTTGCGTAGATATCCATCCCGTTAACCTGAACAGTAATCGGAGAAGGGGCACCAAAATTCAAGATTTTCGCTATCAGATCGGCTGGCTGAAAGGTGAATTCGCTCCCCGGATAGCGCTCCTTCAGACCTTTATGGATAATTTTCCGAATATCCCACACGGCTGACTTCTCGTCGAACAGGGTGATCGTCAGATCGCAGTCCTGCGTTCCGATCGTGGGCGTCGGAATAAATGCCAGATTATGCGGCCCGACGGGTAAGCCGCAATTGCTGATGACGCCTTCAACCTGCCCGGGAAGCATCCGCGAGATATCCTCCGCAACGCGCGTGGTAATGCGGTTTACGGCTTCTATCCGTGTGCCGAGAGGCGCCCTCATGTGCATCTGGATGGTCCCCGACCTGACCTCCGGAAAAAAATCGCGACCGTTGAAGTAGAACAGAACAAGGGAGACGAGCGCGAAAGCCAGCATGATCGTTACGAACCGGCGACGATTTGCAATGGTCTGTTCGAGCAGCCCGCCATACCAGGCGCAGAATTGAACAAAGCGAGCCTCGAATGCCTCCTGAAAACGGGAGAAAATCCCCATATGATATTTCAACTTCTCCTTGAAACCGGCAGCCTCCCCCGCTGGCTTTTCCTCGCCAGGGTGGTCGCCTTCCTTTCCGTGTCCTTCTGCATGTCCTTCCGCATGTCCTTCTGCGTGCGGATGCTTGATAATATATTTCGCCATGGTCGGCACGAGCGTACGCGACAGGATGAAGGACGCCAGCATGGCGAATATCACCGCCAGCGCCATTGGCTTGAACAGATAGCCCGATACGCCGGAAAGCGTGAACAGTGGCAGCCAGACAATGCATATGCATAATGTGGCGAGCAGCGTCGGAATAACGATCTGGTTTGCCGCGTCGATGATTGCCTCATCGAGTTCCTTGCCCATTTCCAGGTGGGTATCGATGTTCTCGATCATCACTGTCGCATCGTCGACAAGAATCCCTACCGCCAGCGCCAATCCGCCCAGCGTCATGACATTCATCGACTCTCCCAGCACTTGCAGGAAGATGAGGGAGGTTAAAATACACAATGGAATTGAAGTTATAACGACTATCATGGGACGCCAGGAGCCGAGCATGAGCATGACGATCAAACCGACAAGCAGGCCGGCGATTGCCATCTCATGCGTCACCTCGTTGATGGATTCCCGCACGAAGACCGATGCATCCGTGATGATTCTAACGTCCACATGGGACGGCACGATCTCCTTGATGCGCGGAAGGGTTGCCCTGATGCCGTCGACCACGTCCAGGGTCGATGCCTCGCCGCTTTTCATGACGACAATAATGACGGCCTGTTTACCGTCCACGATGACGGAGTTTGTTTGCGGCGGCCCTGCCAGCTGAACATCGGCGACGTCACGCAAAAAAACGAAGGAATTTCCTTCCCTTTTAACCGGAATATCGTTGAATTCCGGAATCTCCGGCGGCATCGCGTTTGTCTGGACCATCCAGTCGGTCTGCTTGATCTTCATATCGCCCGCGGGCAGCACGATATTCTGTCGATCGAAAGCCGCATGGATATCAGTTGGCGATATATTGCGAGCCAGCATCTTGTCTTGATCGAGGGATACCAGAAGCTGCTTGGGCTTTCCACCGTAAGGATGCGGAACAATCGCCCCCGGGATCACGACAATCAGGGGCCTGAGCTGGTTATAAGCAAGGTTATAGAGGTCTGCCGGCGTCATCTCGTCCGAGGTAATCTGCAGGCTGGCTACCGCTACCTGAGAGGCTTCCAGCCGCATGATCATGGGCGGCGAAATATCCGGCGGCAGCGCCTTGACAATCGTCTGGGCTATGGCTGTGACTTCCGCTTCCGCGCCAGGGAGGTTGGTGTGGGGCTGAAGAAAAATATTCGTGATGCTGATGCCATAGTACGCCTGGCTGACGATGTCCGAGATACCTTCCACCGTCGAGGTCAAGAAGCGTTCGAAGTAAAAAGTGATACGACCCGACACATCCAGCGGCAACATGCCGGCGTAAGCCCAGACTACAGAGATCACGGGAATCTTGATAGTGGGAAAGACGTCTGTTGGCGAGTGCCGTATCGCCCTGACTCCGAATATGACGATCAGAATTGAAAGAACCACGAAGGTGTAAGGTCTGCGTAACGCAATAAGTACTATCTGGTTCATACTATGTATCCTCTTATATCTTCGGTAAAAAATTCATTTACCTACAATATTGCATGTAAGGATGAGGCAATTCTTTAGCAAACCTTTATAAAACAATACAGTTGCCTAAACCGCATAAAGAAACGAACTGTCACTAACGATCATTACAACTAAACTCTGGACGTGCAGCTTTCGGCCTTGCGCCTCCAAACGGTCTGAACAGGATTATTGCCGATCCCTTGCCAAACCCAGGAGTTGATCGCCAGGCAGAATATCGCGGGTGAATGGGGGGGAGCGGGAGTCCGACCGGCCTCGCTGTTCCATCGCATCTCGTCCCCTCGCGCCGGCATCGTCCGGGTCCGGCTTACGCCCGGCGCCATCATCCGATTCGCCTTGGTCATGTGTTGCCCGCTCGCCGCGTCGGCGCATATCTCGGCAGATTGCGATGGCCAGATGGGTTGCCCGATATCGATAAGATGAACGTTACAGTATTGGCCCCCGGTATCGAACCGTAGCTGATTAGGAAGTGTTTTGGCGATCAAGAGGAAGATGGCGCCGAAGGCTGCAGTAGCCGGATTGCTTCCCGACGCGATGGCAATTGCTGCAGCGACCGAGGATATTTTTGCGATGCGTCTCCCATTTTCGCCGACTTGAAGGGGCGGAAAGCTCCAAGGCCTGTGGGTATGCTCCAGGGCGTAGTTAAATCCAATCTCGCCGGCCTCGTCGTCTGTCTTCCCGACAGCCCGGGGGAAAACAACCTGGCACATTGTCAGGATTTGATTCACGTTCGGGCCGCAAGCGCCGAGGATCGTTGCCGATGCGGCCACAGCTCCGCAGGCGATTTGCTGGGAGCGAGTGCCCATTGCGGCCCATTGGGCCGCATTTGCCACCGCGTTCGCGATGGCCTCGCTTACGACTCGCATGTTGTTCGCATTCAGGAGGCCTATGACTCCCCCTGAGTGGTCCTTGTCGTAGTGGCTGACGAGGATGTGATCGAGGGGGTAACCGTAACCTCTGAGGATGGGATCGATAAAGTTGTGGACTGTCTCCGCATACCCGAGTAGCCCGCCATCGATCAATATCGTCCGGTGTCGCCCGGTTGCCACGTTTGCCGCAACAACGAGCGCACTTTCTCGTTGCCCGACGTCAATCATATGGATGGTGAGTTGCAGGGCCATGAGCTTCCAAGTCTCCCTTCCAAGATGAACAAGTCATTCTCATACCCGAGAGCGTTTAGCTGCTGCTTGCTATCACGTTGCCCCGGTTCCAATAGACTGGCGATTATGACGTGCGAATGATCTGTCCAGCAGCCAAACACGACAATTTCGCCGTGGCTTTTCTTAAACTGATCAGCGCAGATTCAAGAAGGAAGCCAATGTCCAAGGATGAGATAAAATTACCACACCACTTGTCAGGGAAATATTATGTATCGGTGGTCATTTTGTGAGCATTTCGACCTGAAAGTGGTCATTTTGTGAATATTCCGACCTGGAAGTGGTCATCTTGTGAATATTCCAACCTGAAAGTGATCATTTTGTGAACACTGCGACCTGAATCATTCAAGAGGCGTTGGCGGCTGTAAAGTGCGTATGAGAGGGGAAGTGCTGATCGAAGCGCAGGTTTCTGCTCTGGAGAAGAAGCAGGACGGTCCTGGAATATTCATGCTTTCGCACTGGCCAGATCAGTCTCATAACCTGATTCTTCCAGATAGTCCGGGATCAGACTGAACCGCCCCGGCTTTCATGGAGGCCGGTTGGTTTAAGTTAGACCACTACCGTGGCCTTTTCTACCTGCTGTCGATAATAATATTCCTCGGCCTCAGCCGGTGGGATATAGCCGATGGGTTCGAGCAGACGTTGATGGTTGAACCACGATACCCATTCCAGGGTAGCCAGTTCCACTGCCGCCTTTGTCTTCCAGGGCGCACGCGGTATATCAATTCGGCTTTGTACAGGCCGTTGATGGTTTCAGCCAAGGCATTATCGTAACAGTCACCCCGGCTGCCCACCAAGGGTTCAATGCCTGCTTCCGCCTGAGGGGCGAAATCCGTCCGCTATGCCCCAGAGCGGACGATGAAACAGAAAAACACGGTAACTCGGTAATGAAATATGGCCGGGAAATGAATTGTCGGTCTGCTCGTGCTAAAAAACAGCAGCCAACCTACGCGGATCTGGAAGCACTATTTGTTCAGCGCTTTCCTGGAAGAACTAAAAATAGTACAGCTCTGCCGTGGAGCAAAAGAGAGTACTTCCTCAGGAATGTCCTTCGGCCGACGATGTGGGCGCCACAGACGCGCTGCCCTGTTCATGCTGGTTCCCCTCTTCTTGCGCCGCCGCTTCGGGGCGACCCAGAAGCCGCAGAGCGGCAGCGGTGACGCGCTCGACAGTGAAGCCAAAATGTTTCATGACTTCTTCCGCCGGAGCCGAGGCCCCAAAATGGTCGATTCCGATAATGGAGCCTTCTTCTCCGGCAAACCGTTCCCATCCCAGTGTTGCGCCCGCTTCCACTGTTATGCGTTTTCGCACACCGGCAGGCAGCACTTGCTGGCGGTAGCCGCTGTCCTGCTCCGCAAACAACTCCCAGCTCGGCAGGCTGACCACGCGAGCGCGAATATCCAGCTCCTTCAATCGCGCTTGTGCCTTGACGCATAGCTCGACTTCCGAGCCGGTTCCGATCAGCAGTACCTGAGGCTCGCCACCCACAGCCTCCGAAAGGATATATCCCCCTCGCGCCACCCCGGCATCGCGCGCACGCGAGCGGTCGAGAATGGAAAGGTTCTGGCGCGATAACGCCAATAGCGTGGGCGAGCTTCTCTCTACCGCAATCACCCATGCCTCTGCGGCTTCATTCGCATCGGCCGGGCGGATAACAGTCAGACCGGGAATCGCCCTCAGGCCGGCCAGGTGGCCAATCGGTTCGTGCGTCGGCCCATCCTCGCCCACAGCAATGCTGTCGTGCGTGAAGACATAAATCACCCGTAAGCCCATGATCGCTCCCAGGCGTATCGCTGGCTTCATGTAATCGGAGAATACGAAGAACGTTGCACTGAAGGGGATTATGCCCCCATGCGCGGCCATGCCATTGACGGCTGCGCCCATCGCGTGCTCGCGAACGCCAAAGGCGATATTGCGACCCGCATAGCTCCACGTGCCGCCGACTGCACCCGCAGCGACTGGCACTGGCGTCTCCTCCGATGGCTGAAAATCGCCTTGCTCATTCAGAGCCGTGTTGGTAGAGGGGTTCAAATCGGCCGAGCCGCCGATAATATTCGGAATGCGCTGGGCGAGCGCGTTCAAGGCCTGCCCGGCAGCCACCCGTGTCGAAACGGGTTTGTCGCCGGGCTTCCATTGTGGTAATTGTGTCGTAAAGTCTGGAGAAAGCCGGCCACCCATGACCTGGTCCCATTCGGCGGCTTCTACGGGAAAGGCTGCCCGGTAAGCATCGAAGCGCTCCTGCCATTCCTGTTGCGCTTTTGCTCCGCGCCCGATAGCCTGCCGAAAGTGCGCCACGGCCTCGGGCGGAAGGAAGAAAGAATCGGTCGTTGGCCATCCTAATGCTTTTTTGGTGGCAGCTACTTCTTCCGCACCCAGGGGTGACCCATGGGCATGAAAGGAGTCCTGTTTATGGGGACTGCCATAGCCTATATGCGTCCGCACCAGCAGGAGCGAGGGGCGGTTTTTCTCGGCCTGCGCCTCTCGCAGGGCAGCAGCTACATCCTCCGTGTCGTTGCCATCCGGCACCATGCGGGTATGCCACCCATATGCCTCAAACCGCTTGCCGACATCCTCAGTGAACGTAAGATCCGTTGCGCCAGCCAGCGAGATGTGGTTTTGATCATAAAGATAAATGAGCTTGCCCAGGCGAAGGTGTCCCGCAAGCGACGCTGCCTCCGCAGCCACCCCTTCCATCAGATCGCCATCCGAGACGAGAGCATAAGTGTAGTGATCGACCAGATCATGACCAGGGCGGTTATATCGAGCCGCCAGCCATGCCTCGGCCATAGCCATGCCGATGCCGTTGCCGAAACCTTGCCCGAGCGGACCGGTCGTCACCTCGACTCCCGGCGTGTGCCCTCGCTCGGGATGGCCTGGCGTGTGACTGCCCCACTGGCGAAAACGCTTGATCTCGTCAAGCGAGAGATCATAGCCTGTAAGATGCAGCAGGCTGTATAGAAGCAGGGAACCATGTCCCGCGGACAGGACAAAGCGGTCGCGATCCGGCCACAGTGGATCATGAGGATTGTATTTGAGGAAGCGCGTCCAGAGAACATAGGCCATCGCCGCTGCTCCCATGGGTAAACCCGGATGTCCCGAATTGGCCTTCTGGACAGCGTCAATGGACAGGACCCGGATCGTATTGATGCACAGTTCCTCCAGATGCTGGTCCACTTGTGCTGGTTCGCTGCTTTTGGTTCCCTGGATTGTCATTTTGGCCTCTCGTTTTAACTGAATCTGACGTCTGGCCGATAGCCAGCCGGCCCTTCCGCAGCATGGTGCTGATTGTGCCGCCATAATGCTAAACAGCTAATTCAATTACGATTGCCAGCCCAACCTCGCCGCGGCTGTAATGCCACTGCTTCACCAGGACCCATATCAATCGCACGATACATGGGCGTGAAACTGATGGCAAGGTCATGCTCGAACGCAGCCTAGCCTATAGGTGCCGGACTCTTCGGGATAAATGCCGATAAATACAGAAAAGACGCAATATTCAAAGAACCATATGGCATTCCAACCATGTGATTCGAGCTTATCAGCTACCCGTCTTCGAATAACGGGAGGTCGAAGAACTCCGCTGCCATCATATTAAAAGCATCCCGCCACCATTCATGCATTGCAGCGGGCACGCCAGACACCGCGCTGTGTTAGCCACCGAACCGACCTCGTCGGCTGGCTCAGGCACGCTTAGTCAGCCATAAGCTTCACGAAGTGGCTTCGGAATGCATGATGTCACCGGAAGATTCTAATTATATATAGCAGGAGCTCAACATGACTTATGAACACAATACTCAAGGCCTGGATAAAATAATGCCGGAAAGTAACAGCCCTGCCCCCAGATTCATGGGTGCCACCTGGCCTTTGGGAATGGATGTTTACACGCCGAAGGGGGAAATCCTTGGCGCAATCAAGGAAGTAATGCTTGATATGGAGCATGCCAGCGTTGCTTATGCGGTGCTGGCCACCGGCGGTATTCTGGGCTTTGGTGAGAAACTTCATGCTGTACCATGGTGCGCGCTAACGCTTAAACTCGAAACTCTGGACAGGCGTTTCATATTGGATATCGAGAAGGAACGCCTTGAATCCGCACCAGGATTCGATAAGGACAACTGGCCGGATATGGTCGATGAATCCTGGATCAGCCAGACCAACACATACTACGGTACCCGGCATTATGGGGTCGGCAGGAACGATCAGGCGGGCAAATCGGACCAACGCGGTTAATAAACGGACCCGCTGCCAACCTCTAATCAAGTGGTTGTCCCTTAAACCTGAATCCGGCAGTTGACCGCTCGCTGCGCGGCGGATTCAGGTTGGAAGTTTCCAGCCATCAATCCACCCGCTGCTGGGGCATCGCCGCGTCGAAGTCTACCCAGCCGCCATTTTCCCACGTGCCTTTCACCCTTTCGACTCCGCTGCGCATGCTGCCTTAGCGCCCGATTATCCATTATCACTGGCAATCGCGATACGCACGGCCACATCATCCCGGTTGGCCTCGGATGTAAGGCTCTTTTCGTTGTTCCTTCGCCTCCTTCCGGCAGACCTCCTGCTGTGCCTGCCGGCGAGTCCACATATTCCCCGCGGCAACCACCGCGCCGACCGCAGGTCCGCCAACCAGCATTCCAACCGCGTTTCGTGCCACACCTCCCGAGGCTGCACCTGGGGCGGCACCTTTGGTTCGCACCCTAATCACCCCGGCTCTCGGCGTCCCTGGCAGCATCATAGGACACCAGGTTGATTGTTAAAAAAACGCATAGTCATTCTCGCTCACGATATTGGCTCTGGGCCAAGCGAAGAATGTCGGTATAGCTGCTTGCAGCTTGAGCAAACTCTGCTGTACCAGAAACCAGAGCCAGGCCGAATCCCATCGGCAATGGCGTTGATTCAGTTTTCCGAGAAGAGTATGCGGAGGTCTAGCGCAGCCGGAAGGCGGATATTCGTACAGGAATTTCGTACGCGAAAATCGCGGAAGAAGCTTCCGCCTACGATATTTTTATCAAGCAGTCAAATAAAAAGAAGGCATATAAAACGCCTTCTTTTCTTAATCTCAACTTATTTTTTTATGCACTAGAGTACTGCTGAGCTATCAGGAGATTTGATAGCCGACCTTGATTTTCTCAATCGAGAATGAAAATTTTTACACCTGACTTAGGGAGAATATGATGAGTGTACTTTTTGCAACACCTGGGAATTGGGACGATGGCCGTCTAGTCACCTTGGATCCAAGTAACAATAAATATGTTTGTACAACCATTCAAAATGGCGCGAATGGCATATTCCTTTATAACTCTGCGGGTGCCGACCATGATACGACGGTAACCATAGTCACTACCAATGCGGCGGCTCCAGTCAAAGTCGTTGTTCCTGGCACGACAGGAAACCAAGGACTTGCCGCAATCGTATTGGTTAACGGGAATGTAACAAATACCGTTACCATCAGCTTAACCAGTGATCAACCCGCCAATTCTAAAATAAGTGCATTTATTGGAAGCCTTGCGTTTCCTATCAATACTGCCGGCATCAATAACAGAAGTCTTCCAATAAATGGAGTTCCCCAGAACTTTAACGCATTTACACGGTATTACGCAGTACCTGCTTCTACCTGGTATCAAATGAACCTGCAAAGCAATATCACGCAGTTTTATACGGCACAGTTTGGGCCAGGGTCATCAGCTGTCAGCATCTATTGCGTAAATCCCGGACCTTCGGCAGCAGCCAATGTTTATCAGGCTGATCCAGGTAACCCTGTCAACTACAAATTTATTTTGCCAGCCCCCACTCAACCACAGCAGCAGATTGCAGCTTCAATATTTGGCAATGGTTCTCAGTTCGTCTGGATCAATGCCGATAGCGTTCAAAATAGCCAACAGGCAACCATCTCCCTCCAGCAACTCTAGTATCTTTTATTACGCCTCACCGTAAATCATGGCTCGATCTATAAAGATAAACAACTTGATACCGAGTTAATACTGCGGTGACGGCGTACACCTATTCCTCATAAGCTACGAACTGCACGATAATGCCGAACAGCCGGCCTTGTGTCGGGCCCACTCGGGACGCCGGCCCGCCAGCTCGTCATGTTCGGGCTGCTCGTCGTATGGATGTTTCAGCACTTCCATGAGCCGTGTAATGACAGAAGCATCGCCTCGCTCCAGCGCTTCAATTGCCTGCTGAGCGAGGTAATTGCGCAGCACATACTTGGGGTTGGCGCGGCTCATCCGTTGATAACGCTGATCCGGAGAATCACCATCCAGGCGCAACCGCGCGATATAACGACGCAACCAACCGGCTAGACGGCCAAGCTGCGCGGGTTCGAATGCGCGCTGCACATCGTAGAATGCCTTTCGGAATAGCTCCGCCAGTGCCCGATCATCCATATGGTCCACGTTGCCCGGTTCAGGAATCTCCATCAGTGCGCGAAAGAACAGCGTCATATCCGTCTCGACCTGTTGCAGCAAATCGAACAGATCGCTGATGAGCGCGTCGTCATCTCTATGGTTCAGCGAAGCCAGTCCGAGCTTATCGGCCAGCATTCCACGCCAAGTGTTATTGAAGGTTTCGCCATAGACCGCTAATCCCCGCTCCAGCGCGGCGTGATCCTCGATCAGTGGCGCGAGCGCGTTCGCGAGACGGATAAGGTTCCATTGCGCTATTTGCGCCTGGTCACCAAAGCAGTAACGCCGCCCCTGGGCATCCGTGGTGTTGGGTGTCCATCGAAAATCGAAACCTTCCAGCCAACCGTAAGGGCCATAGTCGATCGTCAATCCCAGGATCGACATATTATCGGTATTCATCACCCCATGCACAAAGCCCACTCGCATCCAGTGGGCAACCATCAACCCGGTACGCCGGCAGATCTCCTCGAACCAGCGGGCATAAGTCGAGGGTGCAGAAACGGTGGAAGATATGGAATGTGTAGAAGAGGATGGCATCGGCAGTTCGGGAAAATGCTCGCGTATCACGTAATCGGCCAGGCGTTTGAGTAGATCGGGCTCATCCTGCGCGGCCAGTATTTCGAAGCTGCCGAAGCGTATGAACGAGGGTGCGACGCGGCAGACAATGGCGCCCATCTCGGCCTGCGGATTGCCGTCATAGAACATGTCGCGCACCACCGATTCACCCGTTGCAACCAGGCTCAATGCGCGCGTCGTCGGCACACCGAGATAATGCATGGCTTCGCTGCACAGGAACTCGCGAACTGACGAACGAAGCACCGCACGGCCATCCGCGGTTCGCGAATAAGGTGTTCTGCCCGCGCCCTTGAGCTGCAGCTCAAACCGCCTGCCGTCAGGGCGGAGTATCTCGCCCAGGGTGATGGCGCGGCCGTCACCCAACTGTCCCGCCCAATGGCCGAACTGGTGACCACCGTAACGTGCCGCGTAAGGTTGCATGCCGGAAAGGATACGATTGCCGCCAAGCACGTCTGCCGCAAGGCCCACAGGCGAGCCGGGCGGCGAGATGCCGAGCATTTCCCCCACGGGTTCGGCCCAGGCAAGCAGTCGCGGGGCGCGCACAGCGGTCGGTGCGACGCGGGTATAGCTTGCCCCACGCACCGCACGCGACACATTGGTTGTCACCGGGTCGCCCGGCAGGCAGCGCACAAAGCTGTCGTCGAATTTCACATCGCACAAGTCCGCGAGATCGGTGCGTTCAACGGCTATGGCGCTAAGCTTGAGATTTTGTTGGGTCATATATTTATCATCGTGGAATAGAGGTTCCTTGACACGTGTTCATAGTAGACCTAAATTCATTTATAGACATGTGCAAGGAGAGAAAGATGCCTAAACTGACGGACTACGTCAAAATGGCAGCGGATGAGTATGTGCGGGAAGCAGGAAGCACCGAACTCGATGCGCACTGGATTGCGGAATTCTTTCAGGACTGCGGTGTGCAGGACGCTTATCCCCGGCAGGACCTCGTCGTTTTTGCGGAACTGGTGCAAAAAGAGTTGACGAAAGAAGACGAGCGAGCGGCCAAAAAAGCAGATTTCCAACTGGACAAAATGATTCGCGGCGTCAAGCTTCCTCGAAATCCATAAACTCTTCCATTGGCAAGCGCTTCCGCTGGGTACGCTGAATCGCCGGAATTTGAAATCGTGCGCGTCGATCCATACGTGCGGGCACGGCCAGATGCTCATCCGGAACCGACCATGAGCAGGGTGCAATTGAGCCGGGAATGACGCCGGAAAAGCACATTGGGCCGCCTTGCCAGCAATCTGAGCTGAACGCAGTACCAAGATTATGGTGGCGGGGGCGGGGGATTTCCAGGCGGCGGAGGCGGCGGCATTGTAGTGTTCGATAAAGGTTGGGACGGCGCCTCCACAGGTTGGTTACGCGTGTTATCCATGACTTGGCCGGATACCGGTACGCGATGACCTTTACCATACATACATTGGGTATAACCCGCGTCGTATCGCTGCTGGCCGATATTGCCTGAATCACGCGCAGCGCCGGTTCCCACCAGTCCGCCTAGCAAGAGACCACTACCGGCGCCAAACGCAGCACCGGTTGCCCCGCCGAAAGCTCCGCCTGCCGCAGCACCAATACCTGTACCGAGTGCGGCAGTTCCCAAGCCGCTGAGTATCGACGCGCGATTTGGCGTTTCTCCCCCCATTTGCGCATTGGCGTACTGCTTGCAGTAGACATCGTCTTCTCGAAACTGATCGAATGTTTTGCCTGCGGCAGGCAATACCATGACGCTGGGGCCGCTGGGAATGCTTGCGCACGACACCAGGAAAAAAGGCGCAAGCAGCGCCACCAGTAATGGAGCCCCATGATGAATTCTTGTCATGGTGAATTATCGTCTCAATTCTGGCTGGAAGGTTGCGGTGCTACCTGCAACCAGCCATCAGGGCACTTTTTAACATACGGGTAATAGCCTTCCGGATTTCTGCAATAGTGCCAGTAATTGATTTGTGGCGGCGGCACAGCTTGTTGAGGCTGCGGCTGCTGTTGTTGAATATACACCGGCGGAGCCGTTGGCACAGCCACTACCGGGGGATAGGCATAGTACGGCGCTCCAAAACCATAACCACCATAGCCGCCGTAGCCACCATAGCCACCCCAACCGCGATAACCACCATAATAACCGCCATAACCACCATAATAACCCAGACCATAACCCAGGCCCAATCCTAGCCCATATGCACCAAAGGCATAGCCTGGATAAAAACCTCCCCCATAAAAATGGCGCCCGCCATGATGGTGGCCACCGACATGATGGCTCCCGCCGTGGTGACCTCCGCCGTGGTGACCGCCACTTGCCCATGCGGAGCCGGAAATCGGCCCGAGGGAAAGCAGGGCGAGGCATATTAATTTAATTTTCACATAAGCTCCAGTTCTGTATCAGCGCGCCATCGTCAAGCCCAGCCTGACGTACGGCTCATATTGTTGAACACATCAATATCATATATCTGCTTAGAACATCAATCAGTCGCCGCGTTCCACCTGCCCGGATGAACCGGGTTGACAGTATCCGTTACATCGCGTTGAATGAGCGTAGGCTATGAATGTTGATACCACCTGGACCGCGGAATCGGGATTTTGATGGGAAACTTGCATAGAGCAATTATCCTGGATCCGGCAGCTGGACGAGGTGGAGCGGGTTCACCAAAAAGGTGAAGCTCACGGGTACGAGAAATCCTTTTCGGCTATAACGCTTAGTTGGCAAATGAGTTGACAATTGAGTGGCCAGCTGCCGGCTTCCGGATTATGAACTCCATAGCAAACCGTTTGTCATTGCTGATGCAGGTGATAGTGCAAAGCTTGCCCAGCTTTATGGCGATGCGTGGGTAATAGACGCAGTCGAGCTATTCGCCCTACCCCGGCTACAATCCAGCAAAAGCGGATGGCAATGAACCCATGTCGCGCGTATGGGATGAGGCGGTAGGGGAATACAATAGCAGATCGATGGTGAACCAGTATGTGCCGCGAGGGGCTCCTGTGCGATTTCGAAGGAAAGGGTTCGCTCGAGTTTTCGCAATTTCTTCCCGGCAAGCACTTGCCGATAATTTTCCGGCATTCGGTTAACGCGTGATGTCAACCGATAGTCCGGCTGGAGACGTCGACGAATGGAACGAGTGATCAGGCTGTTGAAGAACATGGCCGTAAGTGCCGTCTGTATCGGGTTGGCGGCAGGCTGCTCGACCACCCAAAGAACAACCCAGTCGCCAAGAACCGCTATCGAACAACTCCTTATCAGTGAAGCAGTACTGCGGAGCCTGCCTGCCGAATCTCAAGATATGCTTTCTATTCCTTCGGGCGCGGGTGTGATATTGAACACGGCCGGAATAAGCCCGGACCAGGCTCTTCTGCAGAAAATACTGGTGGGGTGGCTGGGAAAACAGGGGTTTTCTGTTCAGAAAGACGAGAAGAACGCAACGTACAGGATTAATGTAATCGTTAATGCGATGGGAACGGAATTCGGTAGCGATTTTTTCGGTATGCCGCCTGCCTCCAGCCAGTTTATTCCGATTTCCCTCCCGGAACTGGCTATATACAAAGCACAATTTCAGACCGGATATGTGAAGTTCTACCTGGACATCTTCAAGTTGCCGTCAGAGCAATTTGTCCAGTCCACGCCCGTGTTCCTGGCCGAGACCTATTACAACAATCATACGCTTCTGCTTTTTATATCGTTTACCCGCACCGATCTCGCCTCTCCCCCGCAAATGAGTATTTTTCGCAAAGCGGTCAATACGGGAGATACGCCGACGGAAGACGTGTGGCGAGCGGTTATTCCATGAAAATCCCGGCGTAAATCTCAATCAGCCGCGTCCAGCGCCTGGGCTATATCCTCGATGATGTCCTCGATATGCTCGATGCCCACGGAAATTCTGACCAGACCTTCCGAAACCCCAGCTTCCTTCAACTCGTCCGGATTCAACTGCCGATGTGTGGTGGATGCGGGATGGCAAGCAAGCGACTTCGCGTCGCCGATATTGACCAGGCGCAAAATCATCTTCAGCGCGTCGATAAACTGCGCACCGGCGGCAGCACCACCCCTGATTCCGAAGCTCAGCAGACCCGAGGACTTTCCCTTGCTTAACCGGTTACACAGGTCATGATACCGGCTGCTTGGCAGTGCGGCATAATTGACCCACTCCACTTTTGGATGCTGCTCCAGAAATTGCGCGACCTTCAATGCATTTTCACAGTGCCGGTCCATTCTCAGGCCCAGCGTTTCCAGTCCTTGCAGCAGCAGAAAAGCGCTGTGCGGCGATAGCGCCGCGCCGGTATTGCGTAGCGGCACAACCCGGCAGCGGCCGATATACGCTGCGTTTTCGAAAGCCTCGGTATATACGACCCCATGATAGGATGGGTCGGGCTCATTCAGGAGCCTGAATCGGTCCTTGTGCTTCACCCAGTCGAACTTCCCCGAATCGACTATCGCCCCGCCTACTGTCGTGCCATGGCCGCCGATGTATTTCGTGAGCGAGTGTACGACGATATCGCCGCCAAACTTGAAAGGCTGGCAGAGGTAAGGCGTGGAAACGGTGCTGTCCACGATGAGCGGCAAGCCGTGCTTATGCGCGATATCCGCCAATTTTTCAATATCGACGACATTACCGGCGGGATTCCCGATCGATTCGCAAAAAATCGCCTTGGTGTTGTCATCTATCTGTTTCTCCACAGCACCGTAGTCATCATGCGAGACCATGCGCACCTCTATGCCTTGCCGCGGAAACGTGTGGGCAAACAGGTTGTAAGTGCCGCCATAGAGCTGGGTTGTGCTGATGATATTGTCGCCGACGCTCGTAATGCACTGGATGGCATAAGTGATCGCTGCCATGCCCGAAGCCACGGCTAGCGCGCCGACCCCACCCTCCATCTCCGCGATGCGTTTTTCCAGCACGGCGGTGGTGGGATTCATGATGCGCGTATAAATATTCCCCGCCACCTTCAGGTCGAACAGGTCGGCACCGTGCTGCGTATTGTCGAAGGTGTAGGAAGTTGTCTGATATATGGGAACCGCCGCCGCTTTCGTCGTCGCTTCGGATTCATACCCATAGTGCAATGCCAGCGATTCTAGTTTCATATTGGTCCCCTTGTTTTATCTGGATAATCGACACACTGCCATATGGCTTCAGCGACTTGACTGCGAGTCCGGGATTCTATCAAATCTGTCGGATGTCATCATCCTGCGAGAAGGGAAACCGGAAGAGACACGGCACCCGGCACCCCGACTCCATCCAGTAGGTCGGTGATGGCGTTCTTCACCTAGCTTTTTTTGGACTCTCCATTCTGGTGCGCTGCAATAACGGCAGCGCCAGCCTCGGCCCCTGCCTCGGCTTCCGAAGGATACGTTGGAGAAGATCTGGGCAATTGCGCCACCACCTGTCTTTTCTGTGGGTTGGCAAATTGGATGTCCCGTTCCCGGAAGCGCTGCAGGATGAGCCGGTTAAAGCCACGCTGCACCGGCCATCGGCCTCTATCCAGCGTGCGTATCTGCCCAAGAATGGTAATCATTGAGCCATCGACCTGATCCACCCCCCAGATCTCCACATCCGCGAGGATCAGATCCCTGAATCGTGGATCGGCCCGCATCTCTTCGCCCACGCTTGTGATCGCCTCAAGAACCCTGTCTACGTCCGAGTCGGCCGTTACGCTGACTCTGACGGAGGCGTTGCCAATGCCGCGATTGACATTGGTCACGGTTGTAACGGAACTGAACGGCACGACATGCAACGCACCATCGGAAGCACGTAGACGCACGGTACGTATCGACAGGTGCTCGACCGATCCCGATACGTCTGCCACGGTGATGAAGTCGCCAACCTGAATGGCATTTTCCATCAGGAGGAAGAGGCCGGTAATGAAATCCTGCACCAGCTTCTGGGAGCCGAAACCCAACGCGACGCCGATAATGCTGGCGCCCGCCAACAGCGGCCCAATAGTAATACCCAGCTCGTTCAGTGCTGCGAGCAGCACAATCAGCCCTATGATAAAGAACACGGTGGCGCGCAACATGGGCACCAAAGTACGAAGCCGTGCGGCCCGCGCGGCATCTCCAATCTTTATCCACCGGTCGATGCGCCGGGACATCGCCTTATTGAGTGCTTCCCATGCCATGAACGCCAACATGCAGGTAACCGCGATCGTGGCGACGGCGGAAGCAAGACGTCGCCCTACCGACCCGCTTTCAAACCAGGAAAGGGTATTCACGCCCCAGACTTGCAGCAACGCAATAAATGCGACAATGCCGATCAACGTGGAGACCGCTCGATACACCAGCAGGTGATAAGTATTTTTTGCGGCGGACTCGGGCGCTATCTCTCCCGAGTCGCTTGACTGACCCAACTGGGCTCGTTTGCTTTCGATATTTTCGATGAATGCGCGGTCAATCGCGCCCAAGACGAAAATCGACACCAGACTCGCGCAGACGATTACCGCTGCCGACCATGCAAAAACCTGAAGCACGTGCTGAAAACCATTCTCCGCCCCCGCCGACCACAGCAACCACATGGCAACGATAACGAATGTCGCGACAAACGACCAGCTATCCGCCAGCATCCCGCGAATCCCGAACAAGTCCTGGCTATCTGAAGCGGCACCACGGATAGCCGCTGCAGTCGCTTTTCGACTGCGAAAGACCATGATCAGCAACATCACATGAACAACCAGGCCGACCAATCGGGAAAGCGCAAGATGCGTATCGGAGGTCGCGCCCGTTTGAAGAGCGATATCGGCGATGGCGGTACCAAATACGGCCACCACGATAATCCACCGCAACCAGCGATTCAGGAAATCCGCCGCGCCATCGCTGATGTGCATCAGCCGCAGGCCCTGCCCGAGCGGCGACGCCATGAGATGAACCACGCTCAACGCGATTCGCGTGGCGGCGTACGCGCCGACTATCAAGATGGTGGCGCTGTAAAACGGAGTGGACCGGCCACCGAACGCATTCAGCAATACGATGGAGACAGCCACAAAAGCGATCAATGGAAGCAATTCCAGTACCCAGTGTGCAACGGCAAACGGCAGCCGGCGCAGAAGGCTCCAGTGACGCTCAGCGGCCGGCACCCTTCGCATGGGTTCAACAGAGTGTTCACTCGGGAAAGCCAGACCGGGGACGGCTTCCGCCTTCACCTTCGATTGTGCAGCGACCTGGCGAGCAGCCGCGCGGTCCTCGACCAGCCTGCGAGGCCGACGGAGCGCAAACGCCAGCAGCCAATACGCGAGAAGCGCTCCAGCCAGCGTGAGGGCTGTCTCCGACAGCGCGTCGAGCACCACCGCCCGGCGCTCCGGTACACCCAGGTTATACTCCCACCAGTCGCCCACTGTCCTTATCTGAAACAGCATGCGGGCGGTGGATCGCAGCTGGCCGACAACCGCATCCACGCGTTTTGCCAACAGGTCAAACACCTGAGCAATCAGACCACCCTCCGCCAGTTCTATAGGCAGCGCTTTTTTTTCCGCTGCCGATTCGGCAGGCGCTACGGGCGTAGCAGTTGCAGCGGACGCGTCTGCATCGACCGGCGCTCCGCCCGTGGCTTGAGCTATTGCACTCAGGGTTTCCTCGAGCTCTGCTCGTTTCCTTTCATCCTGCAGAATGGAAAGCGTGTGCCTGGCTTGCGCTGGAGTGAGTTGTGCCGGGGCAATTTGTGCTGGTGCGGGCGTGGATTCACGAACCTGTTCATCCGCGAAGGCCGCGTTGAAAAGCGTGCCAGCCAATGATAAAACGAGCACCATCATCAAAGTGGCAGATGAATTCATTTGGAAGGACATGGGCAGAGATACCGTGTACAGACGAGGAAAGATTCTTGTGCCGCAGTTGGCCCGGCAGCTCTGCAAAGCAGAGCGTCGAGGACGCACGTGGGTACGCGCTGCAAAATGGAGACGCGCACCTTTTTCTTGCCGTCCCGGTTTATTGCAGAAGTGAAGTTACATCGTTTTTATCCGTTCGAGAATTATTCCATTCTTGATATGCAGTGGGCACCCCGCACGCCGGCTGCCACGTATTCGCAAGTTCGTTACATTGACTGGGTTATATTGATCGAGGCGGTTCGATTTCCCTTTCAAAGTGGCGGTGCGCGGCAATCGCTTCAATAAATTGCGGCAGGATATCGTCAAGGTTGCCCTCCGGAAAATAAAGAATTCCAGGATCGAGCTCGCCAGACGGAAGCTTCAATTTTACACCCGCGCTTTTAATCATATTCCTGGCATTTCCCAGTACCAGGATGGGCTTGCAATGGCGATACTGATCCTTGATGAATTGAATCGCATCCGCTGAATGCGCCAGAACCCCGCTATCTTCGCGAAAACCGGGCACTACGAGGGCATCAAAAAGAACGGATGGCATTGTTTCAAAGGTGGCGTCGACTTCGATCGCGTTACTATCGCCGGCCTGTACGGTGCCAAGACGGGCACCCACAAAACGCGGCACGGCTTGCTCGCCCAGGAGTCCGGCATATAGTGCCGTTACAGATTTCCCATCTACCCCATCCGCGACCAGAATTGCGATTCTGCGGGTGTGGATGCCACCCTCGCCCGGCCGGGCAAAAAGCGAAAGCGCAGGCGACGACACCACCTCCGGCACAGCTGGATTTTCCGTTGCCCTCGGTTGAGCAGGCGGAACACGCATGCCAAGCCCCTCGGCAACACTTTCCGCCAGATCCGCCGCAACATTGACGAGCAGGGAAACCATGCGTTCGCGTATCGCGGGTGTCTGCACGCGCGTCAGCTCGAAACGAAATGCATTGATGATATGGGCTTTTTCAATGGGAGCCTGGCTGTTCCAGAATAATGTCGCCTGGGTATAGTGGTCGGCGAACCGCTCCGGCTTCCCCCGCACTTTATCCCCCGTCACCGGTTCGCGAAATGATGTGAAACCGGCTGCACCGGCCTGGAATGGACACCCTCCTCCCAGCGAATTCGGCTCATAGGCAACACGACCTCGATTGATAGCCTGACGATGCATTCCATCCCGCTGGTTGTTATGCGCTTGGGCCACCGGCGAATTGATGGGTATTTCATGAAAGTTGGGTCCGCCCAGGCGCGATATCTGAGTATCGACGTAAGAGTGAATGCGGCCTGCCAGCAGCGGGTCGCTACTGAAGTCCAGCCCAGGCACAATATGCGCTGCGCAGAACGCAACCTGCTCTGTTTCCGCAAAGAAATTATCCGGGTTCCGGTTGAGTGTCATTTTGCCAACGGGCATAACCGGCACGAGCTCTTCCGGGACGATTTTCGTCGCGTCCAGCACATCGAAGCTGAATTCCTCGGCTTGCGCTTCAGTGAAAATTTGCATGCCAAGCTCATATTCCGGGTAGGCTCCGCACTCGATTGCTTCCCATAGGTCGCGGCGGTGGAAGTCGGGATCGGCGCCGGAGATTTTAACCGCCTCGTCCCATTCAAGCGAGTGAGTCCCGGCGAGTGGTTGCCAATGAAACTTCACAAAATTCGATTCGCCATCGGCTGCCACCAGTCGGAAAGTATGAACGCCAAAACCTTGCATCATGCGAAAGCTGCGCGGTATGCCGCGATCCGACATCGCCCACATCAGCATGTGCATCGATTCCGGCATAAGTGAAACGAAGTCCCAGAAAGTATCGTGCGCGGTTGAAGCTTGCGGCATGGCAAAATGCGGTTCAGGCTTGGCCGCGTGCACGAGGTCCGGAAATTTCATCGCGTCCTGAATAAAAAATACGGGAATATTGTTTCCCACCAGATCCCAATTTCCTTCGTCCGTGTAGAATTTTACGGCGAAGCCCCGTGCATCTCGCACGGTATCGGCCGACCCGCGTTCCCCAAATACCGTTGAAAAGCGCACGAACACGGGCGTTTTCTTTCCGGCGGCCGAGAACAGGGAGGCGCGGGTATACTTCTCCAGCGACTCATAGCATTCAAAGTATCCGTGTGCGCCCGAGCCCCGCGCATGTACGATGCGCTCCGGTATACGCTCGTGATCGAAATGCGTGATCTTCTCCCGGAGAATAAAATCTTCCAGCAGAGCAGGACCGCGATAGCCGGCTTTCAAGGAATTTTGATTGTCGCCGACAGGCACACCTTGGTTGGTCGTCAGCAGCCGGCCGCTCGAATCGGCCCGCACCCGGTCAAGCGGTTCATTGCCGGCGTTGAAGCCGAGCTGCGGATCGCCACTGCCTGTTTTATCGGAGCTGTTAATTTCAGTGAGTGTGCTTCCCGTCGTAGCGGGATCGGCAGGCTCTAACGTCTGGCCTTTTCCCGGAACGCCGGAAACGTCTCCGTATTCGAGCGCCTTGTTGGTATTGTAAGGCATCGCCGCAGCCAGTTCCTGCGTCGCGGCAAGCTTGGCAGTGAAATCATTCGCTGGCGTGCCATCCGGATGGGCGGGACCGCCGACGGTAGATCGATTGTCTGTTTTACCGGGTGCTTTCATATGATCTGCTCCTGAACGTAATCGGGGGGTTTTTGAGCCACAGAGACTATAGTGGTCCCCCTTACGCCGCAGTTTCCGTGCGACATCATACATAGGAGAAGCAATTTTTCCGTACGATTACAAGGCGCATGCAGCAGTGGGCTGAAAATCAACATACGGGCTGCCAGCTAGTTGGCAGCCCGATGAATAAAGAAAGAAAAATCATTAATGGTGAAACCGGCTGCGTCGTCCTGGAAGAGGCACCCTCCTTCCGGCACTTGAATCCTCATGGGTCTCTCGCTCAATATAGGTAATCGCTTGTCAGCCCATCAACATACAAATTGCCAAATTGCCGGATTCTTTTCCGATGAGCTCGGTCAGCATCTCTGGTGGCACCAAAACCGCGTTTCCTGGGCCCCATATAAAAAATGACCAAAAGTTGCCGCTTGATCATGCCGCCATACACAACATTTGGCTATAGGTATTGATTATTCCGTAAGCTTCCCCATTTAAGGGACAAGCAAAAAGTAGAACTTTCTGGCAGGATTTTAGCTGGAGGTTCAAATGAAGAAATCGCAATTTACGGAAAGCCAGATTGTTGGGATATTGAAGGAAGCCGATAGCGGCGTAGCGGTCAACGAGATCTGGCGCAAGCATGGGATCAGTTCAGCGACTTACTATAAGTGGAAAGCCAGGTATGGTGGCCTCGATGTTTCCGAGTTGGTGCGGGTAAAAGAGCTGGAAGCGGAGAACAGCCAGCTCAAACGTATGTATGCCAACCTTGCGCTGGAGAATGAAGCGATCAAGGTGGTATTAAAAAAGCTGTAGCGCCGCCTGAACGCCGGGATATGGTTTTGCGTTTGGCGAAGGATCAGAGATTGTCCATCACCGATCCTGCCAACTGGTGAACCTGTCACGGGCGGCGTATTACCAGGAAGAGAACAAGCTTGCGGTGCGTGATATGCCGGTGATTGACGCGCTCAATGCGGTCGTAGCCAAACATAGCCGTTGGGGATTCTGGAAGTGTCACAACCGGCTGCGGTTAGAAGGTCATCCGTGGAATCACAAGCGAGTCTGGCGGATTTATTGCGAGATGAAACTGAATCTTCCGCGTCGCGCCAAGAGGCGTTTGATCAGGCCGGCACAGCCTTTGGACGCGCCGCTGTGGCCCAATGAGATCTGGTCCTTGGACTTCATGAGCAACAGCCTCTATCAAGGACGGCGATTTCGCACCTTGAATATTCTGGATGAAGGCGTGCGGGAGGCGTTAGCTATCGAAATAGATACGAGCCTGCCCGCGCAACGGGTTGTGCGGGCTTTGCAACAGTTGGAAGCCTGGCGTGGATTGCCTAAAGCAATACGACTCGACAATGGCCCGGAACTCACTTCACAGCATCTGGCCGACTGGTGCAAAAGCAAGGGTATCGAACTGCGCTTTATCCAGCCGGGCAAGCCGAATCAAAACGCATTCATTGAGCGCTTCAACCGATCATACCGGACCGAGGTACTCAATAGCTGGTTGTTTGCATCGCTTGAGGAAGTACGGGAAATCACGCATCAATGGCTTCAAAGCTATAACGAGGAACGTCCCCATGACGCACTGGGAAACCTGCCCCCAGCTGTGTTCCGCGAGCAGCTGCTCGCGGGAAAAATTCTACTTTTGAATTGTCTACTTGACGGGGAGCTTACGATTCAAATATCTTGAGATATTTGGCAGCGAAAATACCGATAGATGCCAATATTATTAATAATGCGCGCATGACGGGTTGCTCGAACATGGGTTCAAAAGCACCTTTGTTGTTGTTATTTATTCTATTAATAACTGCATCTACTTCCGTTTTGCAAAATAAATTCTTTTTAAGCAGTTTCTCGGCGCTCTTAATGACGGAAAGCCTGAGATCGCCCGCCTCCTTTCGAAGCATAAAACCCGCAAAGAAGAGTAATGATATGCTTGCAGCAAAAGTGATGCCTTTGCTAAGAGGGAACTCCTGATTATCAAAATATGTGATTTTGGCAAACAACAACAACATAATGCAAAGCATTGGATAGTAAATAAGCTTGTCGACTACCAGCGTTCTTTCTGCGACCAAGTCAACAATTTCTTCCAGTGAGTTAAGATAACTTGTAGTACTTGTAGTACTTATAGTACTTGTAGTACTTGTAGTACTTGTAGTACTTGTAGTACTTGTAGTACTGGGAGGACTGGTAATACTTATACTACTTGTAGTATCTATAGTACGTGTAGTACTTGTATTATTTTTTATGCCATTAAAGTACTGAAAATCCGCAACTGTTAGAGTAGTTTCATCAGTGAGTAGGGGATGGTGTGTACGCAGCTTTTTAATCCAGAAATAGCTCAGCCTTACAGCATCCAGTATAAAAAAGAGCAAAATCATGACCACAACAAAACTGATTACCCCTATCCAGGAAACCCAATCACAAGTATCGCCCCGGCATGGCGATGGCCAGGGTGGCAGTAAGTAAATAAGGATGGTTTCAATGATTGCAAAGAATAACCATATTGCGACAACACGACTTGCGCGATGTTGAAATTGACCGTACTCACAATATTGCTGCCACAGGTCATATAATCTAAAGACATTATGGGTATCTTTTTCTGCCCACTGTTTGATAAATCGAAAATTTTCTTCATAAAGATTAAATATCAGTATATAGAAGAATGCGAATAGCCCAAGGAACGTTAAGCAAGCGTAGAACTGAACATGTGATGGAGATACATCATTAATTGCATAGACGAAACTAGATACCATAAAAATGATGCAAACCCCAATAGCTAACCCACTGCGGCATAGGACTGGGCACCTGGCGAAGAATGTTATTATAGAATTGATGCAAACCCACCAACGAACTAACCCGCCATCGTCATTTGAATCTTTAAAGTATTGTCCATTAAAGTATTGTCTATCTATGATCTTAAAATTGTCTTCAAGAATGAGTTTTGCATAGAAGATAAATGCGCATGCCAGCAAGGTTGCAATAATTTGTATGAATATGGTTGGCCAAAGGCTGACGCCATCTTTAAAGCTGAGTGGCTCTCCGAGGCCGTTTATAGCAGCAAACCAGGCAATGAAAAATATTATGATCGAACCAAACGACAGCCAGCTAACTAAATAACAGGAATTGGGAAGTACTTGCGAAAGAAAAAGGATAAGAACCAATGTAATCCAACCCAGCAGCTTTAGCTGCTGGGTGGCTTGATCCTGAGTATGAATAGAACTTTCTTCATTTTTTTCCTGTACCAGGTGGACAGGACCGTGTCGGCCGATTTCAAAAATTTGGGATGCAGGTGGTTTGACGTCGCGTTTGAAAATCTTGATAGTGTGATAAAAAATGGCGGTCTGTTGGCTATCCCGAAAGTCCGGAAAATGTTCCTGATATTCATTATCAAGCCGAAGATTGAAGTGTGAGGCCACAACTAGGTTTCTGGTTGCGCGCCAATGTTGCGGAGAAAACATTTGCGCATCCAGATCGGTTGTAAAAACCAGAATCTCAGGCATTTCTACGCGCAAGGTTTCAAGGATTCGTAGTTTGTCGTTAAAATCACTGCCAAAAATGCCGACCGCTTTTATGCCGCTATCGCGTTTTTCTGTATCTATATCATTATGAGAGTCTTTAATTTGCTTTGCCAATCGATGCAGGTAATCCACTTGACCTGCACCAATGGGTAGCGGCGATGGATTATGTAGATCAATAACAGAACGGTGATCAGCCCGTTTGCTGGCCGCTTGATAATCTTCATTTTTATTTTGCTTATCGATTAGCTGGTTAGCGTCCACGTTTTTTAGATAGAAAACGTTTTTTATTCCACGTATTTCACAGGTGTCAGGTTTTGCATCCGTGACAGGCTGCTTGCCTTTGCCAAGAGAGTCAGGAAGCGATTCACAGAAGGTACTCGCAAGCTTGCGAACATGTTCTGAATCTTGTTCTGTAATGATCCTGACTTCAGATGATTCTTTAATATTGCGTAGTTTTACTAGCTCGTTGGTTAGTTTTTCAGTAAGTGCTTCATCGTCGGCGGTGTCAACAAGCTTGATGAGCTTGATATTTGCATTTTCATCTTTAATTCTATTATTAATATCCTTAATTAATATCCCTAATTTTTTTGATCTCGTCTTGAAGTGGTTCTGATCAAAAATATTGTTCTGATCAAAAATATAGAATTTATTTTCATTTATCCTTTTTGATAAAAACAGATCCTCTAGCACAAGAGTTAACTTATCATCACGAGTGAATATTTCACTGTTCATCCAGACAACAACAATGTGTTTATCTTTGTCTGATTCATGATGGTAAAGCTCCCACCGCACGTCATATTCTTTGTTGCTACTTTTCTTTTGAATTGAGCAAAAGCGCAAATGATCGGGCTCTGAGGGGCGATAGCCTGATTCTATTAGTCCAGCAATTACTGCGTAGCGATGCCTGGTTCGCAATTCCTTATTTTCTAGTGTATCGGGCCGTACTTTTAATAACGGTGCCAATATTTTTACGTCGTTTTTATGTTTTTTTAACTGATCTTTACATTGATCTTCAAAATTTTTTTTCAGTTTCGGATGAGGTTTTTTAAACTCGAAAGGGTCCTGCCACAACCAGCTTTCATAAGCATATTCAGTAACAGGTGGGTCTGGAGGTTGGACGTACGGATCAAGGGGATGGGAGCTCTTGATTGGGCTGTCATACCACATCAAGAGTCCAAACATAACGAGTAAAGCCACCCCGGCGAGGGCTAGGTCTGGCTCTTTTATGGGAGGCATCATCCCACTACATTCCTTGGTGACCGTCAAGTTGGGAACGGCCGGATGATCAGGCGCCGGCTTTTTGATAATTTTCTATTTCTGTAAAGGCCCCTTCAGCCGCCTTCGGTATTTCAGCTTGTAAGCCTGCACGAATCGAACGCGCGAGACAGGCGGTCTTTAATCCATGGCTTTGTAGGGATGACGGAGGACTTCACGAGATCTCTTTCACGCCACCAAGCGTAACAATATCAATATAGTCTATTTTTGCTAGTCCCGATTTGGCGCTCGGCGAGCAGCGCGAATCGGCATAGTAAGTTTCCTCCCCTGCTCCATCACCTTACCTTTGAATTGCTTGATTACCTGCGATTTGATCCAGTTCATCCATGGGCTTCCACTGTCCGCCAGTTGCTGCACCCAATGTGTTGCTTCGTACGGAAGCGAAAAGACAATAGGAGTACAGTCGCCGACAAAACCTGAACTTTGTGCACGTCCTTTCAGAGGCGTCGCATTCTTTGCGATTCAAAAAATGAAACATGATGAACCTGGGCCCGGCGATAGGGTTGATTGCCTGATAATCGGGGCGGGGCCTGCGGGACTGCCGGCTGTCGTCTATCTTGCGCGGTTTCGCCGCACGGTGACCGTAATGGTTAGCGGATTCAGCCGCGCCTCGCTCATTCCTGCCAGTCATAATTGCCCAGGTTTTCCTGAAGGGGCGGCAAGCAACTGCTACATCTGTTGCGCAAACAGGCAGAGCATTTCAATGTGCGTGTCGTGGCGGGCGAGGTTACAGCCCTGAAGCGAGCTGGAAACGCATTCGAAGCGACTACTGCCGGCAGCGTCGAGAGCAACGGAGCTTCTCCAGCTGTGCGTGCAGCGACCGTATTATTGGCGACCGGCACAGCGGATAGACTCCGTAATATCCCTGACTGGCTAACCGCGTTAAGCGCGGCCTTATTCGCCTATGCTCTATTTGCGATGCCTATAAAGCAAAGAATCAAAGGATTGCAGTACTATCCTCTTCGGTGCAAAGAGGGATGAAGCACGCATTGTTCTTGCGCAGCTATACTCCCAACCTGACCCTGATCCTCTCCGAAGCGATGTTGGAAGAGGCCGAGAGAAGAAAACTTCGTCGGGCAAACATTGATGTAATCGAGGATAACCCCCGCAATATTCGCGTCATCGGACAGCCAAGCCCACGATTACTCTCCCGGATGGAAAAGAACTTTACTTCGACGTCATCTATCCCATGCTGCGTGAAAGTCCGAGATCGTTGTTGGCCATCCAATTAGGCGCCAGATGCAATAAAGAAGGGAAACTCATTGTCGATCGTCATCAGCGCACGACGGTTCCTGCTTTATACGCCGTGGGAGATGTGATTGACGAATTGAACCAGATCAGGTTGACCACGGGCATGCCGCGCTTGCGGCCACGGACAGTCATAACAGGTTGGACTGGTCTCGCACCCGATGAAGACTGTCGCGGAGGAAAGCGCGGCGCGGACAGACCTCACAAAACTCAAAAATGGACAAGCCCGAGCTATTACCGAACGGCCGGCCAGATCAGTGTAAGCTTCTCATGCTGCCCCTTCTGAATGTTCAGCTGCCGATAAAGCTTTATCGACTGGTAGGTGGCATCCAGAGAATATTTTCCCGGCGGAAGTTTTACCAGCAGGAAAGGGCCCTCCGCAATCGTGTCCAGCACGATCTTGCCCGACTCATCGCTGATGGTCACCGGAACGTCACCGATATATTCGGCGCGAGGTGTGGCTGCCTGTGCCAGTTCAAGCATGAGCGGCCATGAAATTGCTTCCTTCTTTATAGCCTCCGATTCGTCTCCGCCGATACCGCCTGACAGAAATGCTACCTCACCTTGCGTCTGCGTGGCCGGCAAGGATGTGCCCGGGCTCGTGTTATCGTTCCCGGCAAATCCGGATGTTGAAAAGACGGCGAGAAATATCAAGACTAAACCTGCTTTCGTGAATTCAGTTCTCTTCATGAACCGCTCCTCATTAATGAAAAAAATCCCTGGCAAGCAGCGCGCGCCCTACCCGCCCACTACCTCCGTATGCCTGCGTATTTGGCTGCGCCGCATGCGGCCGGTAACCTTTCAAGCTTTGCGATCGCCCGCTTAAGGGGGTTTACCGGGCTTTTTGTCTTTGTCGCCGGAAAGATTATCCCCGCCATTTTTCCCGGGGTCCTTGCTTTCGGCGACTGAAGGAAGCGAGCAGTGGCCCGAGCCGAAAATATTGGAAGGTATTCCCCTGCAATCGGTATCCTCCAGGCCATGCTCGATATCGTCCGCCGCCTGCCCCATCACGGCACGTCCGAGCGCGGTTTCATTAGGATTACCGGTCGACGCTGCGCCGGTCGTTTCATCCCGTTCATGCGGGAGCAGAGACTGGCCCTCTGGCTTCTCATGCCGCTTCTGCGCGGAATCGGGTTTTGTAAGTTTTACGTCCTCTGTCACCAAGCCGGTTTCTTTGCAATTCGTTTCCCCCAATGGCGCTTCCTTGCCTGGGTGCCTGGTTGCGTCAGTCATCACTTCCCCTCCTCAGCATTGTTCAGCCCGGTAGTGGCCCTAACCTATACTTTATCGCGAATACGATACAGCATTTGCATTTACTCGCTGCATTTACTACTCCTTGTATTCCACCACACATAACCCGCGTTGCCAGGTAGTCAGCGATCAGCGATGGCAGATACGTCAAATACGTTGGACACGTATGTGCGCTGGCGTACTGTTCATAGGGGGAAACTTGCTTATATTTATTCACGAAATTACAGGATAAATCAAGGTCCGCGCATGAATTGACCGTTTCGTGTCCCTTCTCATTGACTACACCCTGACTATTACGACGCGACGCGCCTTTGCGGTTGGGATTTTTGACTGCGCTTTGATAAAAAATATGCCTTCCGATAGTGGTCATGTTCCCCGCATGCACGATTATCGTACGGCATTGCTGTTTAACTGAAACAACGCAAAAAAAGGATGGCTGATGCTCCTCCTGGGCTTACAGATTTTTCTGCCGAATGCAAACCCATTATCGCTTGGCGCCGAGTTGCACGCCGCCGTGCTGGCCGGCGCGTAACACGCGGAGCCGGCAAAACGGCGAGGCGGAGGCATTGCCACTTGCGAGAGGTTCCCATCCCTACTGATGAGCCGGATAAGGGCATAAAGATTTCAGAGAGGTCCGGCATGGCGACGCTTGATGTCGAGCCAGACCATCTTTGGTAAGTGGGCGCACCGCGAGGCTGCGCGATTGGATAGAGGCATCAATCAATAGGAGATCAACATGAACCTGAAGCGTATCCAAAAAATAATTATTGCGGCAATCTGTAGCTTTTCCTTGATCGGCGTAGCAGCAGCCCAGAAGGATATGACGAGCGCTCCCGGAACGAATACAACCGGCGAGGATATGATGAGCGCTCCAGGAACCACTGCTGCCCCCGGCGCCATTACCACTGCTCCCGGAACGAATACGCCCGCCGAGGGTTACAACAGTGCTCTCGCACCCACTGCGGCTGAGTCTGGTCTCATTGCCACTGGCTGGCGCGTATCGAAACTTAATAAAGCAACGGTATATAACGACGCCAATGAGAAAGTTGGCAAAATTGATGATTTTATCGTTACCAAAGATGGATCCTTAACTTTTGCCGTTGTTAACCTGGGCCGATTCCTGGGGTATGGAAATTATCTGGTTGCTATTCCCATACATAAATTCTCTCAAATCGTCCCCAAGGCAATTCTTCCTGGGAAGACCAAAGCCGATCTGGAAAAGCTGCCCAGATTCGAATATAAGCTCATCCTCGGTAAATAATATGACATCTGGGATCTGTCACGACGGTTCCTGCCATAAAATCGTTTTTCCTTCTTCCTATCGGAAGTTCGCGTTCCAGGAGTGGGAAGTTTTGGCCAGCTCATGGCGATGCTTCGCAGAGCGACATCAAGCGCGCATACAGGAAGTGAGCGCACCGCGAGGCCGCGCAATTAGATAGTGGACATCAATAGGAGACCGACATGAACCTGAAGCGTATTCGAAAAATAATTATTGCGGTAATCTGTAGCTTTTCCTTGATCGGCGCAGTAGCAGCCCAGAAGGATATGACGAGCGCTCCCGGAACGGATACAACTCGCAAGGATATGAATAACACTCCTGGAACCACTGCCGCTCCTGGCATGACGAACGCTCCCGGAATGAAACCAGACCGCAGGCCGATGAGGAGTCCTGCTCCCGGGCCCAATGCTGCTCCTGGCGCTATTACGACAGCTCCCGGCATGGATACGCCCGCCGCCGATAGCAACGGCGCCGCGCCGGACACGGCCCAATCCCGTCTTATTGCCAGCGGTTGGCGCGTTTCGAAGCTGAAAAAAGCAACTGTCTATAACGACACTAACCAGAAAATTGGAAAAATTGATGACTTTATCGTTACCAAAGACGGGTCTTTGACCTTTGCCGTTGTTAACCTGGGTCGATTTCCGGGCCGTGGCACTTATATGGTCGCGATTCCCACGAATGACTTCTCACAAATCGTCCCTAAGGTCATTCTTCCCGGGAAGACCAAAGCGGATCTGGGAAAGCTGCCCAGATTCGAGTATAAACTCATCCTGGGAAAATAATATGACGTTCGGGAGTTTGTCGCGGCGGCTCCAGCAGCCTGTCGGATTTGAAGAATCGCAGCGAAAACGTGACTGGGTGAGGGCAGATTTTGAGGATTTTGAAGGCCAATAATTACTCTATTGGTCGAAAAAGCAGCGAAATATGAACCGGCTAGACGCTTTTTCAGCCGATTTCCTTTAAGTCCGACAGACTGCTAGGCCGTAAGATCGTTTTTCCTTCTTCATATTGAAAGCTCGCGTTTCAGGAGCCCCAAGTTTTGGCCAGTGCATTTGCCACTTCAGGAAGAATGTGTGCCGCAACATTTAATTTAGAATACGATCCAGTATAAAGTCAGTCCGTAAAGCGGTCGCGGTGAAGCGCAAACAGGATTTCGCGGGCGATATTCCCGCATGATGCAATTTATAGAAGCTCGCTTATCGATGGAATACAAGGATTATTATAAAATAATGGGTGTCGCACGCGATGCTTCGCAGGACGACCTCAAGCGTGCGTACAGGAAGCTGGCGCGCAAGTATCATCCGGATGTAAGCAAGGAACCCCAGGCTGAAGCCCGCTTCAAAGAGCTGGGCGAAGCCTATGAAGTTCTCAAGGACCCTGAAAAGCGGGTTGCATACGACCAGCTCGGCACAAACTGGAAAGCAAATCAGGAGTTCCGCCCGCCGCCGGGCTGGAATGCTGGTTTCGAATTTTCGCAGCAGGGATTTACCGGGGGGGACGCTTCGCAGTTCAGCGACTTTTTTGAATCATTGTTCGGCCGGGGCTTTCACTCACAGGGCAACCGGTCTGGCAGCACGCCGGGCGCTGGCCGAAGCCCCTCCTATCACGCTCCGGGTGAGGATCACTATGCGAAAGTAATGATCGACCTGGAAGATTCCTACACGGGCGCCACCCACACCATCTCGTTGCAAGTGCCCGAAGTCGATGGCCAGGGATATGTATCGACGCGCGAACACAAGCTCAACGTCGTCATTCCGAGCGGTATTCGACCCAAGCAGTATATTCGCCTTGCAGGACAGGGCGCGCCGGGCCAGGGACAGGGCAAACGCGGGGATCTGTATCTTGAAATTGAATTTCGCCCGCACCCCTACTATCGGGTGGAGAACAACGACGTCTATCTCGATCTGCCGGTGGCGCCATGGGAAACTGCCTTGGGCGCCACCGTGAAAGTGCCTACACCCGGCGGAACAATTGAGCTCAAGATTCCTGCGGATTCCACCACAGGGAGCAAGTTGCGGTTGAAGGGACGCGGCATCCCCGGCAAGACGCCGGGAGATTTCTATGTCGTACTGCGTATCGTGTCTCCGCCAGCGACCGATGAAGCGGCCAAGTCACTCTACCGGGACATGGCCGAGCAGTTCAAGTCTTTCAATCCCCGGGCCAAACTTGGAGTGGCGCCATGATGGATGAAAACAGAGGGCCGGAGATCCGGCCTGGAAGACCGCCCGGGACGCAAACCGAGCTCAACGCAATCGTTATCGATGAGCAGAACGCCCTGACGCTGTCCGAGCTTAGCCGCGCTTGTGCCGTACAAACCGGCTATATCATCGAACTGGTTGACGAAGGCTTGCTCACCCCAGAATCGGCGGAAGAGCATGAGCCTCAGCGCTGGCGCTTTACGGGCATACAAATGCGCCGCGCCAGAGTGGCGCTGAGGCTGCAGCACGATCTTGGCGTCAACCTTGCCGGCATAGCGCTGGCTCTGCAGTTGCTGGATGAAGTTGAAATGCTGCGAACACGGCTAAATGCCATAGATGCGGCGATGAGCAGCGATGATGTAAATAGCCGGTAATGGCAGATATGACCAGCCCGGCATCCTCCGGTAGAAAGCCAGGCATGACGTCCGCACCACCTGACTAGGAGCCGGAGCCTGGCCAATAAAACAACAGATCGGGTTAATTTCTTACTCTGATTATTCTTCGGGCTACTGGATTTTACTCTCCCCAGCGGGCGGTTTGCCTACCTGAGTGGCCAAATCCACTGCAAGCTGCCTGAGCGTTTCGCCTTCTTCCAGTCCGTCGACGAAGCGCTGGGGAATACCTGACAGTCCGGCTTGGGCTCCGGCTAGCGCGCCAGTCAAAATGGCACGCGCCTGGTTTTGCCCTCCGCCATTCACGGCGTGCAGCACAGCCGATTCGAAGTCCTGAGGGAAGCGGGCAGCCAGGTAGTAGGCCGCGGGAAGCTGGTGATAGATGGCGCAAGGCATGCCGTATACGAGGGATACCTTCCAGGGTGGCTCTATCTGTATTCCCGGGTCCGCGGCGGCGGCGGCAACATACGAAGGTGTCAGCAGGGCGTCAGGTGATGCGAACCGCCCGGCGAGAGGCGGGTCGGGGTCGCCGGGGCGCGGCGGTTGCAGATCTGAATGCGTTACTGCATGAAAAGGCAGTTCGCCCGTCTTCACCAATTGCATCAGCTTGCCAGACAGGTTTTTGTCGAGCTCGTGCCCTTGCACCAGGAGGCTCAGTACCGCCCCGTAAGCAACGGTCATCGAAAGCACGATATCGTCGATTTGGGTAAGGCGGGTATTATTGGAAATAACTGTCGCCAACTCGTGCGGCTGAGTCGCATAGCGAACCGCCAAGGCGAGCGTGCGTTCGATAGCTTCTGTAGTATCGGCATGGCCACCCGTTTGCCCCCAGGGCAGTTTCTGCTGGACGCGCTTGCGCCAGGCGTTGCGGATGGATTGGCTTGTATATCCGCCAGGTCCGTTCGCTGGAGTGCCATCAAGCAACGGAAACAGCTCTTCATCCATGCGCCTGCAGAAATCCGCTTCGTCATAGCCGCCTCGCTCGACGAGCGAACGGAGCATGAGCCTGAGAATGATGCCTGCCTGCGACAACTGGCCTGCCTTGAGGCCGTCATGGTAACGGCCCGGTTTGGGATCGGTATAAGTTGTGATCCAGTCACCATAGTCGCGGTGAAGTTCATCCAGGTCATAGTACCAGTGGGGGCCGAGGCCCAGGGCGTCTCCGATAAAGGCGCCCATGATGGCGCCGGCAGCACGGTCTTGAATGGCGGGTTTGGCCATGATTCTGATCCTCCTCCGGTTAAACTGGATTTCTGAACAAATAGGTTAAATAGGTTGGAAACGTACGTTGTGCCACACCGCACCGATCCGCTCCCAGTGGGGAAGACTATCGCGAATAGACTACTCTATCAATTGCGATATGAAATCTCACCTTTCGTTCCCGTAGTCAAAGGTTGCGAGGGAAATAAACCGTTCCAGCGCAAGATGGTCGGAAAAGGATGTATGTCCTGCTCATTAAAAGGTCTCCGCCACCCTTTAAATCAGGTGTTTTGCTGTCCCTGGCCCTGTACCTCCAGGTTTCGGAACGCACTCGCTACAGCGACCATAAAGAATAAGATCATAACTCTCGACGATGAAATCGGCGGGCGCCGGAAGATTGTTATTCTTGATCCTCTCATGGATATCAAAAACCTTGCTGCATGAGCTGCACTTGAAGTGGTAATGCTTCCCTAGCTTTGTAAGTTCGTAGCGATCCGCCTCGCCGGGAAGTTTTACCGGCACGATCCAGCCTTCAGTGATCAGATCCTTCAGCGTCCGGTAAACCGTCGCGATACTCAGCGATGGCACGGCGACCTGCCCCTCCACTAGGATTTCCTGTGTCGAAAGTGGTCTCCCGGCTTCTGTAATCACGCCGAGAATAGCGTTGCGCTGCCGGGTATTACGCTCCACGCATCTTATCCCGATAAAAGTTAAACAAAAGAAATATGAGTGGCGGTAGAGGTTGAATGCCTGAGCTTAGCGCCACCGAAAAATCCCTTGAGCAATAATCGTTCTTGACCATACGCTATTGATAAACTATTATCAATAGCGTCACTCCCGTATAAGCTCGGCTTATGCATCAATGGCTACGATTTCATCTCACGACTTTATCTTACAACTGCACACGGAGAAAGTATATGCGTTCCAACGTGCTATATGCCGGCTTGGCTGGCTGGGCGATTATGATGGCTTCCTTCAATGTTTCGGCATCATCACGGCATGATGAAGGTATCGGCTTCTACATCGGTTACGATCGGCTGGCGACTATTGCTTCAGGCACTTATGCCGGGTTGCCTAACCCCAACGCGGACCGCCTCACTCTATTGCTCGATCACGGCGAGCATTTTCACGGTATTGGCGCCTACAGCTACAGCGGGCAGGCATCTGCCCCTAATGTACTGCCTACCAATGCGAACAATCGTGTTCCGGAAATTTCCTCCCTCGAAAGTCCCTTGCCACTTGAAATGGGCAGCGGACTCTACGATGGAACATTGCGCAGCGCCGTAGGCAGTTCGGAATACAGCCATCTCGGCATTGCGTCGATCCAATCTCTCTCGGGCCACGCTTCGGGAAGCATGGAGGACATCCTGTTTCAGAGCAGCAGTAATCGCTGGTCGGGACCGCTGAACAATGTGGAGCTTGGCCTCAGGCTTGTTGAGAGCACGGAGGGGTTGCATGTAGGGACCGAAGCGACAAAGGATATCTATGGCACCGGTGATGTATTCAACCTGGGCATGAGTAATAACTTCGAGTTCAAGCCGATCTACTGGGTCGACGCATCCGCTCCTGGCGGCATCTATTCTGCGACTTTTGAGCTGCTGAATACGGAAACAGGCTCGTCCATTAAGGATTCGGGTACTTTCCATCTGGATTTTGCTGTTTCGCCGATTCCGGAACCAAGCACCTACGCCATGCTTCTCGCAGGCCTGTTCTTTGTGACTTGGACGGCGCACAGGCACGCCCGACAAGAACGAGAAAATCTTATTAGCGTGCCAAACCAGACGACGACGTGAGGTTGTAATGAAAACTATGGAAAAACGTTTGCCGGTGACGGTACTCTCGGGATTTCTCGGCGCAGGCAAGACGACCTTGCTTAATCACGTTCTGGCCAATCGCGAGGGATTGCGCGTAGCGGTAATTGTGAACGACATGAGCGAAGTGAATATCGATGCGTCGCTCATCGAAAGAGGCGCCCAAAACGCAGATGCCGCTTTATCGCGCACTGAAGAAAAATTGGTGGAAATGAGCAACGGCTGTATCTGTTGCACGTTGCGCGAGGATTTGCTTACAGAAGTACGCAAGCTCTGCGCCGAGGGTCGTTTCGATTATCTCCTGATCGAGTCGACCGGAATCGGCGAACCGATGCCTGTAGCAGCAACATTTGATTTCCGGGATGAGGATGGCAATTCGCTCAACGATATCGCCCGGATAGACACTATGGTCACTGTGGTCGATGGCGTGAACCTTTTGCGGGATTTCTCCAGCGAAGACCTGCTGGCCCAGCGCGGCGAAGTGGCGGGTGATGAAGACAACCGGTCTCTGGCTGGCCTATTGACGGAGCAGATCGAATTCGCGGACGTAATCGTGATAAGCAAGATAGATAAGGTAACACCGGGCCAACTCAGTGAAGTCATGGGTGTGATCAAGGCCTTGAATCCGGAAGCGGAAATAACGTACGCCAGGCATGGCGATGTTCCGTTGAACGAAATCCTCGGTACAGGCCGGTTCGACCTGGATCGTGCCAGTAAGATGGCGGGTTGGTTTAAAGAGCTTGCCGGAGAACATACGCCGGAAACAGAGGAATTCGGCATTGCCAGTTTCGTCTTGCGCTTGCATGCACCATTGCATCCCCAACGTTTTGCAGCCTTTATCGAGCGCCCCCTACCGGGGATCCTGAGGGCTAAAGGTTATGTGTGGCTGGCAAGCCGTCCCGAATGGGCAATCTCCTATTCGCGCTGTGGCAACATCGCCAATGTGGAGCCAGTGGGGCGTTGGTGGGCGGCGGTGCCAAAAGAGCGCTGGCCAGCGGAAGGAAGCGAAGAGCGTGCATCGATAGAGCAGAACTGGCGACAACCATACGGAGACAGAATCAATGAAGTCGTCTTCATTGGTCGCGATATGGATCGGGATTTGATAAAAAAAGCTTTTTCCGAATGCCAGCTTCGGTCTTATGAAATCCGCAAGGGCCTGGGCTACTGGCAGAAGCTGCCAGACCCGTTTCCCGAGTGGGTTGCGGCGGCAGCGCTCGCGGAAGAGGCAGCGGAACACATATGAGCGCGATAATTCCACAGACTTTCAATGAGTGGCGTCAGTGTATTGAGCACGACTGTGGGCTTCCACTGACTCAGGAATTCATTCAAAAGCGATTAACCGTATTTCGTCAGCCACGGCATGAGGAAACACTCCGCTTCATTCATCATTATGGAGAAACGCACTTGAAAAGAATCATGGATTGGTATCAGCATGCGTTTAACGAGCTTTTTAAATAATGGACCGCACGAGGCTGATGGAACCAATGGAAGTTCTGGAAGTTCGTATGCATATGCCAGCTTGGCTTAATTATGATATGTCATGAAAACTAAGCACTCCTCTTCCGTGGAGCGCGCTATTCACCAGGTCCCGTCCGGGGAATACATGTGCGCGGCGCAATTGGAATTCTTTCGTTTCCGCCTGGAAGATGACCGGCGCATGTTGCTGGATAATGCCCAAGGCACGCTCGAGCAGATGCAGGCTATTGTTTCGGAGTCGGATTCAAACGACCGGGCAAGTACGGAGGAGAAATTTTCCCTTGAGTTCCGAGTGAGGGACCGCGAGCGTAAATTGCTCAAGAAAATCGAGGATGCCCTTCTGAGTATCGAGGATGGGACGTATGGCTGGTGCGTGGAAACTGGGGAGCCTATCGGCATCGCGCGCCTTTTGGCGAGGCCGACGGCGTCGCTCTGCATTGAAGCACAAGAGCGTCACGAACGTTACGAGCGAAATTATCGAATCTAGTGTCCAGGAAAGGCGGCGCAATCGACGATGAATGATGAACTGGCTACCATTGAGATGATCGGTCCGAATCCGCTGCGGAATAGTCGCGAGGCCAGCTTTGCCCAAGCGATGGATAGGCTTGCCGAGCCTTCTCAAAAATTGCCGCAAGATCAAATATCTCATCCATATGCATGCACTACGGCTGAGCCAGTGGAACTGATACGGATTTTTCATCCGCTTATCCAGGTTGTTCGGTGGCGGCGGCAGGTCGATCCTGGTATCGAGGCTTACTTGCAGCAGAGGCCGGTAAATAGCCATTTAAGAAATGGTTTCCGTATCGTTATTCCGGCCGGTGAGGGCCTGGAGCTTGATTTCTTGCCAGACCTTTCGGGCCGGCGAGCAATGGCTCAGGATATTTCGCTCATTGCTGATATTTACTCGGAGCTTCTTGGCTGCGATGAAATCGCCATCCGTCTGGAAGTGTCCAGCAAAGCCATGTGCCCTCGTTTTCACGTGGATCGCACAGGCATCCGTCTCATTTGCACCTATCGTGGACAGGGAACAGAATGGATTGACGACAAGTGGGTGGATCGTAGCAAGCTCGGCCAAGGATCGCTGGGTCTTGCCGATGACGCTTCCGGCCTGTTCGACGCCAGAACGACAACCGAGTCAGCCGCACCATTCGACGTCGTACTCTTGAAGGGCTCGTTATGGCAGGAGAATATTCGAAGAGGTGCAATCCATCGTTCACCCTCCGTCACTACCGGGAACGGGCCGCGTATTCTCCTTATAATGGATGCAATCTGGACTTGAGGAAAAAAGCCTGACTTCCGTCTTCTTTGACGATGTTTCGTTACGCCACGCAGCGGTAAGCGGAATGCATGGTTTCGCATGCGAAACCATGCGCCGAAGGTCCAAAAACATGCCTGTTTCCGGTACGGTTGGCTTTGGAGGTTGCTGCGGCCGAGCCGGCTGCCCCAGTCGCCTGGTCTCGGAAGCTTTTCCATCCATTCAACGGTCGCGGGTCGTACGGGCAGGCGTCGCTCTCCGCTCCCACCTTTATGTACGACAACGAACGGACGAGCAATCAACTAACTCATACTATCCAAGCTTTGGTATTCACCCCCAATGAAAGATGGAGCAATATTCCCATGGAACGAATCAGGAGCTGATAATGGAAAAGGAACCGTTGATCAAATTAGCCTGGCGCGGCCATGAAACGATCGAATCAATACCACCGTTGCTGGACGATGCGCGGCAGATAGAAATTATCCTGCCAACCAACTATAACCACTCTTTATTTTGCGCGCTTCATCCTGACGAGCCTCCAGCTCAGCTGGAAGAAATCGATGCTTCGGGTGGCCCGGAGCTTCTCGCGGTCATCGCAACAGTCAAAGGACTGGAAGAGTTTATTGCACTCGCAAGAGCGCTGGCCACCGCGCACATCGAGGTGCAGGTCGTCAGTCCGCCGAGTGTGATAATCAAGCCCATCGGGCATCTCAACACGTAATGGCCCACTCCGCCATCTCGAAGCCAGGGGCTAGCTGTTGGCGCGTCGAACATGCCGATCGGGCCGCATTTCTTGTGGATGGGGCTGAATTTTTTCGGGCTTTTCGTGAAACGGTAAAACAGGCACAGCGTTCGGTATCGATCATTGCCTGGGATATCGGTAGCCGTATCGATCTTGTCCATGTCAACCTTCGCGCTGGGCCATTTGCCGGGCCGTAATACAGTACGCCAACAAACTCCCGATTGAGAGCACGCGCCGATTGAACGAATACCTGACATGAATTTCCAGCACGGCACAAGAACACCGCGACACTAACACCAGCATGGCAGCCTGCTCATACTATATTCTTCATGACAGAAAATTTAATCTTTGGTCTTTACGCGATTTATGCACCTTACGCTGGTTACATACAATATACATGCGTGTGTCGGCACAGATGGCCGCTTCGAACCCGCACGCATCGCAGACGTGCTTCTTGAGCTGGACGCGGATGTCGTGGCGCTGCAGGAAGTGGATCACCATCATGTCGACGGTTATGACCTGCTGGATTACCTGGCTGCGAAAACCGGCTTGACCGCCATTGCCGGCCCTACCCTGCTGCGCGAATCCCGGCATTATGGAAATGCCATATTGACAAAGCTTCCCATTTTGACAGTCAACCGCGTCGACCTGACTCTTCCCGGCCGGGAACCGCGCGGGGCGCTTGATGTGACCCTCGACGGTAAAGAACGGCATGTGCAGGTGGTCGCGACCCATCTCGGACTCAAGCCCTGGGAAAGGCGCCAGCAGGTTCGTCAGCTGCTCAAGCTGTTCGACATCGGCTCCAAGGATATTTATGTGCTGCTGGGCGATTTAAACGAATGGTTTCTCTGGGGACGTCCCCTGCGCTGGCTGCATGGCCACTTCCTATCCACGCCCCACGTCGCGACCTACCCTTCGCGCCAGCCCTTCATGGCCCTCGATCGGCTTTGGGTGCATCCGCGTCGCCGCCTCGCAAAATTGGAGGTCCACGCCAGCAGCCTTGCACGGATTGCGTCCGACCACCTTCCCTTGAAAGGTACCATTGAAATCTAGCGCGCGAGAACAATAAATCGGTTCAATGTCGCGCCCTGTAAATCCGCTGCTGCTTGCAGTTTCTCCTGTACCGATCGAGAAACTCTGGCCATGAATCCCGCCCCGTTCTTTTATTGCGCTGTCCTCCCAAGGGTGTGCCGTGGTCGCCTTGCAATTGATTATTCTGCGCACCGCGATAACGGGGCGGTCACCTGGTTCAAATTTGCAGTACTTTTGCACTACGTGTACAACCGCACAGATCACGTGCGGCAGAGAGTACATTATTTTAAAAGAGGTGCAATTTGCTGCTGTGTTCACTCGAACCGTATGGGTAAAACGCGGACAAATTTTCTCTCACAGTTGAGCGAGTCTTCCGCCAGCTCAAGTACCAAGCCAGGTAAAGCTCGCGAATGAAAGAACTTTCGGAATGGCAGTGGGCATCTACTTGGAGGAAATCAAAATGTTAAAAAAAATTGTAACGATCGCTGCGGTTACTGCGGGAGGACTCATGCTGTCAAAAAAAATCAGAAAATCTCTCGATTCTGAAAACACGTCGACAATGGAAGATTCGATCGAGGTAAATTTGCCGATAAACACGGTATACAACCAATGGACACAGTTCGGGGATTTTCCCCGCTTCATGAAAGGAGTATGCGAAGTACGGCAAATCGATGACACGCATTTGCACTGGCGCGCAAAAATCGGCGGTAAAGAAACGCAATGGGATGCTGAGATCACGGAGCAGGTGCCGGAAACGCGGATTGCCTGGCGTAGCACGAGCGGCGCTAAAAACGAGGGTGTCGTCAAATTCTACAAAATATCCGATTCGATAACCCGGATCGTGCTGCAAATGGATTACGGCCCCAAGGGTATTATTGAAGAGATTGGCGATGCGTTGGGACTGGTAAAGATGCGAACGAGCGGAGATCTCAAGCGTTTCAAGGAATTCCTCGAAAATCGCGGGAAAGAAACGGGAGAGTGGCGCGACTCGGCCGCCCAACATTAGCAGCCTGTCGAACTTAAAGGAAATCGGCTACAAAAGCGTCTGGCTGGTTCATATTTCGCCGCTTTTTCCACCAATAGAATAACTATTAGCCTTCAAAATCCTCAAAATCTGCCCTCACCCAGTCACTTTTCGCTGCGATTCTTCAAGTCCGACAGGCTGCTGGAAAGTAATGCCGGATAAGCCCCTGGGTTCACCCACAGGGGCCGAAAGCGGTGCTCACGACGGGCTGGTGGCGATGACAGAGAGGCGAAGATATAAAACGATGCGCAAATCGCTCACGTCGTGGTTAGCGCCAATGATGTGACTGTCGAGGCCGGCAGGTTGGCAGGGCTTAAATCGTCCAACGAGAAAGTCAAGGCGTTCGCTCATCAAGTTGCACGTGAGCACTCGCATGTGAATAAGGCGGTCGCTGAGCTGGCAACCAGGCTTGAATGGACACCCCGAGACAGCCCGATCAGCCAGGAGCTGAAGGTTGATGGTGAAAATCACCTTGCCGGGCTGAACGTTGCATCTGCCGATTTCCTTTAAGTCCGACAGGCTGCAGAGCTGGGTAATCACAAGTTTATCCACTGCATGAACTCTCATGCTCGGCCTTCAACTACAAGCACATCTTGAACCAGGCGGATGAACATAGCGCATCCTGAGCAAGATCAGAAGATCCCTTACCAGCAAGAGATCGATAACTTATTGATCGGGTTCGCCACAGACGCACAGCGCGGCTTGAGCGAAGAGGAAGCGCGGGCGCGGCTCGACAGATACGGGAAGAACGAGCTCGAGGCTGAAAAGCCGGTTCCCCGCTGGAAGAAATTCCTCGCCCAATTTCAGAATGTGCTGGTTATTCTGCTGCTGGTTGCAACGGCGATCTCGGCAGGATTGTGGCTGTACGAACGCGAATCGGCATGGCCCTATGAAGCAACCGCCATTTTCGCGGTCGTGTTGCTAAACGCGCTCATGGGCTACATACAGGAATCACGAGCGGAGGAAGCAGTAGCTGCGCTACGTCAGATGTCGGCGGCGCACGCACATATTATCCGCGATAGTGCCCAGCGAAACGTCCCTGCAGCCGATCTCGTACCCGGCGACATCATTCTCGTCACGGAGGGTGACACCATTCCCGCAGACGCCCGGCTGATCGAGTCGGCTGCGTTGCAAACGGCGGAGGCGGCGCTCACCGGCGAAAGCCTGCCTGCATCAAAAGATACGCTTACGATCATGGAAGATGCCGAGCTCGGCGATCGCCGCAACATGATCTTCAGCGGTACCGCAGTCGCTTCCGGGCACGGGCGTGCAGTAGTCGTGGCAACGGGCATGCAGACCCAGATGGGGCACATTGCCGGAATGCTGGAAGATACATCGGCAGAGATAACACCGCTACAAAAAGAGCTGGCGCGCGTGGGCAAGCTACTGGGGATTATCGTTGTCGTCATCGCCATTGTGATGATAGCGGCCATTATCACTGTTGAAGATGTCAGCGGTGCCGCGGCTCTATTTGACGTGCTTATCCTTGGCGTGGCGCTGGCTGTCGCAGCAATACCCGAAGGTTTACCTGCGGTGGTAACCGCGGTCCTATCCCTCGGTGTACAGCGCATGGCCGCCAGGAATGCCATCGTGCGCCACCTCCCCGCTGTCGAAACGCTCGGCTCGGCAACTGTCATCGCCTCCGATAAAACCGGTACGTTGACCAAAAACGAAATGACAGTGTGTACCGTCGTCACCGCAAGCGGGCGCATATCCCTGGGCGGAGTGGGCTACGCACCGGAAGGAAAGGTAGGCGAAGTACGTCCGCATGAAGATGAAGCGCTGGGCCCGCACGGAAACAGGATGATTGACGGCGCACTGCGAAGCGAACTTGAACAAGCGCTTACCATCGCCGACCGCGCCAATAACGCCGTTTTACAGGAGCATGATGGGCACTGGAGCGTACAGGGCGATCCCACGGAAGGCGCGCTCATAGTAGCAGCACGTAAAGCGGGGTTGGAAGATGAGGCGCTCAATGCGCGTTTCGAGCGCGTTGCCGAAATACCCTTCTCATCCGAGCGCAAGCTGATGACGACGATTCATACCGACGCCCAAAAACGGGAGCAGCTGATCGTCTTCACCAAAGGCGCGCCGGACCTGCTGCTTGGGCGCTGCTCATCCGAGCTTGTGGGAAGCGAGACAAAAGCTTTGGTGGCGGATCGCCGTGCGGCGATCAGAAAAATGAATGAAACGCTGGCAGGCGAAGCCTTACGCACCCTCGGGGTTGCTTTCCGCTTGTTGCCGCCTGGCGCGCTCCAAATCGATGATGTCGACGAACGCATTGAACAAGACCTCGTGTTCGCCGGGCTGATCGGCATGATCGATCCACCGCGTGCAGAGGCGAAAGAAGCCGTCGCCCGCGCGAAAGGGGCTGGGATACGCCCGATAATGATAACCGGGGACCATCCGGTCACTGCCGGGGTTATCGCAACCAGCCTTGGCATAGCGGAAAATGCGTGGGCCATTACCGGCACCCAGATTGAGAGGCTATCGGACGATGCTCTCGACCAGACGATAAAAGAGGTATCGGTTTACGCGCGCGTCAGCCCCGAGCACAAGCTGCGCATCGTAAAAGCGCTGCAGCGAGGCGGCGCAATTGTCGCAATGACCGGGGATGGCGTAAACGACGCGCCTGCCTTGAAGACCGCGGATATCGGCATAGCAATGGGCATCATGGGAACCGATGTTTCCAAGGCTGCCGCCGACATGGTACTCGCGGACGACAACTTCGCTTCAATCGTTGCGGCTGTCGAGGAAGGACGCGCCATTTTCTCCAATATCCGAAAGTTCCTGCGCTATCTTCTGTCGTCGAATATCGGCGAAGTGTTCACCATGTTCTTCGGTGTGCTGCTGATGGATGTCATCGGGCTGAAGGCTGAGGAGCAAACTATCGCGCTCCCGTTGCTGGCGACGCAACTCCTGTGGATCAACCTGGTAACGGATGGTGCACCCGCGCTCGCCCTCGGCGTTGACCCCGCGGATGATGGCGTGATGCGCAAAATGCCCCGGCCGAAAGGCGAAGGCGTCATTACATCCCGGATGTGGTTTGGCATCCTGTTCACCGGTATCGTGATGGCAACCGGTACGCTGCTGGTGCTCGATGCCAGTTTGCCCGGCGGATATGTGGAGGGTTCAGGCAGCATGCGCTACGCGCAGACCATGGCGTTTACGACCCTGGTGATGTTTTCGCTTTTCACCGTTTTCAACGCCCGTTCCGACGAGCAGAGCGCATTCGTCGGGCTGTTCTCCAACAAATGGCTGTGGGCCGCTGTTATGCTGGCGCTCGTGTTACAGGTGGCAGTGATTTACATACCCGTTCTGCAACAGGCATTTTCCACCGTAAGCCTGAGCGGCGGAGATTGGCTACTTTGCACGGCGGTGGCAAGTTCAGTGCTATGGCTGCGTGAACTCAGCAAGCTGATACTGCGCATCGCAAAACGGAGTCACGGTTGACTACTTGATATCCGTCAGGCCGCTTCGGGCGTCTGACTTTCGGCAATGTCTCGCCCGCTCAGTACGGGGCCAATGAAACCGCCGGGTAATAATCGGATTGCGCGCTTTATTTCATCACCTCTTTATCCAATCGGATGGACTATGCAATCGGACTATGTGTGGCACCGAACAGACACGTTGGCAATAAGGATTTATAATTTTTTTTTCGATAGCTGTTCACCTATTCCCAAGGTTGGTTCATAGTCGGCCTACACTACTTCGAGTGATGGGGGCCGTCTGAATTTTTACGTATGGTGAACAAAACAATTAGAGGGGATAAATATGTCTGAATTAGTTGTAGTGGGCTTTGAAAATACCGAGGAAGCCGATCGTGTACTGTTGAGGCTTGCCAAGTTAAAAAAAGAATACCTCCTGGATCTCGAGGACGCGGTTGTCGTCGTTCGTGATGACGAGGGCAAGGTCCATCTCAAGCAAAGCATCAATCTCACCACTGCCGGCGCAACGTCGGGTTTTCTTTCCGGCAGCCTGTGGGGCATGCTGGTCGGATTGCTATTCCTTAATCCATTTGCCGGATTTGTACTGGGCGGTGCTATTGGTACCGGAGCGGGAGCGCTGTCAGGTTCTTTATCGGACTATGGCATCAACGATGACTTCATCAAGTCATTGGCCAATACCATTCCGAAAAACTCGTCGGCACTTTTCATTCTTGTGCGCAAGGCACAGCCGGAAAAAGTCATGGCTGAACTCGTCGGCGTGACAGGCAAAGTACTGCGTACATCCCTGTCTCCCGACCAGGAGAAGAAGCTTCAGGAAGCACTGGCGGGCTCAACAGCGGCAGCTAAAACATAATCTTTTGAATTTTAACCGGGAGCCAACCCTGGTTCCCGGCGCGATAAACGCCAGTATTTATAATATTATCCGAGGACGGCTCTACGTCCACGGTATATTTACCAAAGTTAAAGATCCAGCGATCAAAGCATAGACTTAGCCTGGTCGAGTACCGTGTCGCATACTTTCTTGATTGCCTTCGCCTTCAAGCCAGCCATACTCAAATCAACGCTCTGGCCGCTACTGCCCGTCAGGATACCACTCGCGCCGCTGATATAGTCGGGGTTGCTCTGGGCGGGTTGACCCTCGCTACCGGAGAGCTTCCCCATCAACTGATCCTTGACCGAAGAGGCCGAAGAGGCGTTTTCACCGCCCAGATAATTATTCTTGACGCAGAATTCGATAACGCCCGCGGCATTGCCGGTACTTCCCGCCGTTATGGATGACAACGACCCCAGTGAAGAGGCTGCGCCGCCGATATTGCTCCCGCCCATGATGCCTTTCAACTGACCCAAGTCCTGGGCTGCAACGGAACCGGAAAATATCGCTATTGCAATGCTGCCGCCTAACAACAACGGATGACGCTTGGAAATATTCATTCGACTTTCCTCCAGGGTGTTTAATAAACTGCAGTGATGAAGCGCGTCACGATGACGGCATGTTCCGCAGGACCGCAATCTGGCGGTACCAGCGGGCAAGAACGACTTCCGGCTCGTGTAGGGAAAAGGTCAAGCCAGACTCCACGTCTGCATAGCGCGACAAATGCTTTTGTATGCGCTGTACTTGTCCCTCGAAAATGGCGAGCGCAACGCCGGCAGCTTTACTCTCGCCCAGCTTTCGCATTCGCACCCGTATTTCGCACATACCACGATCGAGCGGCATGGTCAGCGTCGAGCGGCCGTCACGAGCAATATTGGCGGCCGTACCCGAACTCGGGAAGATAATAAACCGGATACGCCCGTCAGGCAGTACGAGGATCTCGCCGGCGCTGAGCAATGCGGCGTGAGGCCAGCCGTCCGAATCCACAGTAGAGAGCCGGAGAGCAACATTTTTGGTGACCAGATCTTCCCCATTCAAATAGAGGGAAATTTCATGGGGAATGTCAATCCGAGATATTTCAGTCGGCGGCAGGTAAAGCGGGTTGGCTTCGCTCATGTTGGTTTCGTCCGCACTGATTAGGTCACAACGTGCCACTTAAACCTAGCACAGGCCTAAACTATCGTCAACATAGATCATTAACATAGTTAACATGGATATCGGATATTGTGATCTGGCGAAGCATACGACGAACTCAGCCGCTTTGACAGCCCAGCCATATCAGATATGAAGAGCGCGATTCCGTTCTCCCAGCCGCCAGCCTACCCGTTCACTCTGGTTAGAGCGGCTGGAACTGATAAAATGTTCTAAAAGTTCAATCTGACATAACTGCCAATATTTTATTTCGGATAAGTGGAAGTAAGATTTTATTAAAACGATTAGAATCAGACGAATCACGCCTCTCAATTGAATTCGGAGTACCGCATCGCATGGTCGAATCACGCAAACAGAGACTTATCGTAGGCGTTAGCGGCGCTACGGGAATCATTTATGCGATACGAGCTCTCAAGGTGCTTCGCACCATCGGCATCGAAACGCATCTGATCGTCAGCCGTGCCGCCGACCTGACGCGGGCATACGAAACCGATCTCAGCAGGGAGGAACTGGCCGCCATGGCAGACCATGCCTACAACATCAAGGACGTGGCAGCCCCAATCTCCTCAGGATCCTTCCAGACGCTGGGAATGCTTATTGCCCCCGCATCAATGCGGTCGGTCGGCGAAATAGCCACGGGCGTTACATCCTCGCTCCTGACACGCGCTGCCGACGTCGTACTCAAGGAACGCCGTCGATTAGTGCTGATGGTCCGTGAGGCGCCGCTGAACCTGATTCATCTGCGCAACATGACAACTATTGCAGAAGCCGGTGGCATCATTTTCCCCCCCGTGCCCGCATTCTACTCAAGGCCCACAACGCTGGAACAAATAATCGATCAGTCAGTCGGGCGGGCTCTCGACCAATTCGGCATTCATACCGATATATTCCCTCGATGGGGAGAAGATCTCCGCAACAAGATGACCCGCCACAACGAGTAGCACCATATAGCCAAGCTCTCCTATCGCCGTTAGACGCATGACTATTCCCCGGCTTTAATTCCCTATCAAGCCTCAATCGAGGTTATCCCTTCCTCCAATTCCCCCAGCTTCCCCCGGTTGCTCCGTAGTGATAGTCATTGCCTTCCAACAGATGCAAGACTCCATGACAAACCCGGAGGCGGCTGGTGAGAATCCCAAGGCAGGGGGCTGCTCCGTATGGAAATACGATACAAACTGGAAAATTCTCGATCACGAGGCAGGGCAGCCATCCACTCATCAACTAGCAGCGAGGCAGAGTCAGTTGGGACTGGGGAGGGTGGGCACCGTTCTAACCCCTTCACTTGACGTACCCCACTGGGTGTTGGCTCTTGCGTTATTTTCCGCGCGGCTCGCGTTCACGCAATTGGGTGTTGCGTCAATGCTGCGCGGACTGGTCTTGCATTCATTCAGCTTCGCAGCGCGCTCGGGGTCATGTGCTTCATACCAGTCAACGGACCGAACTTCTTCCTGCGGCTCATGAGTCTCGCAGCCCACGAGCGTCGTTATCAATAGCGCCCCCACTGCCATGGAAACAGCGGTCACTGTCTTTTTTGTATTCATGATTTTCGCTCTTTAATATGCTCATCGGCAATTCCGGCCCGCGCTCTCAGAGGATGGGTAAATATAGGTTTTGCTCACTTTCCCAGCAAAAAAAACACAAGTACATCCTCAATGTACCGGCAGAATGGATGGGGGGCTGAAAACCAGGCTTATCGGCATCAACCGATAAGCCTGGTTTTCCCTCCTCCATCCTTCGCCACCAGAATCAACATCGGACAAGGCCGAGGTAGCAGCGACCGGAGGTCGTTTTCTCTTTCATCTTGAACATTACACGACTCAAATTGTTGCTCTGTGCGCTAGCGAACCTACCGGTGAAGATCCAATTGCCCTGCGGTGGCGTACCCGGTTGGCATACACCCGCGCCACCCACTACGCCATCTCGCCAACCATCGGGCTCCGCAACAAATCGCGGCTCTCCATTTCTTTTTGCAAGATATCCACGGCCTGGTTATGGATCATATCCAGCGCGTCGTAGCCGCGGTTGCGCAACGACGCCGCCTTGAGCATCCCGCACGCCATAGATTTTCTGAGCTCGCGCAAACCTGACTTTTCCCCGCAGTAGCTGCGGATTATTTGTTCAGTGCCTCTTCGGCTATGCATTCCCGTGCCAAAATTTGCGGCCAGATGGCGCGCCAGCAAATCAAGACCGCTTGCTTCCCTGCCGAATTGCACGCTCACGTAGGCCATGTGCAATGCGGGCAATACGCGTTCGCACAGCCCGAGTATCAATGCTGCTTGCGCGTGCCGATCGTACGCCGTCAGCTCGCCGTTGGCCCCCTCCCCCGCCCCATCGGTTCCACGCATGGCATTCACCGACGAGATTTTCACGATCGGCCTGCTGCAGGTTTCATAAGCCCATCCGAGGGCGTGCTGCGGATCATTAAATATCATTGTCATATTCCTTCTGGTTGATATAACGCACAATGTTTCCCATGCTTCCGCCCTTTCCCGCAATATTTCGTATGTTGCGAGCCAAGATGGATAGTTTCTTCATGTCGGCAGCCATGGCACGACTGCGCCTGCCTGCGAGCGGCAACCTCTTCGGGATTTCCATATTCCCAGTGTTCGAGATGCACTGAGCCGTTACTTGCCCTGGTCGCACTGGTCGCCCTGGTTGTTGTGCTGGCGATATTCATTTTCTTTCGCCGCTCCGATGTATCGAATATTCTTCCTGCATCCTGCAGGTGCTGATATTTCTGGTATTTTTCCCTGCATCCATTGCTTACACCTTCTCCATGTTTAAATATGACTTCACAAACTTCTATTGCCCCTCGACGCCACATCGCTCAACCTGATATTTCTCCTGCCCATTTCGGCTATGCAATGCTTCTCCAATAGCCTCGTCCAGATCATCGCCCATGCGTTTCAAACCCAGCGCCGGCTGGTCCATTCCCCCACGCAGCACCTGCTTCGCCAACTGCTCGTTCCCGATCAACAGCGGTCTGTCGTTGCGGAAACCCTTCAGGTTGTTATGGGCTGTCGCGATGCCGATTAGTGTGGAAGGGTATTGCGGGCGCTCGCTGCGGGAACGGAAACCGCGGTAGCGATTCTCGAATTCCTTTGCCACAAACGGCCATTCATCCTCGGCTTTGGTTCCAAGCGCAATCCAGCCGCCCATGTCGTGGATCACCCGGTGGATCAACGCGTCGTCGAACACCACGTCACAGTACGTTCCCGCTTGCCGCACGGCCTGATCGACCTTGGCCCAGGCTCTCAGCGCGGCATCCTGCGTCGAGCCTTGCAACATGCGGATGATGTCAGCCGGTTTGGGCGCGAACTGTCCCGCATCCGGATTCGCCAGATGCCGGTTGAAAGCATCCACAATCGCAGCCAGGTCATGCTTCTTGAGCGCAGTCCACCATATATCCAGCGCAAAGGTCGATACGCTTTTGCCATAAAACCCCATTACCCCGGCAATCCCGTCGTGAAATTTCTGAAAATCGTCAGCTTGCATGCTGGACTTCCTTCGATTGCGGCTCTCCGGCTTCCGCCAGCCTCAACTCCGGCGGCAGCCATCCTTTCGTCGCAGTCCTGTTCGATGATTCGAGCAATTCCTGCCTGTTGGGCATCCGCCCCTGATGCAAGACCAGTCTTGCAGCCTCCTCGCGCTGGCGCTTTACCGTACCTATGACATAAGCAAAATTCTCCTTTCCCTTTGCAACGGCGTTTTTCGCCGCCTGCACAAATTCATCCTCCACCGCGCCTGCCTGCAATAACGCAAGCAATGTCGGATGATGAGGATTGCTGCCTTGGACCCCATGCCGGGCCAAAGCCTTGCAACAGGCCCCTGCCGCGCCCGGCGGCACTGAATTTCGGCTTCTGGCTTCAAAGGGTTGGGTGGGGCTGGAATAGATGTTGGAAATAATCGTGGAAGTAACACCAGACGCGATGCCGGATACACACACCTGCTCTTCGGGCGAGTAAATAGTTCGTATAGAACTACAGTCTCTATCTTGATGGGGTTGGTATTGGTGCTGGTGCTGGTGAGCTTTGCCACCGGGCTCCCCAGCAGGTATTGCGGCGGCTATATCGCCGGAAGCCGTGGATAACCCATCGGGTATGTCCTGGGCCTCCCGCCGGGTTTGCTGGAAGGACTCTTTTGGCGGACGGCCGCCTTTTCTGCCGTTGATGCGTGCCGCCTCTATTTTGGGCCGGGCCTTGGCAATCTCGCGGTCGGCACGATGGTTATGGCGCAAACCATCCATCTCGGAAACAGGAAAAAACTGATCGGCAACCGCCTTCACGGCGTGCTGCTCAAGCCGCGTCATTGCCCTGCACACCCTGTAGAGGCTGGGCAATTCCTTGGGCAAGGGCTTTTCTACGCTAAAATAGGTATCGAGCAGCATTGTGTAAGCGCCGTGCTCTGCTAGAGATAAGTGTGCGGTGTCCCGCTGATAGTCGCCGCAATATCGTTCGTAATAATTCACGGGATAACTCCATTTATTCGACGGTAACTGAACATGAATCCGGTAATCCGACTGTCGGATCGGATAATGAAACCTTTTTTAATCGGCGATCTCCAATAAAGGGCATTATTACAAGTTTTACTTGTTCAGTCAAGTTATTCTTGTAAGCGCATTGCAAGAGTTGCTTGTATTATGAATGCATGGATATTGCGAAAATAATTCGGGAGGGGCGTGAAAAGCTTAACTTGAACCAGTCCCAGTTGGCTGATCTGGTAGGTGTATCGCCGCAGGCTGTTCAGCAATGGGAAGCGGGCGCAACCCAGCCTCGCGGAAAAAGGTTGAACAGGATCGCGGAGATACTCAAGTTGTCGCCAACGGTGACGCACTTCGGAACGTCCTCGGAGACACCGGCGTTGCCTGGAGGGAAAGCACATGGTGAACGCAGGGGCATAAAAGCAGGCCTATCCGCCAAAGCCAATGCCGAAAAACCCAGCTCGGATCATGACCCGCTTATCGATCAGGTTATTGAAGCAATGCGGCGCATGTCGAAAGAAGACGCTGCCCGCCTGGTAACAATAAGCAAGGCCCTTGTCGGCGAAGGGTCTGTGGAAAGGGCGGAGGCTATGCTCGACCTGAAGCCGTTGCCTGTTCCCGATCTAGCCGCTCATCCATCACCTGCTTTTCCTCCGCGTCGGATGTCCCAGGCAGGAACAAAGGGCCGGGGAAAGACGGCAGTCAGATAGAAGGTTGCACGACCGGCATCAGATGGATAGGCGGAAATTCGACAGGCGCCGAAGCTAGCAATCTGTCGGACTTGAAGAATCGCAGCGAAAAAATGACTGGTTAAGGGCAGATTTTGCGGATTTTGAAGGCCAATAGTTATTCTATTGACCGAAAAGCGGCGAAATATGAACAGGCCAGACGCTTTTGCAACTGATTTCCTTTAAGTCCGGCAGGCTGCTGGTAAGCAGCCCTGAAGAGAAGTCAGGGAATGATTAATAACGATAGTGCGACCAACCCAATCAAGACCTTAACGATATGAAACCTTCCAGCGGCATTCCCTACGACAGCATAGAGATGCTGTTTGCTTTTCATGTTTCCGAAAAGGCTCGCGCGAAGCGAGATCAATATATTATGCAATTCCCTCAACAATTGCGTGAAGCGGAAAAGCGTAGCTATACGCTTGAGCAAGCGGTAAAGGAAATTCTTGCGGATGTGGCCGAAGTCGCCGTGCTCATCAAGGAATTGGAGAGTTAGCATGTCTCGGACCCACTGCTCGCGGTAACGGTTTTTAAAATAATTATTTATATCCTTCGGAGCCCACTATGAAATCCGCCATTGTCGCCCTGCTCAGCATATTGATCCTTTCTTCATGCGCCATGGGACCAAAAATGAACCGCCTGCATGAAGGCATGACAAAATCGGAGGTCCTGGGCGCTATCGGTAGCCCTGATGGCTACCAGCAAAGCGGCGAGTATGAGGTACTGCTTTACGTTGACCGGAACACTACTCCCTGGACTTTTTTTGGCGGCTATTACCGGGATATCTCGGATTACTCGGTTATTTTAAAAGACAACCAAGTGGTGGAGTATGGCCCGGGACGGACACATCAACGTGACTCCGATGTGTCGCCTTTCGTAAGAATACCAAGCCGATAAAATCACCGCCGTTAAGGCAAATCCGCAATCCCTCGGTTCGAACTTGTAGCGCGGGTACACATGTTACAAGTTTTCCTTGACAATTACAAGATTAACTTGTAATATGCTCTCCGTGCTGCAACACCTCGGTTTGTTTGGTCCAGGTGTTCGCAGCATCCGCGAAACAGACGTGTAGCCCGATCCGGCATAGCCTCGATCCAGTAAGCCCCGGGTGGCGTGGAAAGACAAGCGGTCGCGAGAAGGAAACGCACAAAGAAATGTCCAGGCCGTGCCTGGCGCGGAACTGAGCCCGATTTGAAAGGGTAAACAAGGTAAGCACGAGGAAAAGCGCGATGATGGAAAATGGGGCCGGGCGTTGGATGAACTGGATGGAGACATGGACCGAACACCGCCCGGCTCCCCTTGATCTATCAGATAGCGAGATACTGGACTGGTTAGGCGAATACTGCGACCAGGCAACTTATAGCCGCCCCACCCCGCAATATGGCGGCAGCTTCACCTTGTATTGCGACGAGATCAAGACGAACGGCCCAACCCTGCGCGAAGCGGTTTGCCTTGCAGCGGCAAAGTGGAATGAGGTTAATGGATAAGCAGGCCTCATCCTGAAAGGGCAAGACACCATTCTTTCAAATCGTGCATGAAATGGCGGCGCTTCCGCAACCTCTTATTCCCTATAGCTGATTTGAGACAGAAAACCTTCGCTTGGCGGGGCGATCACTTCCGGCTCCCTTGAAGCAACCATGGGGGGTGGAGGCGTTCCGAACCGCTTCCGGCGGGCTGCGCGCTCTACCACTGTGATGAATACGTAATCCGGCTTGAAGGTTTCCACCAGGCGGGCAAACACCTCCGGATGCGCCTCGTCATAATGCAGTTGTAGCGTTTCGGTGAAAGTGGCAGCCATAAAGGGTGACATCGCCGTCCCGAAGGAATCACGTAACCACAGCACTCTCTTCTCATTCAAGGCATGTTTCGATTTAACGAGTAATGGACGTCGCGCGGTATGAATTTGAGGATTGCCCCCGGATTGCTTGAGGCTGCCCGTATCGAAATCATACTGCTCGGTTTCAATGGGGCGATCACTGATAATCCTGATGACCACCTCCGTATCTCGCAATGTTTCCTTCAATCTCAGGAATTTCGCCAAATCCCCTCCCTGGCGCTCATTCACCATGAAACGACGTATCGGTTGCTCGGTAAGTCGCCGCAACCCTTCCTCGGCGCGAGCAATTTCCGTTTCGAAAGCACTAAAAGCCACCCAGGCGCCAAGGCTGTTCCAATGCGTGTCTGTTTTGTAGTAGAGCGATTCGGGAAACTGAGACTTTGCCGCTCGCAAGGCCATTCTGGTGTCGACATAGAGCCCCTGGCTGACATTGGCCAGTAACATATCCGTTGCAGAGTGGGCGGCAGGTTGCGCCCAGTCCGGTAGAAACTCGGGATAGATCGTTCCCTTGTCGGGGCCCAGCATGACCCGAAACATGCTGACGCCTTTTTGATTCAGCCACTGGCTCCAGGATTCGGTCGCACTCCCTATCAACCCGGCAATTTGCGCATCCTTGGCCGTTGTCCCGTGACGTCCCTGAGCGACGGTTTTGTTGTACTGCTCCCCGAGGTAAAGCCAGTCTTCTTTTCCGATGAATACCTGGCTCGGGTTAGTGGAAATTCCGTGAGGATAGGAAAAACGGCTCAGCAAAGCCAACGCAAAATCGAAATTGTAGAGCACGGATTCGCTCCACCATTCCTGACCCTCATTCTTCTGTCCGTTCAGCATGCTCAGGTTGATCACGGGCACCACCGCCAATGCAAGCAAGGCGACGCAAACGAACATTAAAACTCTTTTTTTCATGCGGAGCCGCTTAGAAAGCGCTTAGAAATTGAAGTAAAGAAATATCGAGCTCGTCGTTACCATCGTGCAATACATGGCAATGCAAAACAACAGCAGCGCACCCGATAGTTTTGCGGTCCCATGGCCGTCCGCCATCAGCTCGAAAGAGTTCTTCCGGCTGATGATTCCCAGCGTAAGCAGGATCGCCGTGAAGCAGAACACGTTCGCGGCAAGACCGGCAGGCAGCCACCTCAGGAGATGATCGGAAAACCAGCCGCCCCACATCAGGCCGCTGGTTTGCACGTCCATTGCCGAAAAATGAAGGAGCGAACCCACATCCGCCATTCCACGTATGACCCTGAGCGCATCTTCCAGCGTATTGGCCCGAAAGAAAATCCAGGTAAAGTTGATGAAGTTGAATGTCAACAGCCATGCCAATGCTTTCGGCATACGCAGGCCCAGCCCGCTCCATGCCCGATGCAGAACGAGTGCAACACCGTGAAACGCGCCCCACATCACGAACATCCAGCTTGCACCGTGCCAGAGGCCGCCCAATATGAAGGTTGCCATGAGGTTCAGGTAAACCCGGGGAGTGGAGCAACGATTGCCGCCCAGCGGAATATAGAGGTAATCGCGCAGGTAGCGGCTGAGCGTAATGTGCCACCTTCGCCAGAAATCCTGGATATCCAATGCCTGGTAAGGAGAATTGAAATTGATGGGCAACCAGATGTTGAACAGCAATGCCGCCCCGATCGCCATGTCACAGTAGCCGCTGAAATCGAAATAAAGCTGAAAGGTATAGGAAAGGCTGGCGGCCCAGGCACTGAAAAAATCAAGCGCCGTTTCGCCATCGAACCCGGCATTTGCCCAGATTGCAAAGGTATCCGCGATGACCACCTTCTTGAACAAGCCGATGCTGAAAATGAACAACCCGAGGGCAATATTGCGGTAGCGCACCGCCAGGTTCCAGCGCGATTTGAACTGCGTCATCATCTCATGGTGATGCAGAATGGGACCTGCTATCAAATGAGGAAAGAAAGTGACAAACAGTGCGTAATTCAGGAAATCATATTCCCTGGCTTCGCCGCGATAACTGTCAACGAGGTAGGCGATTTGCGTGAAGGTAAAAAAACTGATGCCCAGCGGCAGCAAAATGTCGGGTAGAGCAAGGCCAACATTGAAAGCGGCATTGATGTTATCGGTCAGAAAATTGGCGTACTTGAAGTATCCAAGCAAGCCAAGGTTTGCGACAATGCCGCCAGCCAGAACAAGACGGGGCGGGAACCGCGAATATCCTGCCGCAAAGTTTGAAGAAAGATGAGTGCCGACAGCGAAGTTGAATAATATGGACCCGACGAGAATCGGCAGGTATGCCATGTTCCAATACGCATAAAAAAAAAGGCTTACCGCCACCAGCCATGCCTTGCCCGCGAGGACAAGCCGCATTCGATTCAATGCGAAGTAACCGAGGAACGCGATCGGTAGAAACAGCAGAATGAACTTCGGGGAGCTAAAAATCATCTGTGCATGGCTCTTCCATGGATTAGCCGGGGGCGTTTTATTGCACCGGCGTTTTTACAGGCGATCCCACGCTCGCCCGTATCTCATCTTGTTCCTGACCAGGCTGCGTTAGCGTGGCTCCTTCCAGCCCCGCCCTGATAAATAACGCCTTGGCGATCATAAAAAAATTCTGACGCGGGTAAGAACTGCCGAGCCAGGCTCGGCCAAGGTTTACCCTACATGGAGCGAAAAGTCGTTAATCCCCATCTGCGTCTTGCAATGCTCGGATACGCTGCTACTGAAGAACTGACAAGTACCAACCTTGGTATACACCGGACCGGCGTGGAATGGGAAAGCGGCATGAAAAGTGAGGCTGGCTGAATAGGGCTGAATCAGGCTGTCCGACAGCCGGCAACGTATACTGATTGCCCTATCGAAAAATTATACACCTTTGAAGCTCAACGTCGAGGCGCTATTTTAAAATATGCTTCCATACGGTTTTCAGCAGTATGGATGGGGCAAAGCGCAACCCATCAAAAGCACGCAACACCACACATTAATCACGACCGGATACCGGCGTGACGCCAGCGTGGTAGGGTATGAGAATAGCCAAATGATGGGTTGCGCTACGCTCCACCCACCCTTGTATGATCGAAATTGTTCTAATTTTGGTTAAGGTGCAAGTAAGATCATCAGTTCACTGAGAAGCCGTCCCATCCTGAAACCAGGTCGGGCTGCGCCCGACATGGTTTCTTGATCGTCGGGCGCAGCCCGACCTACATAAGCTGAGCAGTCGTCAAGCTGAAAATGATACAGAGGCATATTTTAAAATGATGGGGAATACGACTGGCGTCAGCGATACCGGGTTATCCGCTTTGAATCATCCGTCTTCGGCAATTCCGTCAAGGATCCCCCACATCGCGTCTGTGGATTTAATGCGTGGACTGGTCATCGTCCTCATGGCGCTGGATCATGTGCGCTGGTATTTCCTGGATGCCGATTTTAGTCCTACCGATCTTTCGCGCACGGATTCCGCCCTGTTTCTCACCCGCTGGGTAACGCATCTTTGCGCGCCGACCTTTGTCTTCCTGGCGGGCACCAGCGCCTTTTTATCGGCTGCTCACAGCCCGGACCGCCATCAACTTGCCGCCAGATTGTTCACCCGGGGGCTCTGGCTCGTCATTCTCGAGCTTACGGTTGTCCGCTTTGCCTGGTTTTTCAATCTGGACTATAGCCAGATGGATTTGCAGGTCATCTGGGCCTTGGGGTGGTCAATGGTCGTGCTGGCCGGGCTCGTCCATATGCCTTTGTGGTCGATCGCCGTTCTGGGTATTGGTATGATTGCCGGGCACAATCTGCTCGATGGTATACGGCTCGAGGACTTTGAAATGGCGGACGGATCGCTCGGATGGCAGGGATGGGTGTTAAACGTGCTCCATATTCCGCGCTTTCCGGTAATGTATCCCCTCATCCCCTGGATCGGGGTGATGGCGGCGGGCTACGCCTTCGGCCCTTTGATGCTGACAACGCCCAGGATAAGGAAACAGCTAGCACTTGTATCCGGTGCCGTCCTCATCGCGGCCTTCGTCACTTTACGCGTTTACAATACCTATGGCGACCCTTCGTCCTGGTCCACCCAGGAAACAACCTTGTTCACGCTTTTTTCCTTTCTGAGCACGACAAAATACCCCCCTTCCCTGCTGTTCCTGTTGATGACCCTGGGGGCCATGTTCATCCTGCTTTCGGTATTCGAACGGCGGCATGGGCTCTTGGGAAATTTTTTAATCACCTTCGGACGCGTGCCCCTGTTTTATTACGTTCTCCATCTATATGTCATTCATGTTCTGGTTATTGTATTCGGCTATGCGATAAGCGGCGATACCAGCTCATTCATGACGATTCCGGTTTTTTTCCCGCCCTGGTGGGGCTTCAGCCTTCCCATCGTCTATTTGATCTGGATTGCGATAACTACGCTGCTCTATCCGGTTTGCCGTTGGTTTGCCACCATCAAGTCAAGCCATAGGGGAAGATGGTGGACCTATTATGTCTAGCGCGCAGCCATCTTCAATTCATCTGCACAGGCTGCTCGCAGGCACAATGCCATGATCGGGATGGCGGACGCAGCATTACCGGTCAGACGGTAATGACGGTTTTCCCGAAATGATCCTCGGTCTGATTGAACTGATAGGCATAGGCATAGTTTGCGTGGTCGAACGGGAATGTGCGGGTAATCACCGGATGCAATCCGGAAGTGGCAATCGCGAGATTCATTGCGCGGAACATGTCGGCAGAGCCGACATTGATACCATACATACGTATCGAGCGCAGTATCAACGGTAAAGGATCAATTTTCCCGAAACCCGCCATCAGCCCGATCAACGTCACCATTCCGCCAAAACGCGCCGCCCTCAGGGAGCGTTCAAGCGTCTGTGCGCCTCCCACTTCCACCACGATATCCACGCCTCGCCCATCGGTGAGCTTCATGACTTCCTCATCCCACTCCGGCGTATTCTCGTAATTGATAAGATAATCGGCTCCCATTGCCTTGGCCCGCTCCAGCTTCTCGTCGCTGCTTGAAGTCTGTATGACGATTGCGCTGTGCAACTTCGCGAACTGCAAAGCGAACAGGCTTACCCCGCCCGTACCCAGCAGGAGCACGGTCTGGCCCGCCCGAATGCGTCCGGCCTTGACCAGCGCATGCCATGCGGTCACGCCGGCATTCGGCAGGGTTGCCGCTTCCTGGTAAGACAGATGCTCCGGAAACGGTATGACCGCACGTTGGGGAAGCACCACATATTCGGCCAGCATGCCATCGAGCGGTCCGCCAAGCGAGCGTTGAAAGATTTCCTGCGTCAATGGGCCCGATACCCAGTCGGGAAAAAAGCACCCTGCAACGCGATCGCCCACCTTGACGGTTGTGACGCTTATCCCGACCTCAACCACATCACCGGCGCCATCCGAAAGCGGAATGACGCAAGGCTTCACCCCGACCGGGTACTGGCCATGGGCCACGATATAATCGCGAAAATTCAGCGAAGCGGCGCGTACTCGAATCAGCACCTCGTCAGGGCCCGGTTCGGGTTTCTCAAGATTACAGCGCAACATCAGGCCGCCTATGCCGCAAGTATCCTCAAGTTGAAAAGCTTTCATCGGACGATATCCCCTATATGCTCTACCGATAATCCCAAATCCGGTAGTTGACCGCTCATTTAATAGATCAGTGTTATGATTAATAACAATATTTCATATTATTGGCACTCACCTTCCGGATGAGGCCGCTACAACTACCGGATTGAGGATAATACCGCCCAGGCACGGCATTGTTGACAGCACACCTTCCGGCAACAATCACGGCTGTTTGCCGGAACCAGAACTTCCAGCATCCGCACCTATTCTTCTACCATCGCCCGCTGCCGCCGTATGTGCGTTAGTGAACGAAGTAATAAAGCTTCCTTTGCTAGACTTCGGTTTTCCAAATTAATGAAAGGTGTTCTCATGGGCGACGATCTTTTTCAATTCCCGATAACCGGCTGGGAAGTCAAAACTGAGCCACTCGATGGCTTGCTCTCTGTTCGCTTTCCATTTTTATCTCATGAGCAGCAAAAACTGGCCGAAGCCGACCCGGGCAGACCTTACGTCATGCAGGCAGAGCAGGCTCGCGAACTCCGGGACGCATTATCCAGGGCAATCGAGCGAATGAGCGACCAGGAGTATGCATCTCCCTCATTCATGGAAATGCCGAGCGATCTGTCGATCTACTGATCGCGTCGCAATCGTTGCGCAATCGGGGTCGTGCAAAACCACGACCCGAATCCAGCTTTTCCTGTCCAGATAGCAACACACCCCCTCGCGCGGCCTCTGAAGTGACACCCGAAGCTCCGTCAAACCGGCTCGACCGGCCTGTGGACGAGGCGAACGACCATATCCTGGGTCCGCCGGATGCCGAGATCACGCTGGTCGAATACGGCAGCTACGACGACCCGTTCTCTCGCGTAGCCCACGAGGGCGTCGCCAAGATGCGCAACCGGTTCGGCAACCGCATGCGCTATGTATTTCGTCATCGGCCATTGACGGGAAACGATATGGCTCGCAGTGCAGCCGAACTGGTGGAATCATGTAGCGATCCGGTGCACTTCTGGAACGTGCATGTCGCGCTGATGGCGCGTTCAAGCAAACTGACCGAAGAAGACCTTCGTACCCTCGCCGCGGATTTGAGCCTTGGTGCGGACATGGCGTCACAAGAGGGCGACATTGCCGCCCGAGCCAAAGCCCGCGTGGATGCGGATATTGCCAGCGCGGCCGCCAGCGGCGTCACTATCACGCCAACCCTCTTCATCAATGACCGGCGCTATGACGGCCCCTGGGAGGCCGGTTCTCTTTCCGAGGCGATGCTTGGGTCGCTGGGTCATGTAGTCCACTCGGCTGCACTGGACTTCGCCAAATGGGCGCCCTCGACCGGTATCATGCTGCTGCTGGCCACCGCGCTCGCAGTCATGCTGAGCAATTCCATGATCGGCCCGGGCTTCAATGATTTATGGAATCAGCCCCTGGGATTTACTTTCGCCGGCACCGGGTTCGAACTCTCCCTGCGGCATTGGATAAATGACGGGCTGCTCGTCATTTTCTTCTTGGTCGTGGGGTTGGAAATCAAGCGGGAATTCACCGTTGGCCATCTTGCGAGCCGGCGCGCAGCGATGTTGCCGATTGCCGCCGCCATTGGTGGTATGGCTGTGCCCGCCATGCTGTACCTGATACTGGTGCCCGAGGGTCCGGCAGGGGCGTGGTCGCTCGGCTGGGGCGTGCCGATGGCAACGGATACTGCCTTTGCAGTCGCGTTGATAATCATGATGGGCAGGCGCGTCCCCATAGAGCTTCGCGTTTTTCTCACTGCGGCCGCTATTGTCGACGATATTGGCGCCATCATCGTCGTAGCGATCTTTTATTCCGGCAGCCTCCACTTCAGCTATCTCGCCGGCGCGGCCGCAATTATAGGATTGCTGGTGCTACTCAACAAGGGCGGCATATACCGCGCGTCTCCCTATGTCTTGCTCGGCATCGGTTTATGGATATGCGTATATTCCAGTGGAATACATGGCACCCTGGCCGGCGTTATTCTTGCCGTCTTCATTCCGACCCGGCCACCGCCCAATCTTCGGGCCCTGATGCTGCAAGCCGATGCCATCCTGACTGCGGAAACGCAGCGCGGCAAAGAAGTTCTGCGGTACGGGCCTTCCGAACCCTCTCTGGAAGCGCTGGACGCGATACATGATCGGCTCGAATCGCCCGCCGACCGCATGCTTCGCCATGTCGCGCCGAGATCGAGCTTTCTGGTGCTGCCGGTGTTCGCCCTGGCTAATGCGGGGGTAGTAGTCGATACCGATGTATTCAGCGGCCACTTGCCATTGATGATGGGTACGGCCATGGCGCTGGTGATCGGCAAGCCGCTCGGGTTTATTGCCGCCACCGCTGCCACAGTATGGCTGGGTATCGCAGCCAAGCCGGCCAATTACTCCTGGCGGCAATTGGCCGGCGCCGGCGCGCTGGCCGGAATCGGCTTTACCATGTCTCTATTCATAGCAAGCCAGGCTTTTCCCCAGGAAGGCGATTATGCTGCCGTCAAGATCGCGATTTTCGTGGGCTCGATTTTATCGGCTATTATTGGCGTAGCGATATTATGGAATGGGCGACCCGACCCGGATTCCCGGTAGAAAACCACCGTGCTCGGTGCGAAACCCGCATCCCTGCCATAGTTTCTGGCGGAGTATGGCTTTTCCCGTCGATTACTTAAAAAATCCTCTTCGCTTTATTCGCTCATCGGTGAGGTACCGAACAGACGAACAGAGATCCATGATGCAATGTGGTCGTTTTTTCCACAAATCGATCATTGGCCATTTATCCTGAATCCGGCTGTTGGACCAGGTGAAGCTCAAGGAAAACGAAAAATCCGCTCCCGTTATTGCGCTTGGTTGACAAATGAGCGGTCAACTGCCGGATTCAGGATTTTCCCGCAAGCAACCTTTCTTACCATATGAGGAGCGATTATGACAACCAAGAAAGCATGGGCAGTCTGGAAAGGCGGCATCAAGGATGGAGGCGGTACCATTTCCACCGAAACCGGCGTACTCAAGGAAGCGCCTTATGGTTTCAAATCCAGATTCGAAAATGGTAAAGGCACCAATCCCGAAGAGCTGATCGGCGCTGCGCACGCCGGTTGTTTTTCAATGGCGCTTTCGTTAATGCTCGGCGAGGCGGGCCTGACACCGGAGAAGATCGAAACGCACGCAGAGGTTACGCTCGACAAGGCAGGGGAAGGATTCGAAATCACCGCAAGCCATCTTACCGTCTCGGCAAAAATTCCCGGCGTGGATAAAGCGCAGTTTGAGGAGATTGCCAACAAGGCCAAAATTGGATGCCCCGTATCCAAGCTCCTGAAGGCAAAGATCACGATGGATGCCAGACTGGAGCCCTAGCAGCCTGTCGGACTTGAAGGAAATCGGGAAAGTGCCGCGCTGTACCACGGCAACCCGAAGCTGCTTTTGATTCCAGCTTGGTCAAGAGGACGGTGACGCTGTTTTTCAGGCTGAGTTATAACCTTGATCGCTGGTGAGGCTTGTGTCGATCGCATTTACGTTATTCGCGTTAGCGCAGCATGGCCAGCAATCCTGCGACTTAAAGATGTGCATGTTTTCGCGCAGGCTGAACGGTCCACCTTGCAATATCGACAGAAAACAGCCCGGCACGGGATCGCCGCTGCCGGGCTACAGGCACCGCTGCCTGGAGGAGAAGTCAGGTTATTCTCCCGAGGTGCAATCTTACCGGCTTTCGGCAGGTTGCCTATTGGACTGAAGTACACCCGGGAGCCGAGGTTTTAATGGACAAGAAATGGATTTTGTCAGCTTGCTGCATTACGGTTTGCCTCAGCCTTTTCTTCGATGTCGATCCCTCCTTCGCACAAAAACCGCTAAAGCGCGGTGCGCAGTCCACCGTACAGCCTGCCGCAGAAACGGGGTCGCCGGAGCCATCGGGTAACGATCTATGGGCGCTTACCGAAAGCAGGTTATTCAACGGAGAAGTGCACAAGATTTCCATCCGCATGAACCAGGCTGTCTGGAACCGGCTTCACGAAGACGAGAAGAACAATGGATGCCGTAAGGCCGCCAATGTCAAATGGGCTCATGCGCGCGACTTTACATTCAATGACGTTACCATGAGTAATGTCGCTATCAAGGTGCGCGGCAACAGTTCGCGCTGCATTCCGCGATTGCAGTTCAGCGTTTCCTTCGACAAGGCAAAGGGTGTTTATACCCGGCAAGGAAGCGAGGACTGGCACGAGGTCAATTACGACGAGCAGACCGGCGCAGCAATCAAGGCCCGTACCTTGCATGGCCTCGAAGAGTTGAGCCTGCGCCGCAGCTACAACGACTCGAGCAGCGAGCACGACAGCGGTAACGGTATGCTGGCACGCGAATTCGTCGCAACGTGGGCCGGCGCCAAGACGGAGGACACCGCCAGAACCACGCTTCGAGGGCCCCCCGCTTACCGTACCGCCTACGCGCTCGTCGAGTTCCAGTTCTGCACCAACGACGCGGATAATGTCTGCAATAACCGCTTTGTTCGCGCCTACCTTATCGCCGAACCACTCGACAAGGGTTTCTTCAAAATGCGTTACGACGACGAGAAACCTACCTTCTTCTCAATGGCGCATGGCTGCGCACTCAAGGTCGGCAACGGAAATGAGGGCTTTACCTATCCCTGCCTCGAACCTGAATATATGGATGGGAAAAAGATCGACGAGGCAAATGCGGAAGACCTGCTGAAGGCCCTCGCTCACATTAATGGAGCCGATGGCCTCAAGGCACGCGTGGATGCCGCCGCCAGCCCATCGGAACTTGGCAAAGTTCTCGATCTCGATTCGATCATGAATTACGCGGCATTCGCCACAACCGTGGGTCATTGGGATAGCGCCTACGGAAATTTCAATAACGATATACTGTATTTTCATGCGCCGAGCGGTAAATGGAAACTCGTCGTCTGGGATGTGGACAACACGTTCGACTATGATGGTCCTGGTGGCACGGCGCGCAGCTATTCGTACGCCGAGGTTGCCAACGCGCCTCGCATACTGTTCGATAAATTGTTTGGCACGCCCGAACTCGATGCAAAATTCAGAAAGCGCCTTGGCGATTATCTGACCACACTCTACGGTTCAAATGGTTCGGATAGCCTGCTCAAGAACAAAATCATCGATGTGCGTGACCGCTATATCATCAAGACCAACGATGAACTGCCCAGCGGCGAGCAACAAAACATTCAGCGTGCGCAAGAGATGATCGACTATGCCAAGCAACGCTTGCGAGTGCTGAGAAATCAGCCACGAGCGACCAGATCCGAGGGGCGAAACCAGATGGAAATACGGGAGTAAGCGTGAATAAGCTTACCTTCAGCCACCCGGTAACCACAACGAGGTTCCCCGCACGGCTGGCCCTTGCCACCTGCACTTATGTCTTCGCCATGCTGGGAGGCCTTGGCAATGCGTTCTCCGCCCCGAATGATATTGCCGGGGATCCGAAGAAAGCGCTGACCGTGACGGAACAATATAACTTGCCCATCGCTGAAGTTTCCGGACTCGCCATCGTGCGGTCGATAAAAGATGAAAAAAAAGGAATGGATGGGGATAGCGTCAACCTCTACGCCATTGGCGACAAGCGCTACGAAGTTG